>NZ_CP149994.1:3160517-3476568 GCF_051307055.1 Dryocola sharpae | reverse complement strand
AAAGGCTATCCGCCTTCGGTATTTGCGAAACTCCCCGCGCTGGTAGAGCGCGCCGGAAATGGGGTAAAGGGCGGGGGCTCGATAACGGCTTTTTATACCGTTCTGACGGAAGGCGACGATCAGCAAGATCCAATTGCCGATTCGGCGCGGGCGATTCTTGACGGCCATATCGTGCTATCGCGTCGTCTGGCGGAGGCCGGTCACTATCCGGCGATTGATATCGAAGCATCGATAAGCCGTGCGATGACCGAGCTTATCGCCAAAGAGCATTACAGGAAAGTGCAGACCTTTAAGCAACTGCTCTCCTCTTTTCAGCGTAACCGCGATCTGATTAGCGTGGGAGCCTATGCGGCCGGGAGCGATCCTCTGCTGGATAAAGCGATTGCCCTCTACCCACAGCTTGAGGCTTTTCTTCAGCAGCCCATTGATGAGAACTGCAGCTATGAAGACTCGCAGGCGCTGCTGGATAAAATTTTTTCTGAACCTTCACAATCCTGACAGGGAACGTAACTTATGGCAACGACCAGCCCAATGGATGTGCTGCGCGACCTTGCACAGCAGCAGCTTGATACGACCACCACTCATCTGGGGAAGGTGCAGCAGGACTATACGCGTGCCGTTACCCAGCTTGAACAACTGGAGGCGTACGAGCTGGAGTATCAGCAGAATTTGCAGTTAAACATGGCGGATCGAGGGATATCGGTGGTGGATTGGGTAAGCCAGCAGTCGTTTATTGATTCCCTTGGCAAAGTCGTGCGCCAGCACGCGGGGCACGTCACCGCCTGTAAACAGTCGGTCGATCTGGCGCTCTCTTCCTGGCGCAGCGACAAACAGCGCCTGAACGCTTTCGACACGCTGAAAAGCCGCGCGGAGACGGTGCGCGCCTTAAAAGAAAGCCGCCACGAGCAAAAATTAATGGATGAATTTGCGCAGCGTGCCTGCCTCGGGAAAAAAGTTTTATGATGGTAACTATCTCGGCCTTAATGAACGCAGCGCCTGGAAGGCAAACCGCGCAAGGCAGCATGGACGCCGCGCCGGGTGAAGATTTCAACGCAGAGCTTGCAGCGAAAACGCAGCAACTGTTTCCGCAGATTCAGGAAGAGAGGCAGCAACCGGCTCCTCTGCCTGCGGCAGAAGTGCCGGTTAATATCGGTCATGAAGCGCAGGGGGACGTGTTTGATTCTCCCGATAATCTGCCGGACAGCGCCTTTACCGGTAAGCCAGATGAGACGGCTGACGAGCCGGTACCTGTTCTGGCGGAGATGTCCGTTGGGTCGCAGCTTGTCCATCTGCAAACCCTGGTGATGCAGATGGATGCAGCAAATACAGGCGTAGCGGGTGCGGCGACGGCGGCAGGAACCGCGCAGCAGACGGCTGCGGTAACCGTTGATGCCCAGGGGGAAGAGACAACGGCAAACAGCGCTCAGGCAGCGCTGACTCTCCTTAAAGGCATGACAGACGGCGGTAACGCAGCCCCCACGGCAGCAGCGCTGGCTAAGCAGAACTATTCGTTTGCCGGCCTGACGGGCAAAGAAGCGAAACACGACGCTCAGCCGGCGCCAGGCCTGCCCGTCGCTCTACAGGTTGAAAAGCCTGAGCAGATGGTGAGCCTGTTTAAACCTGTGGTCGAAGGAGCTGTAGCCATCGCTGCTGACGGTCATTCTTCCTTTACGCCTGCGGCCACGGTGCATACGCATACAGCGCCTGGCTCTTCGCTGCTGGTCTCGCATGCTGCATCGGTTCCCGTAACCGCAGCGCCGGCGCCCGTTTTGACGCAGGAGATGGGGACGGCGGCCTGGCAGCAATCTCTGGGGCAGCAAATTGCGATGTTTACCCGTAACGGTATTCATAACGCAGAAATACGCTTAAATCCGGCGGAACTTGGCGTCTTAAAAATTAATCTGCGCATGAACAGCGACCAGGCGAGCTTACATTTCGTCAGCGAGAATCATCAGGTTCGCGCCGCCCTCGAAGCGGCGATGCCGCAGCTGCGTACCTCCCTTGCAGAGTCGGGCATCAACCTTGAAGCGAGCCGCGTGGATAGCGGTTCCGCCCAGTCCTGGAGCGGCTCCGCGCATTCTGAGTGGTCATCCGGACAGAAGGCGCAGGACGATAACGGTGGTGATGCGCCTCAGGCTGATACGGAAGAGGTGATTATTCGCCCTGCGCAGATACGCCACAATAGTGGAATAAATACCTTTGTTTGACGGTTACATTTAATTGCCGGGTTGCCGTCATTAATTTCACTTATTCGCTGAATTGTCTCAAAGGCCGTATGTAATAGAATGCTCTCCTCCAGGGCATTCATTACGGGTCCGCATTCATTTACAAGGTTTTTACATAATGTCGAAAAAGAATAAAAATGACTCCGGGTCCGGTAAAAAGAGCACCCTGGTCATTTTGCTTCTGCTGCTTCTGGTCGTGGGTGCCTGTGGCGTTGCCGGTTTTACTTTTTATGAAATGCATAAAATGAAAAGTGAAGTAGCGAAGAGCGATCCTGCGGCGAAGCCTGAGCCCGTTGAAGAGCCTGCGCCAACCTATATTCCGCTGGATACGTTTACCGTCAGCCTGAAGCCAGATAACGGGAACGACAGTGACCGCGTTTTATATATTGGCCTGACGCTACGTGTTAAAGATGAGCATTCAAAAGAGCTGGTTGGGAAATTTTTACCGGAAGTTCGTAGCCGCCTGCTCATTCTTATTTCACAGCACACGGCTGAATATTTATCTACCGATGAAGGTAAGTATCAGCTCATTAATGAAATTAAAGCCGTAGTCAGTCAGCCACTTGTCGGTAGCCAGAGTGCGAGTGTTACTGATGTATTATTTAACGCGTTTATATTACGGTAACTTCCATGTCTGATAGCGTACTGTCTCAGGCTGAGATCGATCGCCTGCTGAATGGGGGAGGTGACGATGACAGCAATAACGTTACCGAAAACCCGCAGCAGCCGGAACAGAATGAAGGGATTAAGCCCTACAACCCTAATACTCAGCGCCGTGTAGTTCGTGAGCGCTTACAGTCGCTTGAGATTATCAATGAACGCTTTGCGCGCCAGTTTCGTATTGGGCTATTTAATCTGTTACGACGCAGTCCGGATATCACCGTAGGCTCGATTAAAATACAGCCTTACCATGATTTTGCCCGTAATTTATCCGTGCCGACTAATTTAAACCTGGTCCATATGAATCCGTTACGCGGGACGGCGCTATTCGTATTCTCGCCGAACCTGGTTTTTATGACGGTGGATAGCCTGTTTGGCGGTGATGGCCGTTTCCCTACCAAAGTGGACGGCCGCGAATTTACGCCAACCGAGCAGCGCATTATCGAAAAAATACTGTCGATGGCGCTGGAAGCCTATGACTATGGATGGAGCTCAGTATTCAAGCTGAAAACGGAATACGTTCGTTCTGAAGTGCAGGTTAAATTTACCAATATTACCTCCTCTCCAAACGATATCGTGGTCACCACGCCTTTCTCGGTGGAAATAGGCGCGCACGTTGGGCATTTTGATATCTGTATTCCGTTTAGCATTATTGAGCCGTTACGCGAGCTGCTAACCAATCCGCCGATGGAAAACTCCAAACAGGAGGATGAACAGTGGCGTAATACGCTGGTCACGCAGGTGCAGGATACCGAACTTGAGCTGGTGGCCAACTTTGCCGAAATCAATACCCGCCTGTTACGGGTTATGCAGCTTAAAAAAGGCGACATCATCCCGCTGGATAAGCCAGAAAGTCTGATGGCCTTTATTGATGGCGTACCCGTACTGTCTGGTAAATATGGTTGTGTTAACAACCAGTATGCTTTGAAAGTTGAGCATATGAAGAATCCTTCTTTAGCCTCTTTTAAAAAGGAGTAGTTTCCTGTGAGCGATACCCCATCCTCATCTGACGCTGACAAACAATCCATAGAAGATCTATGGGGCGATGCTATGAGCGAGCAGCAGTCAGTGGAAAACAATAGTACGGCTCCGTCAGGCGTCCAGGAGCATCTGGCTGCGCATTTATCTCAGGATCTCGATCTGATTCTCGATATCCCAGTCAAAATGACGGTGGAGTTAGGGCGTACCAAAATGACCATCAAAGAGCTGCTGCGCTTAAGCCAGGGTTCGGTGGTAACGCTGGAAGGCCTGGCGGGCGAGCCGCTGGACGTTCTGATTAACGGCTATTTAATTGCGCAGGGGGAGGTGGTAGTGGTTTCCGATAAATTCGGTATTCGTATTACCGACATTATTACTCCTTCAGAGCGTATGCACCGTCTGAGCAAATAATGAATTCTGCAACAAAAACCGCCGCGCCCGCTTCGTACTCATCCGTCGACTCAGGCACGCCCGGTTCAGTGTTATTTAACGTTGGGGGCGCGCTTGCGCTGGTCTTACTGTTTATTGCCGCCATCGCCTGGGTTGCCCGCCGGGCGGGATTCAGGCAGCAAGGCCGGAAAGCGTCCGCCTTATTGACTATTAAGTGCAGTCAATCCCTTGGTCAGCGCGAACGCGTGATTATCGTTGAAGTACAGGATAAATGGCTGCTGCTGGGGGTAACGCCTGCGAACATTACCTGCCTCGCTACCTTTGATAAGCAAAGCGGCGCGGAAGAGATTTCCCATTCGCCGCTGGCAGGGGACTTTCAGTCCGTAATGCTCAATATGTTGAAAAAACGCAAGCCGGAGTCGGGGCAATGAGTATTTTATGGCGTCCTTACCTTCGCGGCCCGAGGATACTGTTCCTGCTTATGCTGTCTGGGATAGGCATTTTTGCCCCCTTACAGCACGCGTGGGCGGCTAACAGCGATCTGCTGATTACCCATTCTGGCAACGGCGAGAGCTGGTCATTGCCCGTTCAGACCCTGGTATTGCTCACCTCACTGACCTTTTTGCCCGCCGTTTTGCTGATGATGACCGGTTTCACCCGCATCATCATCGTCTTTGGTCTGTTACGCAATGCGCTGGGCACGCCTTCGACGCCGCCTAATCAGGTATTGCTGGGACTTGCGCTATTTCTTACCTTTTACGTTATGTCGCCGGTCTTTAACCAGATTTATCAGGATGCATGGCAGCCGCTGACGGAAGATAAAATCAGCATGGAAACGGCGCTGGAAAGGGCGGCTGGCCCCATGCGCACCTTTATGCTGCAGCAAACCCGGGAAACGGATCTGGCGCTCTATACCCGGCTGGCGAAAGCCAATAATTTTGCCAGTCCTGACGATGTGCCAATGCGTATCCTGCTGCCCGCCTTTGTTACCAGCGAACTCAAAACCGGCTTCCAGATAGGCTTCACGGTATTCATCCCGTTTTTGATAATCGATCTGGTCGTGGCAAGCGTATTGATGGCGCTGGGGATGATGATGTTGCCGCCGGCCACCATTTCGTTACCCTTCAAGCTAATGCTGTTTGTGCTGGTTGACGGCTGGCAATTATTAACGGGCTCGCTTGCCCAAAGCTTTTTTAGCTAAGGCCGGATAAATAATGACACCGGAAAGCGTAATGGCGTTGGGGTTTCAGGCCGTAAAGGTTGGCCTGATGGTGGCGGCCCCCATGCTGCTGGTGGCGCTCTTAACGGGGCTTATCATCAGTATTCTTCAGGCATCCACGCAGATAAACGAAATGACGCTCTCATTTATTCCTAAAATCCTGGCTATCGTTCTGGTGGTGATTGTCCTCGGCCCCTGGATGCTCAGTATCTTTCTTGACTATATGCGAGCGTTATTTAACAGCCTGCCTTATATAATCGGATAGCTATGTATTCCCTGTCCGTTGAAAGCCTCTATTTTCAAATTAGCCACTTTTTTTGGCCTGCGCTGAGAATTCTTGCATTATTCAGCACCGCGCCTGTCTTCAGCGGCAAAGAGTTCAGTAACAAGGGCAAGGTCGGCCTGGCGGTGTGTATCGCTTTTTTAATCGGCCAGAATTTGCCGGACAGCCATATTATTATTTTCTCCTGGCAGGGCGTCGCAGTGGCGGCGCAGCAGTTAATCATCGGTGCTGCTATGGGGTTAACGGTACAGCTTATTTTTGTGTCGATACGAAGCGCCGGGGAATTTATCGGCCTGCAAATGGGGCTTTCTTTTGCGACCTTCTTCGATCCTTCCGGCGGACAGAACATGCCGGTTGTCGCCAGGCTATTAAACCTGCTGGCGACGCTGCTCTTTTTATCCTTTGACGGACATCTGTGGATGTTAACCATCCTCAACCAAAGCTTTGAAGCGCTGCCCGTCGGTGGCGCTGCGCTGCATACGCAAGGGTTTTATTATCTGGCGCAGATGGGAGGATTGATTTTCCGCTGCGGACTGATGTTAAGCCTGCCGGTGGTCACTTTGTTGCTGGCAATAAATTTTACCCTCGGATTACTCAATCGCTTAACGCCCCAGCTATCTATTTTTGTCATAGGCTTTCCGCTGACGCTAACGATAGGTATGGGGGCGCTGGCGCTAAAAATGTATACTCTGGCGCCTTTCGTTGAAAACCTTACGGTGGATATATTCAACCACCTTGCGCAAATAATACTTTTATTAGCTGGCGGGTGATTTTTAGACTCTTTTTCTGCGGGCGCATCGCACAGCAAACGACGAACGTTATGCCACTAAATCCGCCGCTATCCGTAAACAGCTTGCGCTTGCAACAAACACGCTGGACGAATGCTTAAACGTATATGTGGTTATCGTTGCTGGTGACAAGGTTCACTCGGTACGACACTGGGCGATACGGTGGCCGCGTTCCGCCTGAAATAGTTATTAACATGCCGGTCTTTGCACAATTCAGGCAGAGGCCAGTTTCCTTCCTCCCTTGCATCCCTGGCCCCGAAGCCTCCCCCCGCGTTACTCCCACTGTTATTAAATTGTGACGATGTTCACTGGTTGCGAAGAAATATCCGCAGGCGAAGCGGCAGGAATATCCTTTTATTGTTTTGATTTTATTGCTCATTTATCCAGAAAAGAACCTTTTGAATATAAGGATCTGCAAAAAACGAAATTAACAAATAATTAATATTAACTCATGATATGCGCAATTAAGGTCAGGCGGACGCGTTGCGGAGATGCGATGAAAGATGTAGTGATTGTTGGGGCGGCCCGGACCCCGATTGGTTGCTTCCAGGGAGCGCTCTCCCCGCGCAGCGCGGCAGAATTAGGCAGCGCGGTGGTAAAAGCGCTGCTTGAGCGTAGCGGCGTGAGCGAGCAGGAAGTTGACGAGGTCATTCTGGGCCAGGTATTAACCGCCGGAGCCGGGCAAAACCCGGCGCGACAAACGGCGCTTAACAGCGGCCTGCCCTGGTCCGTCTCAGCCATTACCATCAATGACGTCTGCGGCTCCGGCTTAAAAGCGCTGCATCTTGCCACCCAGGCCATACAGTGCGGGGAAGCGGATGTGGTTATCGCAGGCGGCCAGGAAAATATGAGTCGCGCCCCGCATGTATTAGCCAACAGCCGAACCGGCGCGGCGCTGGGCAACAGCCAGCTTATCGACAGCCTGGTGCACGATGGCCTGTGGGACGCCTTTAACGATTACCATATGGGCGTGACGGCAGAAAACCTTGCCCGCGAATATGGCATAAGTCGTGAAAGTCAGGATGCCTTCGCGCTCGCTTCCCAGCAAAAAGCGCGGGCGGCTATTGATGCAGGGCGGTTTAAAGATGAAATTGTCCCGGTTGCCGTAGAGCTGCGCGCGGGCGGGACTTTGCTTGTCGATACCGACGAGCAGCCGCGCACCGACGCCAGCGCTGAAGCGCTGGCGCGACTTATTCCCGCTTTTGAGATAGAAGGCAGCGTTACCGCTGGAAACGCTTCCTCTATTAACGACGGCGCCGCAGCGGTGCTGATGATGAGCGCGGCAAAGGCGCAGGAGCTAAATCTCCCGGTGCTGGCGCGTATTCGTGCTTTCGCAAGCGTCGGCGTCGATCCTGCGCTGATGGGGATCGCTCCGGTCACGGCCACGCGGCGCTGCCTTGAACGCGCGGGCTGGTCGCTGGAAGAGCTGGATCTCATCGAGGCGAACGAGGCCTTCGCGGCGCAGGCGCTTTCCGTGGGCAAAATGCTGGAATGGGACGAGCGCAAGGTGAACGTGAACGGAGGGGCGATAGCGCTGGGTCATCCGATTGGCGCATCCGGCTGCCGGATTCTGGTTTCGCTGGTGCATGAGATGATAAAGCGCGATGCGAAAAAGGGCCTGGCGACGTTGTGTATCGGCGGCGGGCAGGGTGTGGCGCTGGCCATTGAACGCGACTGATTAATTTTTTAGCTCTTCCCTTCCTCAGGCGCTTTCCGTTTCCCGGAAAACGCCTTTTTATTTGCGCTGTGCAGCGCAGCTTATCTACATCTTTATCTTACCCGAAACGGGCAGCCTACCTGCCCAGGCATTAATTTACCTTATGCCTGCGATAGCTCCATGTGAAATAGCTGAATAGATACTTGAAATATTGTTTCATTTATGGTTGGGGGTTTTATTGTGTGACGTAATCCACTGTTTATATCGTTTGAATATAAGCTTTGTTGATGCCTGTCACGAAGCCCGGCAAGAAAAATAGCGACATAAATATTTACGATCCCGATCACTAAAATATCGTTTATTTAAAAATAAAATTCAATTTCATAATAATGAAACGATATTTCAATGAGGGCTTTTTGATATGTTGAAGAAAACTCTGGCGGTCGCTTTGCTTTGTGGAACCAGTATTGCTGCGCAGGCGGTTACCGTTGATTTACGGCATGAATTTATTGACGGTGGCAAAGCAGACGCCACGAATGCGGATCGTGTTGCGGTATCTCATCGTTTTGCTAACGGTTTTGGTTTCTCGGTTGAGGCGAAATGGAAATCTGGCGGAGATAATACCGATCAGCCCTATAGCGACTTCATCGGTAACGGCCATGAGGAGTCTGTGAGCTGGCAGTGGAAAGCAAATCAAAACTTCTCCGTAACGCCAGGCTTCAATATTGAAAGTAATGATAGCCGCTCTATCTACAAGCCAAACCTGCGGGTGCAGTATAGCTTTGATAATGGTTTTTATGTCGCCGCGCGCTACCGCTATGATTATACGCGTTATCCAGCTAATGCAAATAAAGAGGATGACAAAGTTAATCGCGGCGATGCCTGGGCTGGTTTCGTATATGGCGACTGGCGTACCGAATTGAATTACGTTTATGCGCGTAGCAGCGAAGGCACAGCACGTAATAATAACAAGCCTTATTCACAGGAATATAACCTGAAACTGGCCTATAAAATTGATAAAAACTGGGCGCCTTATGGTGAAGTCGGCAACGTTGGGGTAAACGATCGTGACGACCGGCAAACGCGTTTACGCGTCGGTGTGGCCTACTCTTTCTGACCCTCTGCTCTGTATCTGAAACAAGTTCTGTATTTATTGCCTCTCCGGCCCCCGAGCGTTCAGCGGGGGTTTTTTATTGCCCGTATTGTTCTGCAAAAAAGCCCTCCGCGAGGGAGGGCAAGGCCAGTTACGGGACACTCAAATTATCAGGCGATAATTAATTCAGGATTAACAGGCATACTGGCAATGTACAGCGCCGGCTTGCCGTCTTTGTCGGAACTGAACAGAATGGCGCTATCGTCCGGGGTGAAGGATGGATGCGGGTGCGTAACCTGGCGGCTGTTGGCGAAGGTAGCCCAGGACGTATCGTGACGCGCGACGCGGAAATATGCTTTTTTCGCTACGTCAAAGGCGTACAGATACGGGTCGTTATCGATGGTGTAACCGCTGGTGTCTTTGACGTCAACCGGTGTACCCGAGCCGTCGCCAACCAGCAGGCTGCCGTCGAAGTTGCTCATCAGGTGCGAACAGGCGGGCATCTGCATTACGGCTTCGTTTACGCCGCTGTCCGGGTTGAAGCTGTAGATAGTGCGGCCCTGCTGGCCCTTCAGGTAAGAAACGTACATTAAAGACGAGCCGTCAGGTACCCAGAACTCGTGGGTGCAGCTTTCGCCTTCGGCGTGCTCTTTTACCTTGCGCACGTTGCTGCCGTCTTCGTTGACCATCCACATTCGCGCATCGACCAGATCGTGCGGGCCTTCGTGGCAGAAGGCAACGGTGTTGTCATCGAACGGACGGTAAATCGGATGGCCGAGCCAGTTTTTCTCCTGGTGAATTACGGCGCTTTCTCCGGTTTGCAAATCGACGCGCAGCAGGCGACAGTGCGGGCCTTTATGGAAGAAGTCGTGGAAAATTTTCCAGTCGTTTAACGGCACCCAGTCGCTTCTGGCGATTTCGATACCGACCAGTTTGGTACAGTCGCTGTTGGCAACCCAGGTACCGTAACCCACCCAGTCGTCCGGCACGCGATAAACTTCGCGTTCCACAAGGGTGGTAAGGTTCACTTCCAGCAGGGTGCGTTCATTTTTTACATAATAGAGGGAACGGTCATCCGGAGAGAGGAAGCCGCCAAAGGTGTTATCGCCGCTGCCTTCGGTAAGCTGTACCGCTTCGCCACTGGCGATATCAAGAAGGTAGTAGTTCCAGTTACCGTCAAATTCGCCTGCGAACAGGAGCCTGCTGCCGTCGTTGGTAAAGCACTTTTGATAGAAGTAGTTACGATGACATGTCACTTCCGGCGGCGTTAAACGGGTAACCTCAACGCCCGTGTCCGGATCCTGGCTTACTTCGTAAACCAACTCTACCCGCATACCTTTAGCCATAATGCTCTCCTTCGAATAATAATTCGTCTCTGTAAACCGTTCTAAAAGTTCGGATCTATGGTTGTAATTTATCAAAACAATGTTTCATTTTATGTGATTGCTTTCACTAAACGTTGATTCAGAAAGCGGCAGCGCCGCCGGCAGTGGGCTCTAACCGCGCTTTTCTACGGGCAACCGTGATCCCATTATCAAATCCTGCGAATACTACGTT
Organism: Dryocola sharpae; assembly: GCF_051307055.1. Classification (GTDB taxonomy): domain Bacteria; phylum Pseudomonadota; class Gammaproteobacteria; order Enterobacterales; family Enterobacteriaceae; genus Dryocola. The sequence continues at coordinate 3,465,718 of NZ_CP149994.1, read as the reverse complement.
AAAATTGAAACAACGTTTTAATTATAATTGAAATGCGGTTTCAACACGCTTAGTATGTGGTCATCAAAGATTAAGGAACGATGTTTTCACCTTAAGATCTTCGTGTGAAGGTGCGCTTAGCGCGTGAACAATATTTTTCCAGAAACGCCTGCTGACGCAGGCCTGAATAAAAGGAAACCTCCATGATTCTGGATTCATTCTCCCTGCAGGGTAAAGTTGCGGTTGTCTCTGGCTGTGATACTGGCCTGGGCCAGGGCATGGCGCTTGGGCTTGCGCAGGCTGGCTGTGACATTGTGGGTATCAACATCGTTGAGCCAACGGAAACCATCGAACGCGTCACCGCTCTGGGCCGCCGTTTTCTGAGCCTGACTGCCGATCTGCGCAAGATTGACGGTATTCCTGCTCTGCTGGACCGCGCGGTTGCCGAGTTTGGCCATATTGATATCCTGGTGAATAACGCAGGCCTGATTCGTCGCGAAGACGCCATCGAGTTCAGCGAGCAAAACTGGGACGACGTGATGAATATCAATATCAAGAGCGTGTTCTTTATGTCCCAGGCGGCGGCGAAGCACTTTATAGCCCAGGGCAACGGCGGCAAAATTGTTAATATCGCCTCCATGCTCTCCTTCCAGGGCGGGATTCGGGTGCCTTCTTACACCGCTTCGAAAAGCGCGGTCATGGGCGTGACCCGCCTGCTGGCAAACGAGTGGGCGAAACACGGCATCAACGTGAACGCTATCGCTCCGGGCTACATGGCGACCAACAATACCCAGCAGCTGCGTGCCGACGAGCAGCGCAGCAGTGAGATCCTGGACCGCATCCCGGCGGGCCGTTGGGGCCTGCCGGACGATTTGATGGGGCCGATTGTCTTCCTGGCTTCCAGCGCGTCTGACTATATCAACGGCTATACCGTAGCCGTTGATGGCGGCTGGCTGGCACGTTAACGCCTCTGTCAGATGGCGCTTGCGCTTATCTGACCTACAAAGCAGTTCCGCCGTTACCCTTATACCCGCGCCGGTCGTATTGCGCTTATCTGACCTACAAACCAGTTCTGTGGTAGGGCGGATAAGCGCAAGCGCCATCCGCCGTTATCTTTATACCCGCACCGGTCGTAAGGCGGGCAACATTTGCGCTTATCTGACCTACAAACCAGTTCTGTGGTAGGGCGGATAAGCGTAAGCGCCATCCGCCGTTATCTTTATATCCGCGCCAGATAAAGCGCGGGCATCCCTTCTTCATCAGACGTAAACAGCACCCACTGATTATCCGGCGAGAACGACGGATGCGGATGCGTTACCTGCCGGTCGCCGTCGATTACCTTCCATGAAGTATTGTGCTGGCATACCGCCTTTTGCGTGCCTTTGCGTAGATCGAATACCCAAATAAAGGGATCGTTAAGATCGATCTGTCCCGTTTTATGCTGCGCGCCGTCACCGACGATAAGGGAACCGTCGTGATTGCTCATCAGGTGCGAGCAGGGCGGAATGATTCTCAGCTGACGGTTCTCAAGCGTGCGGGGATCGGCGCTGCACAGATAGCGATGCGCGGATCCTTCTTTATGCGCTACGTAGTAGAGCGCAGAGCCGTCCGGCACCCAGAATTCATGGGTGAAGCTTTCGCCTTCTTCATGCTGGCGTACTTTGCGCAGGTTACTGCCGTTCTGGTTGATAAGCCACATGCGCGCGTCGATGGCATCACGCGGCCCTTCATGGCAGAAGGCGACGGTTTCATCATCAAACGGGCGATAAATCGGATGCCCCAGCCAGCGTTTTTCCTGCAAAACGGTCTCCTGCTCGCCGGTTTGCAGATCGATGCGGATCAGGCGGCATTCCGGATTGGTGAAGTAAAAGTCGCGGAATTTTTGCCAGTCGGTAAGCGGTGACCAGTCGCTTTTTTTAATCTCGATGCCGACAAGCTTTGTGCAGTCTGAGTTTGCCACCCAGGTGCCATAGGCAACCCAGTCCGCGTCAACCTCATAGATGCTCTCTTCTTTTAGCGATTGCAGATCGACGCGCCTGAGTTCACGGTTGTTTTTTACATACCACAACGCCTTATCGTCCGCGGATAAAAAGCCGCCGAAGGTATTATCCCCGCTGCCTTCCGTTAACTGCGTGGCGATCTGTTTGTTGAGATCGAGCAAATAGTAGTTCCAGTGTCCTTCAAACGCCCCGCCAAAAATCAGCTGCTGTCCGTCGTTGCTAAAACATTTTTGGTAGAAGTAATTACGATGGCAAATCACATGCGGCGGGGTTAAGCGCAATACTTCGCTGCCGGTTTCCCTGTCGCGCTGCGAGCGGAAAGAAAGCTGTATTTTTTTACCTTTAGCCATGACGAAGATCCTTATCTTTAAAAAAATACCCCGCCACGCAAGCGGGGCAGGGTATGGTGCGAGTATTCGCGAGCCTGAGGAGTAACTTAGCGCATGGCGCGTTTAAGGATACGGTTACCCTGACGCTCGAAATCTGCCGCCGTTTCTTCCACGGTTTTTTGACCATAGTCGATGTACTGCAGGGAGGTACCGAACAGCGAAACGATCTGCGGATCGTCAAAGTACGGTGAGGTTGTCAGATGATTTGGCAGCGACTGGGCCAGCTTCAGGCCCGCAACCGCCGGATCGTGAGCCTCGATCACCCCATCAGCCGTAAGCTGCGCCACAGCCGCTTTGCTTAACGGTACGCCACGTTCCAGGCCCAGCGCCTGCACGCCTTCTTTGCTGTTGAGCAGGAAATTAATCAGCTGGGCTGATTCTTTTGGATGCTTAGTGGTTTTGCTGATAGAGAACATCTGCGCCGGTTTAAAGAACAAACCTGCGTCTTTGGCATCCGGCAGCATCGGGTAGGCGCCCAGCTCAAGCTTCGCCGGCGGCTTAAGGTTGTCTGAGTACTTGGTGATGGTCGAGTTCCACATGTAAGTACCGGCCCATTCGCCCTGAATCCACGGCTTCATTTCGTACATATTGCTCTTACCGAACGAGGCGTAATATTTGGTATCCGGCATGACGTGGCTGTCGATGAGCTTTTTGTACATCTGGAAGAATTCAACCCACTGCGCTTTGCTGTAAGCGAATTTTTTACCGGCAAGATCCACTTCACTGATGTTGTACTTCTGCACCATGTACGAGCGCAGCAGCGCCAGCGTATCCTGATGCTCCAGCACCACCGGGTAGTATTGTTTACCCAGTTTGGCTTCGAAGGTTTTCCCCGCCGCCATCAGCTCGTCCCAGGTTTTCGGGTATTCAACGCCCGCTTTTTTCCAGGTTACATCGTTGAAATAGAAGACGCGCGCGGTGACGGAAACAGGGATCCCGTTCAGCTTGCCGTCGACGGTGGTGGACTGCAGCTCTTTTGGATCAAACTGCGTGAGATCCAACTCGCCGCTCACGGTATTCAGATCGTAGAAACCGGTGCCGGTTTTCGAGAAGATCGGCAGCCAGTTCCAGTTGGTCTGCATCACGTCCGGCTCTGTTCCACCGGCAATTTGGGTGGTCAGGCGCGAAAGGTGGCCGTCCCAGCCGGTATATTCGGACTTCACGTTAATGTTCGGGTGCTGCTTATGAAACGCCTCCAGCGCTTTTAACGTCACCTGGTGACGGCCGTTGCCGCCCCACCAGGACATACGTAAATCGACCTGCTCGTCAGCGAAAGCGGAGCCGGCGGCCATGGCTAAAGTAGAGGTTATCAGGGTACTTAACACTAATTTTTTCATTATAGAGGCTCGCTCAAAGAGAGATGTTTTGTTCTGTTTTAGCGTCAAAAATATGACATTTTTCCATGTCGAACTTGAAATACACTTTACGATGAAGTCCCTTTTCAATCAGCGGCTTAGCTTCATCGGAAGGGATGCGGCAGGTCATTTCAAAATCGGCCACCTGCAGGTAGACGAAGAATTCATGCCCCATGTTCTCTACGCGAACCATCTCGCCGCTGGAATGGCTTGCGGCGAACGGCTCGTCAGAGACGGATATAAATTCAGGGCGGATGCCGAAGAACACATCCCGATCTTTGTAAGCCGCACAGCGCTCCTGCTGACGCTCGTTCAGCGCCAGGGTATCCTGGCCCACGCTAATCTGCAGACGTCCCTCTTTTTCAATCAGCTTGCTCGGCCTGATGTTCATTTCCGGCGCGCCAATAAAGCCCGCCACGAACATATTTTTCGGGAAGTGATAAAGGTTGTCTGGCGTATCGACCTGCATAATGTGTCCCAGCTTCATCACGCAGATACGGTCGCCCATGGTCATCGCTTCGGTCTGGTCATGGGTGACATAAACGGTGGTCGCTGGTTTGCCGCTCTTCTTAAGCTGTTTGTGCAGATCGGAGATACGGATACGCATCGAGGCGCGCAGTTTTGCATCCAGATTAGAGAGCGGTTCATCGAACAAGAAGACGTCCGGCTTTTTCACGATGGCGCGGCCGACCGCCACGCGCTGCGCCTGGCCGCCGGAAAGCTGGCGCGGCAGACGGTCCATCAGCTCATCAAGCTCAAGAATTTTCGCCGCTTCATTTACCTGGGCGGTGATTTGATCCTTCGGCATTTTTGAGAGCTTCAGGCCGAAGGCGAGGTTTTCGCGAACGGTCATATGTGGATAAAGCGCGTAGTTCTGAAACACCATCGCGATACCGCGAGATTTCGGGGCGAGGTTATTCACCACGCGCTCGCCGATTCTGACTTCACCGCCGCTGATGGTCTCAAGGCCGGCCAGCATGCGCAGCGTGGTTGATTTTGCGCAGCCAGATGGGCCGACGATAACCATGAATTCGCCATCAGCAATGGTCAGGTCAATGCCGTGAACCGCCTGGAAGCCGTTGGAGTACACCTTTTGCAATTTATTGAAAATGACTTCAGCCATGATATTCCCTCACTTAACCTTTAATTCCGCTGCTGGTTACGCCCTGTACAAAGTAGCGTTGCGCCAGGAAGAAGATGATGATTGACGGCAGAATGGAGATGCTCGCCATTGCCAGAATTTCGTTCCACGGCGCGCCCTCGGTGACGTCGATAGACATTTTGAGCGCCAGGGCAATCGGGTATTTGTCCACGCTGTAGACGTAAATCAGCGGCCCGATAAAGTCGTTCATGGACCACATGAACTGGAACAGGGCGACGGAGATAATGGCCGGTTTGAGGATCGGCACCACCACATACCAGAGCACCTGCAAGGAGTTGCAGCCGTCAATCTGAGCGGCTTCTTCCATATCGCGCGGCACGCCGCGCAGGAACTGGATAAGCATGAAGACGAAGAACCCTTGTGTCGCAAAGGCCAGCGGCAGATAGAGCGGCAGATAACTGTTGAGCATGCCCATTTCCCGGAACATCAGGTACTGAGGGATCAGCAGCACGGTGCTCGGCAGCAGCATGGTGGTAATCAGCGTGGCGAACCAGAATTTCTTAAACGGAATTTCGAAACGGGCAAAGCCGTAAGCGACAACCGTAGAGGAGATAATGGTCAGGATCACCTTAGGGATCACATACTGGAAGGTGTTCCACATGTAATGGCCGAAGGTGTACTCGGTGCCGGTTTTCCAGCCGTTGACGAAGCCGTCGCTGGTAGGATGCGCAGGCCACAGGCCGAGCGTGGTAAAGATCTCGTGGTTTGGCTTAAACGACGCCGAGAACATCCACACCAGCGGATAAAGCATCAGCAAACCAACCGCAAGTAAAATGACGTAGCGGATAACCCGGCTAATTTTTTCACGGCGTAAAGTGCGCTGGACTTCCTGTTCAGCAAGATCCGCGGCGCTGTTTGCCGGTAGCTGGCTTTGTTGAATATCAGCCATTTTTGCCTCCCTTATCGGCAGAGTAGAACACCCAGTATTTCGATGACTTAAAGGCGATGGAGGCAAAGACCGCCACGACCAGGAACAGCACCCACGCCAGCGCCGCGCCATAACCCATATCGAAGTATTTAAACGCCGTGTCGTAGATATAGAGCGAGAACAGGTAGGTATAGTGAGTCGGGCCGCCGCCGGTAATGATGTATGGCGCGGTAAACTCCTGGAACGCCTGCGTCGTTTGCATAATGAAGTTAAAGAAGATAACCGGCGTAATCAGCGGTACGGTCACTTTCGTGAACATCTGCCATTTGGACGCGCCGTCGATCATCGCCGCTTCGTACTGCGACTGCGGTACGTTTTGCAGCGCGGCAAGGAAGATGACCATGGCCGAACCGAACTGCCAGACGCGCAGCAAAGTCACGGACATCAGCGCCAGCGAGGGTTCGCCAAGCCAGTTAACCGGATCCAGACCAAACACGCCGATGAAGCTGTTCAGCAGGCCGTCAATAGCGAACAGCGCGCGCCACAGCACGGCGATAGCAACGGAGCTGCCGAGAATAGAAGGGATGTAGTAAGCGGTACGGAAGAAACCGATGCCGCGCAGTTTAAAGTTAAGAACAAATGCGATGCCAAGAGCAAAAGCAAGCTTTAACGGGATGGTTAAAAACACGTACGCGAAGGTCACGCCCATTGATTTCCAGAAGAGCGAATCTTCCGTCAACATGTAGCGATAGTTTTCAATACCGGTAAAAACCGGCGGATTCATCAAGTCATACTCGGTAAAACTGAGGAAGAAAGATGAAACAAACGGGAAAGCGGTAAAGACAAGCAGCCCTATGATATAGGGTGATATCCACGCCAATCCTAACATCTTGTTTTCATTCATACATACCTACCTGGCGGCCAATAGTTTAAAAAACAGTCGTGATAAATTCGTTGTGGAAATGCAGCCTTTCCTGACCTGGGGAAGATGGAACGCTCTTTCTGGCGCGCCATGCTTTTTTATTTTGTTAGCTAACCTTTTTATTTCAATGGGATAGGTGATTAAACGTTGCTGGTTTCTCCACCTGCTTTTTGTTAGTTTCATTAACAAACAAACTGTGGTTCCTGATTTATAAAACAGCGTTTTAATTAATCTTATTACTATTTGTAACCGCGTCATTCTATAAATGGCGGAAATGTGATCGAAGTCGAAACGCTGTTTCGATTATTTGAAGCAGAGGGGTTTTTGAACGCAGCGAGAGGTTACTGTGTAAAAAGGCAACAAAAGAAAAACTGCAAGAGATGGTAGTTGTTTTTCAGATTAATCTTGGGAATAATGCGTTTTCTCTCAGGCACTTTTTAACCGATTGTCATCATGTGTAAGCGCGAGGAAAACCGTGTTGCGCATATAAAAGGTGCTGTTCTGACTATGCGTTACATTCAATAGTGATATTCACAAGGAAATGGTGTGCTGCAGCTCCCCACGTTAAAGAATTATCCTCTATTGCTTGTCCTGCCCGCGTCGCACGGAGCTCTTTTTTCTTACCCGACGTTTAATTCAGGTTATTTTTCAATCAACTTTTAAGCGGCCAGTTATGTCTTCTATTGAAGTAAAATCCAGTCAGTTAGAAAACGCTCCTCCTTATCGGATGCTGCCCTCTCCTCGTGAAGAGATAGATTTACTTTCTATACTGGCGACGCTGTTCGCCGCCAGAAAGCAGATCGCGGCCATTACGCTTATCTTCGCTCTGGCGGGACTGGCGGCAAGCTTCCTGCTGCCCCAGAAATGGACCAGCCGGGCCGTTATCACCGCGCCTGAAAATGAGCAGCTGATTGAGCTGCGCCGCGCGACAATCAATATGACGGTGCTGGGCGTGGAGGCAGGGGTTGAAGCCGGCGCCATCTACAATAAATTTTTGAAAAAGTTTGATTCGCAGGCGCTGCGTGAGCAGTTCCTGGCGCAGTCTCCTTATGTGCAGGCGCTGCTGAACAATCAGGACGTGGATAACAGCGAGCTGCATCGCGCTATCGTCAGCGTTGCAGATAAATTTAAAGCGCAGAACAATGTCGATCCGAAAAAGGCAGATAACGCTCCTTATTCCTCCTGGAGTCTGAGTTTCGTCGCGCCTGACGCAGGCGATGCCCAGCAGGTGCTGGAGAACTACATTCAGTTTATTAACGCTGAGGTGAACAAGGATGTGCTGCAGGATCTGAAAAATGCGGTTGAGCTAAAAATTGCCTTTGAGAAAGATAAGCTGCTGCTGGATCGCACGCTGCTGGAAAACCAGCATAACGTTAACGTGCAGCGCCTGGGCTACTCGTTGCAGGTAGCCAACGCCGCCGGGATCAAAAAACCTGTCTACAGCAACGGTCAGGCGGTGAAAGACGATCCGGACTATTCCGTCGCGCTGGGTGCCGATGGCTTAGCGGAAAAGCTAAAGATTGAGCAGTCTATTAAAGATGTCGCCGAGCTGAATGCATCGATGCAGAACCGTGAGCATTTACTTGCCCAGCTTGAAACGGTCAATATCGGGAAGGTGAACTTCACGCCGTACAAATACCAGATGCAGCCTTCTTTGCCGGTAACCAAAGATAGCCCGCGTAAGTCGTTAATTATCGTGCTTGCCGCCTTAGTGGGTTTGATGGTGGCTTCGGGTACGGTGCTGATGCGTCATGCGATGAGCAATCGCCTGGAAATGGACAACGGTCTGGAGATGGAAAAGCTCGCCTGAGGCGGTTTGCTTTTTATGCATAAACGGCTCCTTGCGGAGCCGTTATCATTTGTAGCCTACTGCAGAAAATCCTCACGAACCGGCGTGAAGGTATCCAGCAGCGTGCCTGCCGCCAGGCATACGCAGCCGTGCATCACGTGCGGCTCTTTATACAACGTATCACCAGCTTTCACCCTGTGGACTTCATCATCGATGGTGAACTCAAACTCGCCGGAGAGCACGTAAGTCAGCTGCTCATGCGGATGATTGTGCATCGGGCCAACGGCGCCCGTTTCGAAGTTAACCTGAACCGCCATCATTTTTCCGCCGTGCGCCAGAATACGGCGGCTCACGCCTGCGCCGAGATCGTCCAGAGCGGTGTCTTTAAAAAATGTAAACATTCGCAGATCCTCATCTATGTGAAACATTGTTTCATTTTTATAATCGTATCGCGGAAAAGCGTTCTGGCATAGCTCACCGCTGATAAATGTTGTGACGATCACGCTTTCCCTGTCCGGCGAACCTCTGCTATAACCGGGGAACAGAGATAAAAAGGCGATAAAAAATGAAAACGATAGGCCTGATTGGCGGTATGAGCTGGGAGTCCACTATTCCTTATTATCGCCTGATCAATGAAGGCGTGAAGGCGCGTCTGGGTGGGTTGCACTCGGCGAAGATTATCCTGCACAGCGTGGATTTCCATGAAATTGAAGCCTGCCAGTCCAGCGGCGAATGGGATAAAGCGGGCGAGATGCTGGCGGATGCGGCTCTGGGGCTGCAAAAAGCGGGCGCGGAAGGTATCGTGCTGTGCACGAACACTATGCACAAAGTGGCCAACCAGATTGAATCGCGCTGCGGTCTGCCGTTCCTGCACATTGCGGACGCCACCGGCAGAGCGATTGCTGCGCAGGGCGTAAGCAAGGTGGCGCTGCTGGGCACGCGTTATACAATGGAGCAGGATTTTTATCGCGGCCGCCTGAGCGCGGAATTTGGCATTGAAACACTGATCCCCAACGAGCCGCAGCGCCTGCGCATCAATGAGATTATTTTTGCGGAGCTGTGCCTCGGTAAAATCACCGCTGAATCGAAACGCTATTACCAGCAGGTCATTGAGGCGCTTCAGCGGCAGGGCGCCCAGGGCGTGATTTTCGGCTGCACGGAAATCGGCCTGCTGCTGCAACAGCGCGATTGCCCGCTGCCCGTGTTCGATACGGCCGCCATTCATGCTGAGGATGCCGTTAACTTCATGCTGGGCAGGCAGTGATTTTTCTTTTCCGTTTCAGTTAATTAAGCGGTAAATAAGTTTATCCTTACGGCGCGCCGGGTTTCCTCCGCCCTGTTTTGTGTTATAAATTTGTTAAGCAGCGCACATATTCCAATAAGCTGCACCTCTGATATGCCCACAAATCTGGCGGCTGAGCCCATGCTCTCCCGCCTTTTGTCATTTCTGCAATCGGGAGTTATTCCATGCCTGTTTCCTTACTGGCGCTGGCGATGAGTGCGTTTGCCATCGGCACGACGGAGTTTGTCATTATGGGCCTGCTGCCCGACGTTGCCGGGGATCTGCATATTTCTATTCCCACCGCCGGCTGGTTAATTAGCGGCTATGCGCTGGGCGTGGCGATTGGCGCGCCTGTTATGGCGCTGCTGACCGCGCGGCTGCCGCGCAAACTTTCGCTGGTGCTGCTGATGGTGATATTTATCATCGGCAATCTGCTGTGCGCCGCGGCGATCTCTTATAACTTCCTGATGCTGGCGCGTATTATCACCGCCCTTTGCCACGGGGCGTTCTTCGGCATCGGGGCCGTGGTGGCGGCAAGCCTTGTGGCGCCCAACCGCAAAGCTTCGGCCGTGGCGCTGATGTTTACCGGCCTGACGCTTGCCAACGTCCTCGGCGTGCCGATTGGCACCTGGTTTGGGCAGATGTACGGCTGGCGCTCCACTTTCTGGGGCGTGGCGGCGATAGGCGTAGTTGCGTTTATCGCGCTGATTGTCAGCCTGCCCGCGCAAAAAGGTGAAGCGCCAACGGATTTAAAACGCGAGGTAAGCGCGCTGGGCAACGGCAAGCTGTGGCTTTCGCTGTCGATGACGGTCTTCTTTGCCGCAGCGATGTTCGCGCTGTTTAGCTACGTGGCGCCGATGCTGCTGCAGGTGACGGGCATTACGCATCAGGGCGTGAGCTGGACGCTGTTCCTGATGGGCGCGGGACTCACGGTGGGGAATATTCTGGGCGGGCGTCTGGCCGACTGGAAAGTCTCTGTCAGCCTGATGCTGAGCTTTACCTTTATCGCCATTTTCTCGCTGCTGTTCCGCTGGACCAGCCACGGCATGTGGCTGGCTGAAATCACGCTGTTTTTATGGTCGATGGCGGCGTTTGCCACCGTTCCGGCGCTGCAAATCAACGTGGTGCTGCACGGCAAAGATGCGCCAAACCTGGTCTCTACGCTGAATATTGCCGCCTTTAACGTGGGCAATGCGTTAGGGGCGTGGGTGGGCGGTACGGTTATCGATCGCGGCTATGGTTTAACCTCGGTGCCGCTGGCGGCCGCGGGGCTGGCGATAGTCGGGCTGATAATCTGCCTGATTAACTTCAGCAACGGCACCGGCCACCATCAGCCGGCGACCGAACGGTAGCTCAGGCATCAAGCAGCGTGTTTAGCGGGTCGGTATAAATATGCATGTTATTAAGCAGATGCTCGCTAAAGGCGCTGACCAGCGCGGAGGCGGGGCGGTGCAGGGGGCGAATCAGGCTCACGGTAAAAGGCACCGCCACGCTGAAACGCCGGGCGACAACGCCGCTTGAAGCGTAATCCAGCGCCGTAAGCGGGTTGACCACCGAAACGCCCGCTCCCGCCCGCACCATGGCGCAAACCGAAGCCGCGCTATGCGTTTCCACCACCATCCGGCGTTTGACGTCGTGCTCCTGGAAAAGCGCATCCAGAAGCTGCCGGTAGCTGTCGGTGCGCGACAGGCTAATGTAGTTCTCTCCGGTAAAATCCTGCGGCGTCAGCTCCTCTTTATGGGCCAGCCGGTGCCCGGCGGGCAGGACGCATACTTCATTTAACGTCAGCAACGTCCGGCGCTCCGTACCGGCGGGCGCGGCGCTGTTTTCCGTCAGGCCTAAATCGTGGCGCTGCGCGGAGAGCCACTCCTCAAGCAGCGGAGATTCCTGCGGCACAATATTCAGACTCAGTTCCGGGTAACGCGCCAGGAAAGGCTGCACCAGCAGCGGCAGGAAAGACTGGGAGAATACCGGCAGGCAGGCGACGGACAGCTCGCCCTGGCGAAATTCACGCAGGCTCTCCGCGGCGTTGACGATCCTGTCCAGCCCATACCAGGAGCGCTGCACTTCTTCGAAAAGCCGCAGCCCCTGAACCGTGGGATGCAGCCGTCCGCGGCTGCGCTCAAACAATTGCAGGCCGATAAGTTTCTCAAAGCGGGCCAGCTCCCGGCTGACGGTAGGCTGCGAGGTGTGCAGCAGTCCCGCAGCCTCGGTGAGGTTTCCTGCGGTCATCACCGCATGAAAAATTTCAATATGGCGCAGCGTTATGGAGGGCATGGTTCTCGACTTTTATCGCGTTTTAACATTCGTATGGGCAGCTAAGCAAAGCGCCCCGGCGTGATACAAATGTATATCATAGATGAATAGACCTGCGAGAAATCGATATTTTTTCTTCAGTTCAGGCTGTGGCGTAATAAACAAAATAATTTACTACCGGAGTTAACGATGCCACGCCCGCTCAATACAGCCGACACCGCGCTGAACGCGAAAAACTTACTGACGCTGCCCGCTGAATTCGGCTGCCCGGTCTGGGTTTATGACGCGGAAATTATCCGCCGGCAGATAGCCCAGCTGCGCCAGTTCGACGTGATTCGTTTTGCGCAGAAGGCCTGTTCGAATATTCATATTCTGCGTCTGATGCGTGAGCAGGGCGTGAAGGTGGACTCGGTGTCGCAGGGCGAAATTGAGCGAGCGCTGGCGGCGGGCTACAACCCGCAGGAAAACCCGGACGATATCGTGTTTACCGCCGATATGATCGATGAAGCCACGCTGCGGCTGGTGGCGCAGCGGCGCATTCCGGTCAATGCCGGTTCGGTTGATATGCTGCAGCAGCTCGGCGAAGTCTCTCCGGGACATCGCGTCTGGCTGCGCGTAAACCCGGGCTTTGGCCATGGCCATAGCCAGAAAACCAATACCGGCGGTGAAAACAGCAAACACGGCATCTGGCACGCGGATTTACCGCAGGCGCTGGAGGTCATTCAGCGCTACAACCTGCACCTGGTGGGCATTCATATGCACATCGGGTCGGGCGTGGATTATGGCCATCTTGAGCGTGTTTGCGGCGCGATGGTGCAGCAGGTTATCGACTTTGGTCAGGATCTGGAGGCGATTTCCGCAGGCGGCGGCCTGTCAATCCCTTATCGTGAAGGCGAAGAGACTATCGATACCGGCCACTATTTTGGCCTGTGGAGCGCGGCGCGCGACCAAATCGCCCGGCGGCTTGGCCATGCGGTAAAATTGGAGATCGAGCCTGGACGTTTCCTCGTGGCGGAGTCGGGCGTGCTGGTAGCCCAGGTGCGTGCCGTGAAGGCGATGGGATCGCGCCACTTTGTGCTGATCGACGCCGGTTTTAACGATCTGATGCGCCCGTCTATGTACGGCAGCTATCATCACATTTCGGCCATGGCCTGCGACGGGCGCGACCTGATCACGCAGCCGCCGGTAGAGACCGTCGTTGCCGGACCATTGTGTGAGTCCGGAGACGTCTTTACCCAGCAGGAAGGCGGCAAGGTGGAAACCCGCGCGCTGCCGCCGGTTAAAGTAGGCGATTACCTGGTGCTGCACGATACGGGGGCTTACGGCGCGTCTATGTCTTCTAACTACAATAGCCGCCCGCTGTTGCCGGAAGTGCTGTTTGATAACGGAGCCGCGCGTTTGATCCGCCGCCGTCAGACTATGGAGGAATTACTCGCGCTGGAGCTACTTTGAGGAGCTGCGCCCGCGGCGAAAGTAAGGCCCGGGCGCAACGGATTCACGCAGCACCAGCGTACCCACAAACGGCGGGATCGGTTCGAGGTCTTCGCCGTTTGCCAGCTTAATCGCCTGGTCAATGGCGGTGGTGATCATATTATCGATCGGCAGATAGACGGTGGATAAGGCGGGCTGAAGCCACTGCGCGCTTGGCGCATCGTCAAAGCCAAACAGCGAGATATCCTGCGGGATGCGCATCCCGGCCTGTTGCAGCGCTTTTGAGGCGCCCAGCGCCATATCGTCGTTACAGGCAAACAGCGCCGTAAAGGTGACGTGGCTTTCGAGCAGCTGCTGGCAAAGCTGATGCCCCACCGTCATGGTGGAGTCGCCGTTTTTTACCCGCTCTTCGTTAAAGCGAATGCCGTGCTTTTGCAAAGCCTTGCGATAGCCCATCAGTCGGGCCTGGCCGGTTGGGGTGGAAATAGGCACGGTAATACAGGCGATGTCGCGATGGCCCTGCTGAATTAAATAGTCGGTCGCCTGAAACGCCGCATCCTGCTGTTCGAAGAAGACGCAGCGTTCCCGCGCCTGGGTTACATCCCGGTTAATCACCACCAGCGGCACCCGGATCGCGTTCATCAGCGACATTAGCGCCCGCTCGGACATAAAGCGGGTATAGAGCACTATGGCGTCGCAATGCCTGTCGGCCAGCATTTGCACGGCCTCAAGCTCTTTTTGCGGCGTGTCGTGCCCGTCGGTGACTATCAGTTGCTTACCATAGGCTTCGGTCTGGCGGGATGCTTGCTGCAGCAGGCGGCCAAAGTAAAAGCCGTCAAAGGTCGATACCACTAATCCCACGCTGTTACTGCTGCGGTTAGCAAGCGAGCGCGCCAGGAAATTAGGGCGATATCCTAACTCTTCCATGGCCATAAAGACCTGCTTGCGGGTGCTTTCTTTCACCTGCCCGGTGCCATTCAACACGCGAGATACCGTTGCTTTCGAAACGCCTGCGCGTAGCGAGACATCCAGCATTGTTACCATCGATTCATTCCTGATTAAGTCTTCCGTCGCGATACCGCAGTTGTGGCCGCAGTCTAACACAGGTGCCAGAAGGGTAAGGTCAGGCATGCGGTTTCATCCGCGTAAATGTCTAACCAGGATCACGCTTTTCAACAATGCCCATGAAGCGGCAGGGGGTTTACTCCCCCGCTGGCGCAATCACCGAATGACGGCGCACAAGCGTAGGGCTAAAAATGTGTGTGGTTTCGGGAAGCGGACGGTTTTCCGCCAGCGCCATCGCCAGTTCGGCGGCCTGGGTCGCCATGGTAATAATCGGGTAGCGCACGGTGGTGAGTCGCGGGCGCACATAGCGTGAAATCAGCACGTCATCAAAGCCAATCAGCGAGATCTCTTTCGGCACGTCAATACCGTTGTCGTTCAGCACGCCCATCGCCCCGGCCGCCATCGAGTCGTTATAGCTGGCGACGGCGGTAAAGTTTTTACCCCGGCCAAGCAGTTCGGTCATCGCCTGTTCACCGCCGCTTTCATCCGGCTCGCCAAAGGTCACCAGACGATCGTTAATCGGGATACCGTGCTCTTTTAGCGCGTCGTAATAACCCTGCAGGCGGTCTTCCGCATCGGAGATCGGATGGTTGGAACAGAGGTAGCCAATTTTTTTATGGCCCTGCTGAATCAAATGGCGCGTGGCAAGCCAGGCGCCGTAGCGGTCGTCCAGCGCCACGCAGCGCTGCTCAAAACCGGGCAGGGTACGGTTGATAAGCACCATGCCCGGCATCTGCTTCATTAGCGAAATCAGCTCGCTGTCGGGGATTTTTTTAGCATGCACGACCAGGGCGGCGCAGCGGTGGCGAATCAGCTGTTCGATGGCCTGGCGCTCTTTTTGTTCGTTGTGATACCCGTTGCCAATCAGCAGAAAGTTGCCGGTGCGATAGGCCACCTGCTCAACGGCTTTTACCATGGCGCCAAAGAAAGGGTCTGAAACGTCGCCCACAATCAGGCCAATTGTTTCCGTTGTCTGTTGGGCTAGCGCGCGGGCATTGGCGTTTGGATGGTAATTAAGCGTTTCCATCGCACAGGTTACAGCCTGACGCGATGCGTCGCTGGCCTTCGGCGAATCGTTAATCACACGGGACACCGTGGCGACAGAGACGCCTGCCAGCCGTGCTACATCCTTAATCGTCGCCATAATCTTATTCCGGTTGGGTAAGCGTTTACACAAGCTTAAGTGTTACGGAAAAGCCGCGTCACTTCAAGGGTGCGATTGTCGCCGCGCCCGCAAACCTGGAGAAAACTACCCGCTCAGGCGTGTAATAGTTACACGCCCGTTTTAGCGGAGTTCAGGCGCAGCGGCAAAACCTGACATGTGTCAGATTTTTAATAATTTCAGGCAAAATTTTTGCTTACAGTTTGCAGTGCGCTGTTGCGATTTCGGCATGGCGCAAGAGGCTGCGCCACTGCTACATTTGTAATCCCAGAGGTATTGATTGGTGAGAATTCTTCGTACGCTGTGTGTACAATTCTTCTTGCACCGACCTGCGCAGATGCGCAGGTTTTTTTTTGCTTTTTTTTCGTGCCTGCACCTTCACCTTCACTCGCTCCTGCAAAGCTAGTCATGTACTCTTCAGCCACTACAATTAAGTCTTTGTGCCGATTAACGACAAAGGGAGTTGATATGCTGTTAGGTTTTTTCCGCGCGCTGTTTCGCATTCTGTTTCGGGTGCGCTTAACGGGCGATACCGGTGTGCTCACCTTGCCGCGCGTGCTGATTGTTCCCAACCATGTCTCTTTTATCGACGGTATCCTGCTGGCGCTGTTTCTACCGATTCGCCCGGTCTTTGCCGTTTACTCCTCCATCAGCCAGCAGTGGTATATGCGCTGGCTGAAACCGCTGATCGATTTTGTGCCGGTCGATCCCACAAAGCCGATGTCGATTAAACATCTCGTGCGTCTGGTAGAGCAGGGCCGTCCGGTGGTTATCTTCCCGGAAGGGCGTATTTCGGTTACCGGCTCGCTGATGAAAATCTACGAAGGGGCGGGTTTTGTGGCCGCTAAAGCGAACGCCACGGTGATCCCGCTGCGTATTGACGGCGCGGAGCTGACCTTCTTTAGCCGCCTGAAAGGTCTGGTAAAACAACGCCTGTTTCCGCGTATCAGCCTGCATATTCTGCCGCCGACTTCCGTTCCGATGCCGGATGCTCCGCGCGCGCGCGACCGCCGCAGGATGGCGGGTGAAATGCTGCATCAGATTATGATGGAAGCGCGTATGGCGGTGCGCCCGCGTGAAACGCTGTATGAGGCTTTGCTCGCCGCGCAGTACCGTTATGGCTTGCGAAAAAACTGCATTGAAGATATCAATTTCAAACCGGACACTTACCGTGCGCTGCTGACTAAAACGCTGTTTGTCGGGCGCATCCTTAATAAATACAGCGAGCCTGGCGAAACCATCGGCCTGATGCTGCCGAATGCGGCAATCAGCGCGGCGGTGATATTTGGCGCATCGTCCCGCGGCCGCATTCCGGCGATGATGAACTACACGGCGGGCGTAAAAGGGCTGACCAGCGCCATTACCGCCGCGCAAATCAAAACGGTGTTCACCTCGCGCCAGTTCCTCGACAAGGGCAAACTGTGGCATCTGCCAGAGCAGCTTACTCAGGTGCGCTGGGTCTTCCTGGAAGATCTTAAAGGAGACGTCACCGCCGCCGATAAACTGTGGATCTTCGCGCATCTATTCGTGCCGCACCTGGCGCAGGTGAAACAGAAGCCGGAAGATGCCGCGATGGTGCTGTTTACCTCAGGCTCCGAGGGCAATCCAAAAGGCGTGGTGCACAGCCATAAAAGCCTGCTGGCGAACGTCGAACAGATCCGCACCATTGCGGACTTTACCGCTAATGACCGCTTTATGTCGGCGCTGCCGCTGTTCCACTCCTTCGGCCTGACCGTTGGCCTGTTTACGCCGCTGCTGACCGGGGCGGAAGTGTTCCTCTATCCAAGCCCGCTGCATTATCGCGTGGTGCCTGAGCTGGTTTACGACCGTAACTGCACGGTGCTGTTTGGCACCTCAACGTTCCTCGGTAATTACGCGCGTTTCGCCAATCCTTATGACTTCTTCCGCCTGCGCTACGTGGTTGCAGGGGCCGAGAAACTTCAGGAGAGCACAAGGCAGCTGTGGCAGGACAAATTCGGCCTGCGCATCCTGGAAGGCTACGGCGTAACTGAATGTGCGCCGGTGGTGTCGATTAACGTGCCGATGGCCGCCAGGCCCGGCACCGTTGGGCGCATTCTGCCCGCGATGGACGCTCGCCTGATGGCCGTTCCCGGTATCGAAGAGGGCGGCCGCCTGCAGCTTAAAGGGCCGAACATCATGAACGGCTACCTGCGGGTGGAAAACCCGGGCGTGCTTGAGGCGCCAGCGGCGGAAAACGCGCTGGGCGAGCTGGAAAAAGGCTGGTACGACACCGGCGATATCGTGAAATTTGATGAGCAGGGATTCTGCATTATCCAGGGCCGCGCTAAGCGCTTTGCCAAGATTGCCGGCGAGATGGTCTCGCTGGAAATGGTCGAGCAGGTGGCGCTGGGCGTCTCCCCGGACAAAATGCACGCCACCGTTATTAAAAGCGATGCCGCAAAAGGGGAAGCGCTGGTATTGTTCACTACGGACAGCGAGCTGAACCGTGAAAAATTAATGCGCTACGCCCGTGAACACGGCGTGCCGGAGCTGGCCGTGCCGCGCGATATTCGCTGCCTTAAACAGTTACCGGTGCTGGGCAGCGGCAAACCGGACTTCGTCACCCTGAAGGCGCAGCTGGAGGCTGAGGATGCGTGAGAATGCGCTAAACGACGCTTCTTTATGGTCAAAAGGAATGAAAGCGGTCACGGCGGCGCAGTTTCTGTCCGCCTTTGGCGATAACGCTTTGCTGTTTGCCACGCTTGCGGTGCTCAAGCAGCAGTTTTATCCGGACTGGAGCCAGCCGGTGCTGCAAATGGTCTTTGTCGGCGCGTACATTCTGTTTGCGCCTTTCGTGGGGCAGATTGCGGACAGCTTCGCAAAAGGGCGAGTGATGATGCTTGCTAATAGCTTAAAGCTCGCGGGCGCCGGGGTTATCTGCCTGGGGCTGAATCCTTTTATTGGCTATACGCTGGTGGGCATCGGCGCGGCAGCTTACTCGCCGGCGAAGTACGGCATCCTCGGTGAATTAACTACCGGCGATCGTCTGGTAAAAGCCAACGGCATCATGGAGTCTTCCACTATTGCCGCGATTTTACTGGGTTCGATGGCGGGCGGCGTGCTGGCCGACTGGCATCTTCTCGCCGCGCTGGGCGTTTGCGTGCTGGTTTACGCGGGCGCAGTGGTCGCCAATATTTTCATTCCAAAACTTGCTCCGGCCCGTCCGGGACAGTCATGGCGCTTCACGCCGATGACCCGCAGTTTCTTCACCGCCTGCCGCACGCTGTGGCGCAACGGCGAAACGCGTTTCTCCCTCGTCGGCACCAGCCTGTTCTGGGGGGCAGGCGTGACGCTGCGTTTTCTGCTGGTGCTGTGGGTGCCCGTCGCGCTGGGAATAAACGATAACGCCACGCCAACTTATCTGAA
Source organism: Dryocola sharpae (assembly GCF_051307055.1). GTDB lineage: Bacteria > Pseudomonadota > Gammaproteobacteria > Enterobacterales > Enterobacteriaceae > Dryocola. Next base: position 3,446,671 of record NZ_CP149994.1, on the reverse strand, counting down.
TGCGATGGTGGCGGTAGGCATTGTGATGGGAGCAGGCGCCGCAGCGAAGCTGGTGACGCTTGAAACCGTGGCGCGCTGTATGCCTGCCGGGATTTTAATCGGTGCAGGCGTGCTGTTCTTCGCATTGCAGCATGCGCTGCTGCCATCTTATGCATTGCTGTTGCTGATTGGCGTGCTCGGCGGCTTCTTCGTGGTGCCGCTCAACGCGCTGTTGCAGGAGCGGGGCAAACAAAGCGTCGGGGCAGGCAATGCGATTGCGGTGCAGAACCTGGGTGAAAACACCGCGATGCTGCTGATGCTCGGCCTGTATTCGCTGGCGGTGAAAACCGGCGCGCCGATTGTCGGTATTGGCGTCGGGTTTGGCGCGGTGTTTGCACTGGCGATTGGCGGGCTGTGGATTTGGCAGGTTCGTCAGAAGTAGCGTTTAACGCGGTGGCGCACTGCTTAATACCTGCAAAGCAGGTCGGGTAAGCAGGGCGCCACCCGCCGTTACTTACATCAAGGCGCCGGATAGGTGTAAACGCGATGCACCGCTTCCAGCTCCTCAATCACCTCTTCGCTCAGTCCAGGTGCAGGCTTTCAAGGTTGGTTTTTAGCTGATCCAGCGTCGTTGCGCCCAGCAGCGTGCTGGCGACGAACGGCTGACGACGCACAAACGCCAGCGCCATCTGCGCCGGATCCAGATTATGACGTTTTGCCACATCCACATAGGCCGCTACCGCCAGCTGAGCCTGTTCACCGCTGTAGCGGGTAAAGCGGCTAAAGAGCGTATTGCGCGCGCCGGCAGGCTTCGCGCCGTTCAGGTATTTCCCCGTTAGCGTACCGAAGGCCAGGCAGGAATAGGCAAGCAGCTCTACGCCTTCGCGCTGGCTGATTTCCGCCAGACCCACCTCGAAGCTGCGGTTAACCAGGCTGTACGGATTCTGAATAGTGACAATACGCGGCAGGTCGTGTTTTTCCGCCAGCTGCAGGTAGCGCATCACGCCCCAGGGCGTTTCATTCGATACGCCGATATAACGAATCTTTCCCGCGCGCTGGAACTCTGCCAGGGCCTCCAGCGTTTCCAGCAGCGTGACGGGAACCGCGTTATCCGTCCAGCTGTAGCCCAGCTTGCCGAAGCAGTTGGTGGCGCGCTGCGGCCAGTGAACCTGGTAAAGATCCAGGTAATCGGTTTGCAGGCGCTTCAGGCTGGCGTCCAGCGCGTCGCGGATATTCCTGCGATCCAGAATCTGGTTTGGGCGGATCCCGGCGTCATTATTGCGGCTGGGGCCGCTGACTTTGGAGGCGAGGATAAGCTTATCGCGACTGCCGCTTTTTTTAAGCCAGCTGCCGACGTAGGTTTCGGTCAGGCCCTGGGTTTCCGGGCGCGGAGGGACGGGATACATTTCGGCGACGTCAATCAGGTTCACGCCCTGGCTTACGGCATAATCAAGTTGAGCATGGGCATCGGCTTCGCTGTTTTGTTCACCGAACGTCATGGTTCCCAGCCCCAGCGTACTAATCTCAAGCGAGCTATGGGGAATACGATGATAGTGCATTGCCGGCTTCCTTATTCTTCTACCAGACCACATCAGGCAAACGCCCGACAAAATGGATTAATAACATGGCAGAGGGGAAGCAAAAGCGAAAGGGGGGAGAGGTAAGAAAAGTATTCAGGCCAGCGAGCCGCTGACCTTCAGGGCCTAGCGTTCAATAATTTGCGAAACGTCGTCGCGGTTGATTTGCATCTCGTTACCCTGGCTGTCGCGATAGCTTACCAGCCCGGTTTCATCATCAATCTGCGGCTTACCGTCGGTAAGGATCATGCGGCCATCTTTGGTTGCCATCACGTAGTCGCTGCTACAGCCAGAAACGGTGAATGCCAGACCGATAGCGGAAATGACAACTGCCCATTTTTTCATTGTTATTCGCCTCGTCAGGAATGAAATGCCCTACATAGTTTAGTAATAACTTTTTAAAAGCGAGGAGATAAGCAGGAAATTCTTAAAATAAATCAGGGGAAAGCGTAAAACTTCCCCCTGAGCGGGCTAGAGCGGATTTTTTTTGTTGCGGATAAGGTTGAGGCTTTCGACCGCGATGGAGAAGAACATCGCAAAGTAAATGTATCCCTTCGGCACATGAACATCGAAGCTTTCAAGGATCAGCGTAAAGCCGACCAGCAACAGGAACGCCAGGGCAAGCATTTTCACCGACGGGTGACGGTCAACGAAATCGCCAATGGCGCGTGCCGCGAACATCATTACCCCAACGGCAATAATCACCGCGGCCATCATAATAAAGAGATGGTCTGAGAGACCGACCGCGGTGATCACCGAATCCAGGCTGAAAATAATATCCAGCAGCATGATTTGCACGATAGCGCCGATGAACGAGTGAACGTTGGTTTTAAGTCCTTCTTCTTCCCCTTCAATAGACTCGTGAATCTCTTTGCTGGCTTTCCAGATCAGGAACAGACCCCCAAGCAGCAGGATTAAATCCCGCGCCGAGATCTCATTACCCATTACCGTAAACAGCGGCGTGGTTAAGCGAATAACCCACGCAATGGAGGCCAGCAGCGCCAGGCGCATAATCATGGCGGCGCCTAAACCAAGCCGACGAGCTTTTTGCTGCTGCTCTTTAGGGAGCTTTGCAACGACCAGAGAGAGGAAAATAATATTGTCGATACCCAGAACGATTTCCAGAATCGTCAGCGTGCCTAACGCCATCCACGCATTGGGGTCGGAGATCCATGCAAACATCAAAAAAGTCCTGCCAAAAAATGAAAACGCTAATTATAAGCGCGTGCCGGAAAGGGAGTACAAGTTTATTAATGCTACAGATGAAAATGCCGTGCCAGAAGCCGCGCGGTGAAGTTCTTTTTCAGATAAAAGCCCCGCGGCAGCGTAAGGATACGCGCGCCTTCGGTGCCTATGGCTTCGGTGAGCGCTTTAGCGTTAGCGGCTTTCGGGCGCAGCTGCAGCACTTCGCCGTGACGGGCGGTAATGCGCTCTACCTGGCCCAGCACGATTAAGTCCATCAGTTCTTCCCAGTCCAGCCTGAGTTGACGATCCTCTTCTTCTGACGGTTCCCACAGCAGCGGCGCACCCACGCGGCGTTCGGCAAGAGGAATTTGCCGTTCGCCTTCTACCGGTATCCACAGCACCCGCTTCAGCTTATGGCGCACATGGCTGGTTTCCCACACCACGCCCGTGTTGCCGGTGAGAGGGGCGACGCAGACGAAAGTGGTTTCCAGCGGGCGGCCCTGCTGATCAATCGGGATCGTTTTTAGCTCAATGCCCAGTGCTGCGAAGTCCTGCTCCGGTTTGCTTCCCGCGCTCGCACCAAGCCAGAGCTCCAGCAAAATGCCGATCCAGCCCTTATCGCGTTTCAGGTCAGGCGGAATGGCAAGGCCTGCCAGCGCGGCCAGTTCTCCCAGCGTATAGCCGGCAAGGCGCTGAGCCTGGGCTAATAAAACCTGTTCGTTTTCCGGCGGATGAAGCAAGGGACGTAGTAAGTGCATAACCTGAGCTGCCATGTGGTTAAAAAATGACCGTGGTTTACCCACAGCGTGGAAATAGTTTAGCGCGTCGGGAGTGAAGATATCAATTGCATGATTTTTAATAGATTTTTTTTAAAATTCGCGCATATTGTACGGTGTGAAAAAATCTTTTCCAGATCTGGTCACCGGCAATGAACAGGATCTTACACCAGGTTATCCACAGAAAAATGGGATAAGTGGGTAAAACCGCGACTACTGGTTCGATTTACAGCCTTGACTGAGGGGTGAAACACATTTTTTCAACGAATTGTGCCTGACTTATTGGCACAATCTGTGGATAAAAACGTCATTGTACGATCTTTCAGCAGCCGCCGATCCTTGCGTGTGATGCACATCACGTTATGAAGCCTGTGAACAACTTTTTTATCTTTATTTTACTGAATTATAGTGATTTTTATAAAGGGTGGGATTGTTCTTAATTTAAGTTATCAGAAGTTGTCCCGAGCGTATGGGCTAGTTTTTCACAGTGATATCCACAGAAAAAGTGAATAAAAGCGGGGCGTGTTACGCTTATCTGTTTATAACTCAGGGTAAATTTGTGAGTTATTCAACATTTATTCGTTAATGTTCGCCGTTAAGAGTGGTTTACCGCCTGAGGCTTGTATGAAACAATCGCTGCAATCCAGGTTTATTTGAGGTAGTCCGGTGATCGATGATGATGGCTACCGCCCGAATGTTGGTATTGTAATCTGTAACCGGCAAGGGCAGGTGATGTGGGCCAGACGTTTTGGTCAGCACTCCTGGCAGTTTCCTCAGGGCGGCATCAACCCTGGCGAATCTCCTGAGCAGGCGATGTACCGTGAGCTTTTTGAAGAAGTTGGTTTACAGCGAAAAGATGTCCGCATCCTCGCCTCGACCCGCAACTGGTTACGTTACAAATTACCGAAACGTTTGGTGCGTTGGGACACAAAGCCGGTTTGTATCGGCCAGAAACAAAAATGGTTTCTTTTGCAGCTGATAAGCTCTGATAACGACATCAATATGCAAACCAGCAGTACTCCGGAGTTTGACGGCTGGCGTTGGGTGAGTTACTGGTACCCAGTACGTCAGGTTGTCTCCTTTAAACGCGATGTTTATCGTCGGGTGATGAAAGAGTTTGCCAGTGTCGTTATGCCGCTGCAGGAAGTTACGCCACCACGCAATAACGCGCCTGCATGGCGACGTAAAAGAGGTTAAGTCACGCAAAAAATGCTCACCCGTTTGCGAGAAATTGTTGAAAAGGTAGCCAGCGCCCCGCGCCTCAATGAGGCGCTGGATATTTTGGTTACCGATATCTGCCTTGCGATGGATACCGAGGTCTGTTCGGTTTATCTCGCAGACAGCGATCGCCGTTGCTACTACCTGATGGCGACAAAAGGGCTGAAAAAACCACGCGGACGCACCATTACCCTCGCATTTGATGAAGGCATTGTCGGGCTGGTTGGACGACTTGCCGAACCTATCAACCTTGCGGATGCCCAGAAACACCCCAGCTTTAAATACGTGCCAGCGGTAAAAGAAGAGCGTTTCCGCGCTTTCCTTGGCGTGCCTATTATCCAGCGGCGTCAGCTGCTGGGCGTGCTGGTCGTTCAGCAACGCGAACACCGTCAGTACGACGAAAGCGAAGAGTCTTTCCTCGTGACGCTTGCCACGCAAATGGCAGGCATTCTCTCCCAGTCACAGCTTGCCGCGCTGTTTGGTCAGTATCGGCAGACGCGAATTCGGGCGCTTCCCGCATCGCCAGGCGTGGCCATTGCCGAAGGCTGGATGGATTCCACGCTCCCGCTTATGGAGCAGGTATCGGAAGCATCAACGCTCGATATCACTCTTGAGCGCGAGCGTCTTACGGCGGCGCTTGAAGAAGCGGCAAATGAATTTCGTCGCTACAGCAAACGCTTCGCGGCGGGCGCTCAGAAAGAAACCGCCGCTATTTTCGATCTTTACTCCCACCTGTTGACCGACGCGCGGCTGCGCCGTGAGCTGTTCGACGAGGTGGATAAAGGTTCGGTGGCGGAGTGGGCGGTCAAAAAGGTCGTAGAAAAGTTTGCCGAGCAGTTTGCCAGCCTGTCGGACAGCTACCTGAAAGAACGCGCAGGCGATCTAAGAACGCTTGGGCAACGCCTGCTGTTCCACCTTGACGACACCATTCAGGGGCCGAACACCTGGCCGGAGCGTTTTGTTCTGGTTGCGGATGAACTCTCGGCGACCACCCTCGCGGAGCTGCCGCAAAACCGACTTGCCGGCGTTGTAGTGCGCGACGGCGCAGCAAACTCCCACGCCGCCATTATGGTGCGGGCGTTAGGCATTCCGACGGTAATGGGGGCCGATATCCAGCCCTCGGTGCTGCATCGCCGCACGCTGGTAGTGGATGGCTATCGCGGCGAGCTGCTGGTCGATCCTGAGCCGGTGCTGCTGCAGGAATATCAGCGCCTGATCAGTGAAGAAAACGAGCTAAGCCGCCTTGCGGAAGACGATGTGGACATGCCTGCGGCGCTGAAAAGCGGCGAGCGCGTTCAGGTAATGCTCAACGCAGGCCTGAGTCCGGAACATGAAGAAAAGCTCGGTAGCCGCGTCGACGGCATCGGGCTGTACCGCACCGAAATTCCGTTCATGCTGCAAAGCGGCTTCCCTTCTGAGGAAGAGCAGGTTGCCCAGTACCAGGGCATGCTGCAGATGTTCATCGAGAAGCCCGTAACGCTGCGTACGCTGGACGTCGGCGCGGATAAACAGCTGCCGTACATGCCGATCAGCGAAGAGAACCCTTGTCTCGGCTGGCGTGGTATCCGTATCACGCTCGATCAGCCAGAGATCTTCCTGGTGCAGGTCCGCGCTATGCTGCGAGCCAATGCGGCGACAGGAAACTTAAATATTCTGCTGCCGATGATTACGAGCCTGGATGAGGTGGACGAAGCGCGCCGCCTTATCGACAGAGCCGGACAGGAAGTGGAAGAGATGCTGGGCTACACGCTGCCGAAACCCCGCCTCGGCGTGATGGTGGAAGTGCCGTCCATGGTCTTTATGATGGAGCATCTCGTCGGACGGGTTGATTTTATCTCTGTCGGTACTAACGACCTGACGCAATATTTGCTGGCCGTCGACCGCAACAACACCCGCGTCGCCAGCCTGTACGATAGCCTGCATCCGGCTATGCTGCGCGTGCTGCAGCATATAGCCTGCGAGGCCGGGCGCCATGAGATTGATCTGTGCCTGTGCGGTGAAATGGCGGGCGATCCGATGTGCGTTGCGTTGCTGGTGGGCATGGGCTACCGGCATCTTTCCATGAATGGTCGCTCGGTGGCACGCGTCAAGTATCTGCTGCGCCATATAAATCTTGAAGAGGCGCAGCTTCTGGCAGCGCGCAGCCTTGAAGCTCAGCTGGCAACAGAGGTCCGTCATCAGGTCTCTTCGTTTATGGAGCAGCACGGCATGGGCGGGCTGATTCGCGGCGGGCGCTAAAGCGCCCGATGCCCTGTTTTACGCCCGGCATTACAGATCTTTTACAACTTCGCGGACTTAATCGGCGCGCCCTTTATGCTATGATTCGCCGCTTTCGGAGCGCACCGGCAGCGGTGCGTACTTGCAGCCTGCCTTTCTTAACCGGCGGGATAACAATGGTTTGTGATGACTATGAATAGTGGCTATCTTCGGTTCCCTGAATTTGACCCGGTGATCTTTTCCGTCGGGCCTGTCTCCCTGCACTGGTACGGGATGATGTACCTGGTTGGGTTTGTTTTTGCCATGTGGCTGGCCGGACGCCGCGCCAGCAAACCAGGGAGCGGCTGGACCAAAAATGAAGTAGAAAACCTGCTGTATGCCGGCTTCCTTGGGGTCTTCCTCGGCGGGCGTCTCGGCTACGTCTTTTTCTACAACCTGCCTGTTTTCCTTGCCGATCCGCTATATCTGTTCAAAGTCTGGGACGGCGGCATGTCCTTCCATGGCGGCCTGGTCGGCGTTATCTGCGTCATGATTTGGTTCGCGCGCCGTACCAAACGTAACTTCTTCCAGGTGGCTGATTTTATTGCTCCACTGATTCCTTTTGGCCTTGCCGCCGGCCGCCTTGGCAACTTTATCAACGGCGAACTGTGGGGCCGGGTCGATCCTGACTTTAAATGGGCAATGCTCTTCCCGGGTTCACGCAGCGAAGATATCGGCCTGCTGGCAACGCATCCTGAATGGCAGCCGCTGTTCAACACCTACGGCGTACTGCCGCGTCACCCTTCGCAGCTTTACGAGATGGCGCTTGAAGGTATCGTGCTGTTCATCATTCTGAATCTGTTTATCCGTAAACCACGCCCGATGGGGGCGGTTTCTGGCCTGTTCCTTATCGGTTATGGCGCGTTCCGCATCATCGTAGAATTCTTCCGCCAGCCGGACGCCCAGTTTACCGGCGCGTGGGTGCAGTACATCAGCATGGGGCAGATCCTCTCGATCCCGATGATTGTCGCCGGTGTCATTATGATGCTCTGGGCGTATCGCCGCCGTCCGCAGCAGCAGCTTTCGTGAGGTAACATGCAACAGTATCTTGATTTGATGAAAAAAGTGCTTGCGGAAGGCACGCCAAAAAATGACCGTACCGGTACCGGCACGCTGTCGATTTTCGGGCATCAGATGCGTTTTAATCTGCAGGATGGTTTCCCGCTGGTTACCACGAAACGTTGTCATTTGCGCTCCATCATCCACGAACTGCTGTGGTTCCTTAAAGGCGACACTAACGTTGCCTATCTGCGCGAAAATAACGTCACTATCTGGGACGAATGGGCAGATGAAAAGGGCGATCTCGGGCCGGTGTACGGCAAACAGTGGCGCTCATGGGCAACGCCTGATGGCCGCCATATCGATCAGCTCGCCACGGTGCTTAACCAGCTGAAAAACGATCCGGACTCGCGCCGCATCATCGTCTCTGCCTGGAACGTGGGCGAGCTGGACAAAATGGCGCTGGCGCCTTGCCACGCTTTCTTCCAGTTTTATGTGGCCGATGGCAAACTCTCCTGCCAGCTCTACCAGCGCTCCTGCGACATCTTCCTCGGCCTGCCGTTTAATATCGCCAGCTACGCGCTGCTGGTGCATATGATGGCGCAGCAGTGCGGGCTTGAAGTCGGCGATTTCGTCTGGACGGGCGGCGACACGCACCTGTACAGCAACCACCTTGAGCAGGCTAACCTACAGTTGACTCGCGAGCCGCGTGCGCTGCCAACGCTGGTTATCAAGCGCAAGCCCGAATCGCTTTTCGACTACCGCTTTGAAGACTTCGAGATTGAAGGCTACGACCCGCATCCTGCGATCAAAGCGCCTGTCGCGATTTAATGCCGACAGACTGACATACCCGGCGCCTTTGTGCGCCGCTTTTTTTTACCCTCTTTTTAGCTTTTCGCGTTCCCTCCCTGAATCTGTGTAACCCTCTGCAAATGCGCATATTTTCTTCGGCATATCTCGATGAAATTTAATTGCGCAGTAGCAGCCTTTTTTCACGCCAGGCACACTCCTGGAATGAAAAGAAAGCAGCGTGGTTTTAGCCTGACGGAAGTGATGCTGGTCATGGGAATTATCGTGACGCTGAGCGCGGGCGGCATATACGGCTGGCAGAAATGGCAGCAGCAGCAGCGGTTATGGATAACCGTACAACGGGTGCGTAGCTTTCTGCAGCAGCTGCGCAGCGATGCTAACTGGAAAAACGTAGATCACCTGCTTAGGTTGAGCCATTCAGGTTCCCGGTGGTGTCTGTCCAGCCATCTTGCGCCGGATACCCAGTGTAAAAGCGCATCCCGCTGGCAACTGATGCAACCTTTTGCGGAGGTGGAGATGGTGGAGATAACGGCAGGCGCCGGCTTCTACGGGATACGAAACACGGCATGGCCCGGCCATCTGATTTTGCGAAGCTCCGCCGGGGAGTGGCAGGTCATACTCTCTGCCTGGGGACGCATTCGCACCTGTAAAACCGGCGAGGCTAAAAAATGCGGCTGAAGCAAAGAGGGTTCACCTTACTCGAAACGCTGATCGCCATGGCGCTGAGCAGTATTATTTTGTCTGGCGCAGGGCGGCTTTTCCCGGCGCTTCAGCGAGGCGTGCTGCTGCAATATCAGAAAGAAAACTTGCGGGAATCGCTCTGGCAACTGGCGTTTGGTATAGGAAAACACCTGCAGCGCGCGGGCTACTGCCACGGGGAATGCAGCGGAAAAGGTTTAACACTCCTCAAAAGAGGGGAATGTGTACTGGTACAGTGGGACATCAACAGCAACGGCCAGTGGGAACCCGCCGGGCACGCTGAAGCTGAAGCCACAGGGTTTCGGCTACACAATGGCAGCCTGGAAACGCTAAAGGGAGCGGCTGCCTGCGAAGGCAGCGGCTGGGAGAAAATAACGGATCCGGAATCGGTGGCAATAAAGCATTTCTCAGTATCCCGCTTAGCGCGTAATTCCTGGCAGCCGCTGCTGGAAATTAAGCTGGATGCTTCGTTGCAGGGAGGCGCGCAGCCCGTCTCGTTAAGGCATATCGTTGTGGGATATAACCTGTGATGCGCCGCCAGCGAGGCAGCAGCTCTCTGGCCTTCGTCCTGTTGCTTTTTTCCTTAGGCATGCTGATGCTCAACGGGCTACAGCAGCAGCTCAATCAGCAGCAGCAGAGCGTTGCCAGCGAGATTAACTTGCTAAAACAATATTCCGAGGCTGCATCTGCACTCGCCTGGGGAGGCCAGCAGCGCTGGCAGGCGACAAGCTCGTGGCAGTGCCAGCAGCAAGCGATGGCATGGCGGGCTTGCATATTATCGACGGACAAAGGAGAGACGTTAATGGCGGCGCAAAAGCTTTCCGCAGAGGATGAAAACCCGGTTACGCTGTGGCGCTGGGGAAGCCTTGAGGATTCACGCTGGCGTGCTGCGCCTCATGGCTGGCTCGACTTCTGCCCGTTCAGAGAGGCCGCCCGGTGTCAGCTTCCCAGGTGAAAGCAAAGCAAAGCGGGTTTAGCCTGCCTGAGGTGCTATGTTCGCTGGTGCTTTTTGCCATCGTGATGGTGGCGCTACCCGGCTACTACCGCGTATTACAACAAGGTTTTCAGGCCCAATGGCAGTTTCGCCAGCTGTGGCGTCTGGCCGTTGAAATGAGTGAACCGCAGGCGCCGGATCCCCCAGCTGCATGGAAAGTCATCAGACAGCAGACATCTGCGGCAGGATGTGTCAGCATCGCCGTTAATATTACCAGCCCTGCGGGCCGCACCGGAAAGCTGTCGCGGCTGCATTGCGCGCAGGAAGAGAAAAGTCAGGAGTAGCGATTCTATGTTGCGTGTTTACCATTCCAACCGCCTTGATGTTCTGGAAGCCATCATGGAATTTATCGTGGAAGGGCAGCCACTTCCCGATCCGTTCCAGCCAGAGGTGGTGCTTGTGCAGAGCACGGGGATGGCGCAATGGCTACAGATGACGCTGGCGCAAAAGTTTGGTATTGCCGCCAACATCGCTTTTCCGCTGCCGGCGAGCTTCATCTGGGATATGTTTGTTCGCGTGCTGCCGGAGGTGCCTGAGCAGAGCGCGTTCAGCAAACAGAGCATGAGCTGGAAACTCATGAAGCTTATCCCCGACATGCTCGAACGGCCTGAGTTTGCGCTGTTGCGGCACTACCTTACCGAAGACGATAACGGTCGCAAGCTCTTCCAGCTTGCTTCACGCATTGCGGATCTCTATGACCAGTATCTGGTATATCGCCCCGGCTGGTTAAGCAAATGGGAGGCGGGCGAGCTGGCGGACGATGCGGGCGAGGGGCAGCTCTGGCAGGCATCGCTGTGGGCCGCGCTTGTGCAACATACCCGTGAGCTCGGCCAGCCAGCGTGGCACCGTGCGAACCTTTATCAACGCTTTATCAGCACCCTGGAGAAGAGCGATACGTGCCCGGCGGGTCTGCCGCCGCGTGTTTTTATCTGCGGTATCTCTGCTTTACCGCCCGTTTATCTCCAGGCCCTTCAGGCGCTGGGTAAGCATATTGAAGTCCATCTTTTATTTACCAACCCTTGCCGCTACTACTGGGGCGATATTAAAGACCCGGCCTATCTTGCGCGGTTAATCAGCCGGCGGCGCCGCAGCCATTATAAGGCCGGCAATATGTTGCCCTTGTTTAAGGATAACCAGACGGCTTCTTCGCTGTTTAACGATGATGGCGAGCAGGATTTCGGAAACCCGATGCTGGCCTCGTGGGGAAAGCTTGGCCGCGACTACACCTTCCTGCTGTCTGAGCTGGAACAGTTCGAAGAGATCGACGTTTTTGTCGATATCGAGCCGGATAATCTGCTGCACAGCCTGCAGTTTGATCTGCTTGAGCTGCAAAACAATGCGGTGACGGGGCTGACGGAAGAGGAATATCTGCACAGCCGCGATAAAAAAAAGCTGGATCCTGACGACCGCTCCATCACTTTCCACGAGTGCCACAGTCCGCAGCGAGAAGTGGAAGTGCTCTACGACCAGCTCCTGGCAATGCTTGATGCCGATCCCTCGCTGACGCCGCGCGACATTATCGTCATGGTTGCAGATATCGACAGCTACAGCCCGTTTATTCAGGCCGTGTTTGGCAACGCAGCAACGGATCGCTGGCTGCCCTTTGCTATTTCCGACCGGCGCGCAAGCCAGGCGCATCCTGCACTCCAGGCTTTCACCACTTTGCTTTCTCTGCCGAACAGCCGCTTTATGGCAGAAGACGTGCTGGCACTGCTCGAGGTGCCGGCCCTGGCCGCGCGCTTTGCCATCAATGAAGAAGGGCTGCGATATTTACGCCTGTGGGTAAATGAATCGGGCGTGCGCTGGGGCATTGATGACGACAACGTGCTTGAGTTCGATCTGCCGGCCACCGGGCAACATACCTGGCGTTTTGGCCTGACCCGCATGCTTTTGGGCTACGCCATGGACAGTAAGGCGGGCGAGTGGCAGTCCGTGCTGCCTTATGACGAATCCAGCGGTTTAATTGCCGAACTGGTGGGGCAGCTGGCAGAACTGCTGATGCAGCTTAACCGCTGGCGGCAGGCGCTTTCTGCTGAAAGGCCGCTCTGTGAATGGGTGCCGGTGTGTCGCGAACTGCTTGAGTGTTTCTTCCTGCCGGACCAGGACACCGAGGCGGCGCTGGCGCTTATCGAAGTGCAATGGCAGGAGATGATTAAGCACGGCCTGGATGCGCACTATCAGCAACCCGTCCCGCTCAGGTTATTGCATGATGAACTGGCGCAGCGGCTCGATCGGGAGCGTATCAGCCCGCGTTTTCTCGCCGGTCCGGTAAACTTCTGCACCCTGATGCCGATGCGCTCCATTCCCTTCAAGGTTGTTTGCCTGCTGGGGATGAACGATGGCGTTTATCCCCGCACGCTGGCGCCGCCTGGCTTCGACCTGATGAGCCAGAAATCACAGCGGGGCGACCGCAGCCGCCGCGACGATGACCGCTACCTGTTTCTGGAGGCCCTGAATTCGGCCCAGCAACGTTTTTATATCAGCTATATTGGGCGCTCCATTCAGGATAACAGTAAGCGTTACCCCTCCGTGCTGGTTGAAGAGCTGCTGAACTACATAGCCCAGAGCCACTGCCTGCCGCAGGACGCCTCGCGTACCTGTGATGAAAGCGCGGCAGGGGTAAAAGCACACCTTATTCATCAACACTGCCGCACCCCGTTTGACGCAGGCAATTTTATTCCCGTCTCCCACGGGCAAAGCTACGCCAGCGAATGGCTTCCTGCGGCCTGCGAGCAAGGTGAGGTCCATGCGCCGTTTATCCAGAGGCTGCAGGACAAACCCCCGGAAGAGATTACGTTAGAGCAGCTGCAGCGATTCTGGCGCCATCCGGTGCGCGCCTTCTTCCAGATGAGGCTGGGGATTAACTTCTGGCTCGATAAGACGGAGCTGCCGGATGCTGAACCTTTTGCGCTGGATAGCCTCGAACGTTTCCAGATGAATCAGCAGCTGCTCAATACCCTGATTGCCGGCGGCGATCCGCAACTGCTTTTCCGCCGTTATCGCGCCGCCGGGGCCCTGCCTTACGGGGCGTTTGGTGAAATTGCGTGGGAAAACCAGTTAACAGAAATGGAAGAGCTGTCTGAAAAAGTGATAGCTGAGCGGCAAAACGGCGCAAGCGTTGAGGTTGATTTAACGCTTGCGGGAACAAGGCTGGTAGGGTGGTTGTCGGATGTTCAGCCCGACGGCTTGCTGCGCTGGCGCCCTTCCGTGCTGAATGTCGCACATGGCCTGCAGCTGTGGGTGGAGCACGTCGTGTGGTGTGCAATGGGGGGAGAGGGCAGCAGCCGGATGTACGGGCGGAAATCCTCTCAATGGCGTTTCCCGTCGCTTGAGGTTGAGCAGGCAAAAAGCTATTTGCTGCAACTTATTGAAGGTTATCGTGAAGGCTTAAACCAGCCGCTTCTGCTGCTGCCAAATAGCGGCGGAGCGTGGATAAAAGCCTGTTATGACCAGGCGTTTGATGCCATTTTATGGGATGAACAAACGCAGCAGAAAGCCAAAAGCAAGCTGTTGGCGGCCTGGGAAGGCAACCTGATGGTGGAAGGCGAAGGCGCTGATGTCTGGCTGCAGCGCTTATACCGCACCCTGGATAATGACTATTACGATGCCATTATCCGCGAGGCTGAACGGTACCTGCTGCCGCTGTTCCGGTTCAATACCCCAGCATAATCTGTATAAAAATTGCGCGGCCCGGTAAGTTCATCTATGATGCGCAACCTGCTCAGGGCTGACGAAAAAAGTAACGGCGACGATAGCGAAGCAATTTAAAGTCGTTAATGATGAGTAAGTTAGGAATGTTCGTGATAATGAGGTTCGTGAATGCCTAAATGCAGCACCTGGTTCAAACCGCTTTTCTTGTTAGCTGCTCTTTGGGCACCATTAAGTCAGGCAGATACGGGCTGGCAGCCCCTCCAGGAAACCATCCGTAAAAGCGATAAGGATAATCGCCAGTATCAGGCAGTGCGTCTGGATAACAATATGACGGTTCTGCTGGTCTCCGACCCGCAGGCGGTGAAATCCTTGTCTGCGCTGGTGGTGCCTGTCGGATCGCTTGAAGATCCTGACGACCATCTGGGCCTCGCACACTATCTCGAACATATGACGCTGATGGGCTCAAAGAAATATCCACAGCCGGACAGCCTGTCTGAATTCCTTAAAAAGCACGGCGGCAGCCATAACGCCAGTACCGCGACCTACCGCACCGCCTTTTATATGGAGGTTGAAAACGATGCGCTGGCGGGTGCTGTCGACAGACTGGCCGATGCCATCGCTGAACCTAACCTGGCGCCGGAGTATGCCGATCGTGAACGTAATGCGGTTAACGCAGAGTTAACCTTAGCGCGCGCCCGTGACGGGATGCGTATGGCGCAGGTCAGCGCCGAAACGCTCAATCCGGCGCACCCCGGCTCACGTTTTTCAGGCGGTAATCTCGAAACCTTGCGCGATAAGCCGGGCAGCAAACTGCTGGACGCGCTGGTGGCGTTTCGCAACCAGTACTATTCCGCTAACCTGATGAAAGCCGTCATCTACAGCAATAAGCCTTTGCCTGAGCTGGCAAAAATCGCTGTGGATACCTACGGACGCGTACCTGATAAAAATATTGCAAAGCCGGTTATCACGGTGCCTGTGGTAACGGACGCTCAGAAGGGCATCATTATCCACTATGTGCCGGCGCTGCCGCGCAAAGTGCTGCGCGTCGAGTTCCGCATCGATAACAACAGCGATAAATTCCGCAGCAAAACCGATGAGCTGATCGGCTATCTGATTGGCAATCGCAGCGAAAACACCTTGTCAGACTGGCTGCAAAAGCAGGGGCTGGCAGACAGCATCCGCGCTGATTCCGATCCGCTAATCAGCGGCAACAGCGGGGTGTTCGCAATTTCCGTCTCCTTAACCGATAAAGGCCTGGCCCAGCGAGATGAAGTGGTTGCCGCCATTTTCAGCTATCTGAATAACCTGCGTCAGAACGGTGTGGATAAACGCTATTTCGACGAGCTGTCTCACGTGCTGGATCTGGATTTCCGTTATCCTTCCATCACTCGCGATATGGACTACGTCGAGTGGTTAGCAGACACCATGCTGCGTGTTCCGATCGAGCATACCCTGGACGCGGTAAATATCGCCGACCAGTACGATCCGGCAGCCATCAAAGCGAGGCTGGAGATGATGACGCCGCAAAACGCGCGCGTCTGGTATATCAGCCCGAAAGAGCCGCATAACAAAACCGCTTACTTTGTTGATGCCCCCTACCAGGTCGACAAAATCAGCGCACAGACCTTTAGCGACTGGCAGCAAAAAGCCGCGGCTATCAAACTGACCCTGCCGCAGCTGAACCCGTACATTCCGGATGACTTCACGCTTATCAAAGCGGAAAAAACCTATGCTCATCCGGAATTGCTGGTCAGGGAGCCTGGCCTGCGCGTGCTTTACATGCCGAGCAAATATTTCAGCCTTGAACCCAAAGCTGACGTGACGATGGTGCTGCGTAACCCACAGGCGATGAACAGCGCGAAAAATCAGGTCCTGTTCGCCCTAAACGACTATCTGGCCGGTATTGCGCTGGATGAGTTAAGTAACCAGGCGGCTGTAGGCGGCATCAGCTTCTCCACCAATGCGAACAGCGGATTAATGGTCAATGCCAACGGTTATACGCAACGCCTGCCGCAGCTGTTTGCAGCGCTGTTAAAAGGCTATTTCTCCTATACCGCAACCCAGCAACAGCTCGATCAGGCGAAGTCCTGGTATGCGCAAATGATGGACTCGGCGGATAAGGGCAAAGCCTACGATCAGGCTATCATTCCTGTCCAGATGCTATCTCAGGTCCCTTACTTCCAGCGGGAAGCGCGCCGTGCCCTGCTGCCGGACATAACGTTAAAAGACGTGCTTGCCTATCGCGATAGTTTAAAAAATAATGCTAAGCCTGAGTTCCTGGTGTTAGGCAACCTGTCTGCGGATCGGGCTAAAGCGCTGGCGCATCGGGTGCAAAGCCAGCTGGCTACCAAAGGTAGCGAGTGGTGCCGCAATAAAGATGTGCTGGTCGATAAACAGACGCTCGCGCTCTTTGAAAAAGCCGACAGCGGCACGGATTCTGCTCTGGCGGCGGTATATGTGCCTGAAGGTTACGACGAGACGGTCAGCACGGCCTACAGCGCAATGCTTGGGCAAATCATCCAGCCCTGGTTCTACAACCAGTTGCGTACCCAGGAGCAGCTTGGTTACGCGGTGTTTGCCTTCCCGATGTCCGTTGGGCGTCAGTGGGGCGTCGGTTTCCTGCTGCAAAGTAGCGATAAGCAGCCGGCTTATCTCTATGAACGCTTCCGGGCTTTCTATCTGACCGCAGAACAAAAGCTGCGCTCCATGAGCCCGGAAGAATTCGCCCAGATACAGCAGGGCGTCATCAGTGAAATGTTGCAGGCGCCGCAGACTTTGTCGCAGGAAGCTTCGCAACTGAGCAAAGATTTCGACAGGGGAAACCTCGCCTTCGATTCGCGTGATAAAGTAGTCGCCGAAATTAAAAAGCTGACTCCGCTTAAGCTTGCGGATTTCTTCCATCAGGCCGTGATTGCACCGCAGGGTGCGGCGATACTGTCGCAGGTTTCCGGCAGCCATAACGGCAAGCCGGAATACGCCTCGCCAGAAGGGTGGAAAACCTGGGAGGGAGTCAGCGGTCTGCAACAATCGTTGCCGCTAACAGACGCTAAGCCCTGAATAATTCGAGTGGCGACAGGGGAGCTCACCTCAGGCGCTTACTCAGGTTAGTGTCTGGAGGCGCGAGTAGAGCCAGGACTCCTGCAGCCTGAAGAATGACGGGAATAAATAAAGTGAGAGATAATGACCGACACCGTTCAGCCCCTTGATCCACTAAGCTTGCCGCTCATCGGCGAGCGGCTGATTGAAGCTTCTGCCGGTACCGGAAAAACCTTCACCATAGCGGCGCTCTATTTACGACTGCTGTTGGGGCTTGGAGAAAGCGCCGCGTTTCCCCGCCCGCTTGGCGTCGAAGAGTTGCTGGTTGTCACCTTTACCGAAGCGGCCACGGAAGAGCTGCGTGGCCGTATTCGCGCCAATATTCACGAGTTGTTCATCGCCTGCGTGCGCAACCGTACCGACAATCCGCTTCTTGCGCGCCTGCTGGCGCAAATTCCCGACAGGCATCAGGCGGCGCAAATTTTACGTCTGGCGGAGCAGCAGATGGACGAGGCCGCCGTTTTCACCATCCATGGCTTTTGCCAGCGGATGCTCAGCCTGAACGCCTTTGAGTCAGGCATGCTGTTTGAGCATCAGCTTATTGAAGATGAGTCGCTCCTGCGCCGTCACGCCTGCGCTGATTTCTGGCGTCGTCACTGTTATCCGCTGCCCAGACCGGTGGCGCAGGCGATGAGCGAACAGTGGACCGGCCCCGAGGATTTGTTGCGGGATATCAACAGCTGGCTGCAGGGCGAACAGCCCGCGCTGAAAAAGCCTCCGGCAGATAATGAAACCTTAATAGCGCGCCACGACAAGATTGTCGCCGCTATTGATGGCGTGAAGGCGCACTGGCAGGCTGCGGCAGAAGAGATTGCGGCCCTTATCGAGCAGTCTGGCGTCGACAGGCGCAGCTACAGCAGCAAGAACCTGCCCAACTGGCTTAATATCGTCGGCGAGTGGGCGCAGACGGCAACAACCAGCTATCAGCTGCCGGATGCGTTAAGCCGCTTTTCGCAGGCGACGCTTGATGAGAAAACCAAAAAAGGCGAGCCGCCGCGCCACCCAGTTTTTAGCGAAATTGCGGCGCTGCTGGCGGAGCCCCTCACGCTTCGCGACCTGGTTATCGCTCGTGCGATGGCAGAGATTCGCTATATCGTGCAGCAGGAAAAACATCGCCGCGGCGAGCTGGGCTTTGACGATATGCTTAGCCGCCTTGATGAAGCCCTGCATCAACCGGGCGGTGACGCCCTGGCCGAGGCGATTCGGGCCCGTTTCCCGGCGGCGATGATCGATGAGTTCCAGGATACCGATCCCCAGCAGTATCGTATTTTCCGCAGGCTTTACCTTAAGCAGCCGCAAACCGCGTTGCTGTTGATTGGCGATCCCAAGCAGGCGATTTACGCCTTCCGCGGCGCGGATATTTTCACCTACATTAAAGCGCGCCACGAGGTGAGCGATCGCTATACGCTGGACACAAACTGGCGCTCGTCTCCTGCGATGATAGCAAGCGTTAACACGTTATTTAGCCAGGTTGAAAATCCCTTTTTATTCCGCCAGATACCTTTCCTTGCGGTAAAGCCCGCGCCTAAAAATAGCGGGCTGCGCTTTACGCTTCGCGGTGAGACGCTGGCCGCGATGTCGCTATGGCTGCAGCCGGGCGACGGCTGCGGTGTGAGTGATTACCAACAAACCATGGCGATACAGTGCGCGCAGCAGATTCGTGACTGGCTGGCCGCCGGGCTTCGCGGCGACGCGCTGCTGTGGGAAGGGGCTAACTCCCGTCCGGTACAGGCATCCGACATCACGGTTCTGGTGCGCAGCAGAAATGAGGCGACGATAGTCCGCGAAGCGCTGGGCGCGCTGAATATCCCTTCGGTTTATCTTTCAAATCGCGACTCCGTATTCGCCACGCCGGAGGCCCGCGAGCTGCTGTGGATTTTGCAGGCGGTGCTGGCGCCTGAAATAGAGTCTACGCTGCGCAGCGCGATGGCGACCAGCGCCTTAGGGCTGGATGCGCGGCGTATAGAAGCGCTGAACGAAGACGAAGAGGCGTGGGATCGGCTGGTGGAAGAGTTTACCGGCTACCGGCAAATCTGGTTCCGTCGGGGCGTGATGCCGATGCTGCGTACTTTGCTGGCGGCGCGCCAGGTGGCGGAAAACCTGCTGGCAACGCCCGGCGGCGAACGGCGTCTGACGGATATTTTGCACATCAGCGAACTGTTACAGGAGGCCGCATCGCAGGCGGACAGCGAGTTTGCGTTAGTTCGCTGGCTTGCGCAGCAAATCGCGGAGCCCGACAGCAATGCTTCCAGCCAGCAGCTGCGCCTTGAAAGCGATAAGCACCTGGTGCAGGTTGTCACTATTCACAAATCCAAAGGGCTGGAGTATCCGCTGGTCTGGCTGCCGTTTATCGCCAACTTCCGCACGCAGAGCAGCGGCCTGTATCACGATCGCACCACGTTCGCCTCGCTGCTGGATTTAAGCGATAACGAGGAAAGCCTGAGCCTCGCGGAAGAGGAGCGGCTGGCGGAAGATTTGCGGCTACTGTACGTGGCGTTGACCCGTTCTGTCTGGCATTGCAGCCTTGGCGTGGCTCCTCTTTTTCGCGGCGGCCGCGCCAAAAAAGGCGCCAGCGATCTGCACCTCAGCGCGCTGGGCCACCTGCTGCAAAAGGGGGAAGCTATGGATGCTGCGGGGCTGCAGGCCTGCCTTGAAGCCCTGGCCTGTGAGGCGATTAGCGTGGAGCCGCTGAGGCAAAAGGATCCGCAACCCTGGCAGCCCGTCGTGGCCGCCCGGCCGGAGCTGAGCGCGCGCGAGCTGCAGCGGCGCATCGCCGATAACTGGCGGGTCACCAGCTATTCCGGGCTGCAGCAGCGCGGCTATCATCTGGCGCAGGATTTATTGCCGCGTCTTGACGTGGAGGGCGCGAGCGCTGCGCAGGAGCAAAGTGAGTCATCACTTACTCCACACTCCTTTCCGCGTGGCGCCGCTCCCGGTACTTTTCTGCACAGCCTGTTTGAGGGCATCGATTTTACCCAGCCGCTTGATGAGGCATGGCTGGCCGGGATGTTGACCCAGCAGGGATTTGGCGAGCACTGGCAGCCTGTTCTTAGCGGCTGGCTACGCGAAATTTTGCAGGCGCCTTTGAATGAAACAGGTGTCTCGCTTAATCAACTGGCACCGACGGAGAAACAGGTGGAGCTGGAGTTTTACCTGCCTATCAACACCGACCTGCGGGCCGAGGAGCTGGATAAACTCATTCGCGAATACGATCCGCTGTCGGCGGGTTGCCCGCCGCTGGATTTCCGGCAGGTGCGGGGCATGCTCAAGGGCTTTATCGATCTGGTGTTCCGCTGGCAGGGGCGCTATTACCTGCTGGATTACAAATCAAACTGGTTAGGCGAGGACAGCAGCTCCTACACCCGGGAGGCGATGGAAGGCGCCATGCAGTCCCATCGTTACGATCTGCAATACCAGTTATACACGCTGGCGCTGCACCGCTATCTGCGCCATCGTATCCGCGATTATGATTACCATACCCATTTCGGCGGAGTGATTTATCTCTTCCTGCGTGGAGTGGAGGGCAAGGGGTCGTCGCGGGGCATTTTCTCTACTCGTCCTGATGCCGAACTGATGACAAAAATGGATGCCCTGTTTGCCGGCGCTCAAGAAGAGGTGATGCCATGACGATGTTGCAGTGGTTACAGCAGGCGGTCGAGCAGAAGTTGCTTCGTGCGCTGGACGTTCAGTTTGCCATGATGGTCGCCAGCAATGAACAGCCGGCTGTGATGCTTGCCGCCGCTCTGCTGAGCCATGATGCGGGCGAAGGGCACGTTTGCCTGCCGCTTGCCCGGCTGACGCCCGAACACTGGTTTGGGGGGCGGCAGCCGGATCTGGCAGAACAGCTTTTTGCCGCGGCGGGCGAGGTGAATGACTGGAAAAGTGCGCTACTCGACTCGGAGGCGGTAAGCGAAAATGAGGATCCCACGCCGCTGAAGCTGATTGGCGAGCGCGTATACCTTAACCGCATGTGGCAAAATGAGCGTGCCGTAGCGCAGTTTTTTGGCGCGCAAAACCGCCCGATGCCTCTGGACGAACAGCGGCTTGCCGTTGTGCTGAATCAGCTTTTTGCCCCCACAAATGATATCGACTGGCAGAAAGTCGCGGCCGCGGTCGCGCTGACAAGAAGAATCTCGGTGATTTCCGGCGGGCCCGGCACCGGGAAAACGACCACGGTCGCCAAACTTCTTGCCGCCCTGGTTGAGCTTTCCGGCGCAAGCCCGCTGCGTATTCAGCTTGCTGCACCCACCGGGAAAGCGGCGGCCCGGTTAACGGAATCGCTCGGTTCGGCGCTGCGTCGTTTACCGCTTAGCGACAAACAAAAAGAAGCGTTGCCGGATGACGCCTGCACCCTGCACCGTCTGCTGGGCGTGCAGCCGAACAGCCAGCGTCTGCGCTATCATGCCGGCAACCGGCTCCACCTGGACGTGCTGGTGGTGGATGAAGCTTCGATGGTGGATTTGCCGATGATGGCAAAAGTGATCGATGCGCTGCCGGATCACGCGCGCGTGATTTTCCTCGGCGATCGTGACCAGCTGGCATCCGTTGAAGCCGGAGCCGTGCTGGGAGATATCTGTCATTACGTCACGTTTGGCTACTCTTCCGCGCGCGCGCAGGAGCTAAGCCGCATTACCGATTATTTAATCCCTGCCGGAGAGGGTGAACATGCCTGCGCGCTACGCGACGGTTTATGTTTGCTGCAAAAAAGCTATCGCTTCGACAGCCAGTCCGGCATCGGCCAGCTCGCCTACGCCGTGAACGCCAGCGATGCGCGTAAAGCTCAGGCAACGTTCAGCCAGGGCTTTACTGATATAAAGAAACAGCCGCTGCGTGAGAGCGATGACTATGCGGCAATGATTGCGGATGCGCTGGAAGGCTACCGTTCCTGTTTTGAATTAATACGCGCTCAGGCTGAGCCCGAGCAGATTCTGGAGGCGTTTGGGCGCTATCAGCTCCTGTGCGCGCTGCGGGAAGGGCCATTCGGCGTTAGCGGACTCAATGAGCGAATAGAGCAGGCGCTGCTTAATAAGCATCAGATTACCCGGCCGCTGCCTGCCGCATCGCGCTGGTACAGCGGCCGCCCGATTATGATCGCCCGCAACGACAGCGCGCTGGGGCTGTTCAACGGCGATATCGGTATTGCGCTGGAAAGAGGGGAAGGGCTTCGCGTCTGGTTCTCACTGCCGGACGGCTCGGTGAAATCCGTGCAGCCAAGCCGCCTGCCGGAACATGAGACCGCGTTTGCTATGACAGTGCACAAGTCTCAGGGTTCTGAATTCGATCATGCGGCGCTGGTGCTGCCGAATCAGTTTACGCCGGTCGTAACGCGCGAGCTGGTTTATACCGCCGTTACGCGTGCGCGCAGGCGGCTATCTTTGTATGCCGATGACCGGGTGCTTGAGAAAGCGATCCTGACGCGTACGGAAAGGCGCAGCGGCCTGATTGACGTGTTTAACTAGTTTTCAGGCGGGTGAGCTCGCGCCACCCGCCATAACTCAGGCTAAATCCGCCATCAGGATCTTCGAACGACGCTGGTAGTTGTACATCTCTTTTTTGCTTTCCGGCAGCAGGTCCACATCCACCGGCGTGAAGCCACGCTCCTGAAACCAGTGAATACTGCGCGTCGTCAGCACGAACAGCTTGCTGAGCCCCATTTGCCGCGCCTGCGCGGCTATGCGTTGCAATAACACTTCGCCTCGCGACGAGCTTCGGTAATCCGGATGCACCGCCACGCACGCCATTTCGCCGATCCCTTCCTCCTGGAAAGGATAGAGCGCGGCGCAGGCGATGGTCAGGTTATCGCGCTGGATAATCGTAAATTTATCGATCTCCATTTCCAGCTGCTCGCGTGAGCGGCGCACCAGGATGCCCTGCTGCTCCAGCGGACGGATCAGCTCCAGAATGCCGCCGATATCGTTGATGGTCGCCCGGCGAATTTGTTCGGCGCTTTCCATGACGATTTGCGTACCGATACCGTCGCGGGAGAAGAGTTCCTGCAGCAATGCGCCATCTTCCTGATAGCTAATCAGGTGGCTGCGACGCACGCCGCTGCGGCAGGCTTTCACCGCGCCGCGCAGGAAGCGCACCGTGCCGGAATGATAATCCCCGGCGCTTTCCAGCTCTTCAATGCGGCGCTGGGCATCGTTGGGAAACAGCTCAGAGATAATATTGCCGTTATCGTCGTTAACGCCCTGAGACGAGCAGAACCCGATCATTTTCTCGGCCCTGAGCTTTACCGCCAGCTGGGTGGCGACCTCTTCGGAGGTGAGATTAAAGCTTTCACCCGTTACCGAAACCGCTACCGGCCCCAGCAGCACGATGGCGCCGTTATCGAGCTGACGATGGATCGCCTCTTCGTCGATACGGCGAATACGGCCGCTGTGGCAGTAGTCTATTCCATCATCCACGCCGAGCGGTTGGGCGATGATAAAGTTGCCGCTCACCACATTAATATGCGCGCCCTGCAAAGGCGTATTGCCGAGGCTCATGGAAAGACGCGCGGTGATATCCAGCTGCAGCAAACCCGCCGCCTGTTTCACCAGCTCCAGCGTTTTAGCGTCGGTTACGCGGGTATATTTGTGATACACCGGCTCATGATTGTGCGAGGCCAGATTGGCATCAATCTGTGGACGAGCGCCATACACCACCACCAGACGGATACCCAGGCTGTGCAGCAGGCCAATATCGTTAACGATACTGGAGAAGTTCTCATGCTCAATGGCTTCGCCGCCGAGCATAATGACAAACGTTTTCCCCCGGTGGGCATTGATATAGGGAACAGAATGGCGGAATCCCTGTACCAGTTCGGTTCTGCGTTCCTTCACCACGGCAAACCTCATTGCATGATTATTCGTAATTTGTGTATTTTTATTCTTTTATCGTCCCGGGCGCAAGCAGCAATTTTGCCCCCGGGCGATTTACCGTCGGCGCGTTGCTTAATCAGCTTTGAGAATGTTTACCCTTTTAAGGATGACAGTAAGGGTGTGATTCGTTAAAGTTTTCGGCTAAAAAATCAGAGTTTCCGTATTCAGGCTGCAAAAAATGACTCTCAGGAGAGCCATGTCAGATTCCAGTTCTTTAATTAGCCGCCGCCGTCTGCTTCAGGGCGCGGGTGCCATGTGGTTGTTAAGCGTAAGCCAGGTTGGACTTGCGGCAGTAAGCCAGGTGGTTGCCGTACGCGTCTGGCCGGCCTCGTCTTATACCCGTGTAACGCTGGAGTCCAGTCAGCTGCTTAAATATAAGCAGTTCGCTTTGAGCAACCCGGAGCGCGTTGTGGTGGACATCGAAGGGGTCAATCTGAACTCGGTGCTTAAAGGCGTCGGCACCCAGATCCGCGCGGACGATCCTTTTATTAAATCGGCGCGCGTGGGGCAGTTCGATCCTAAAACCGTGCGTATGGTTTTTGAACTGAAACAAAACGTTACGCCGCATCTGTTCGCTCTGGCTCCGGTTGCCGAATTTAAAGAACGTCTGGTGATGGATCTTTATCCGGCAAATATGAATAACGAGCAGGATCCGCTGCTTGCGCTGTTAGAAGATTACAACAACGGCGAACTGGATAAAAAAATGCCGGCAGAGCAGGGGCCGAAACCGGGCAAGGCCGGGCGCGACAGGCCGATCGTCATTATGCTCGATCCTGGTCACGGCGGTGAGGATCCGGGGGCCATCGGGACGCATAAAACCCGCGAGAAGGATATCGTACTGAAAATCGCGCGGCGTCTGAAAGCGCTTATCGATAAAGAAGCGAATATGAAGGCCTATATGACGCGCAACGAGGACGTGTTTATCCCGTTGAAAGTTCGCGTGGCAAAAGCCCAGAAACAGCGTGCGGATCTCTTTATTTCGATTCACGCGGATGCGTTTACCTCCGGCGCGGCGCACGGCTCTTCGGTCTTTGCGCTCTCCACCAAGGGCGCTACCAGTACGGCGGCGAAGTATCTGGCGCAAACGCAGAACGCCGCGGACTTAATCGGCGGGATAAGCAGGAGCGGCGATCGCTATGTCGATCACACCATGTTTGATATGGTGCAGTCGCTGACCATCAACGACAGCCTGAAATTCGGCAATGAAGTGCTTACAAGGCTCGGGCGGGTTAACAGGCTGCATAAAAACAGCGTCGATCAGGCTGGTTTTGCGGTGCTCAAAGCGCCGGATATTCCTTCTATCCTCGTGGAGACGGCATTTTTAAGCAACGCTAAGGAAGAGCGCAAGCTGCGCACGGCCTCATTCCAGCAGGAAGTGGCGGAGTCGATTCTGGCCGGGATTAAGGCGTATTTTGCCGATGGAGCAACGCTTGCGCGGCGCGGATAACGCGCCCTTTTTGCGTGCTGGCGAAGAGTAGCGGAGTGCAGATACAAAAAAACACCCGTTAAGGTGTTTAAAAGTTGGTTGCGGGGGCCAGATTTGAACTGACGACCTTCGGGTTATGAGCCCGACGAGCTACCAGGCTGCTCCACCCCGCGTCCGTATGCTGCTTGTATCCCACATGATTTGCATCATGGCGCTGTGACCAGCGGCTTAGTTGGTTGCGGGGGCCAGATTTGAACTGACGACCTTCGGGTTATGAGCCCGACGAGCTACCAGGCTGCTCCACCCCGCGTCCGTATACTGCTTGTATCCCACATGATTTGCATCATGGCGCTGTAATCAGCGGCTTAATTGGTTGCGGGGGCCAGATTTGAACTGACGACCTTCGGGTTATGAGCCCGACGAGCTACCAGGCTGCTCCACCCCGCGTCCGTGGATGCGCACTATACTCTGCTCGCTTTTTGATGCAACCCTTTTTTTTAAAAATCCTTAATTTGCCCCAGGCTGTTGAAAATAACGGCTTTTAGATTTATTTGTGTACGCGTCTGTTGCGGCGCGTTTGCAACGCATTTAATTATCCCGACGTGTTTGCTATCTTCGCGTGGGGTATAGCGGCAAAAACCAGGCGAGGCAGTGATGAAGGGAAGTTGGATTAAGTACGTTGTAGCAGGTGTGATGGTAGCCGCGCTGGCGGCCTGTTCGTCTAAACCGACTGACAAAGGTCAGCAATATAAAGACGGCAAGTTTACGCAGCCCTTTTCGCTGGTTAACCAGCCTGATGCGGTAGGCGCTCCCGTTAACGGCGGAGATTTCTCCGAGCAGGTTAATCAGATCCGCTCAGCCTCCCCAAGGCTTTTTAACAGCAAGAGCGACGTCTACAGCTCTGTGCAGCAGTGGCTGCGGGCCGGCGGCGATACACGCCAGCTAAGCCAGTACGGCCTGGACGCCTGGCAGATGGAAGGCGCGGATAACTACGGCAACGTGCAGTTTACCGGCTACTACACGCCGGTGGTGCAGGCGCGTTATACCCGTCAGGGCGAATTCCAGTACCCAATCTATCGTATGCCGCCTAAGCGCGGGCGTCTGCCTTCGCGCGCAGAGATTTACAGCGGCGCGCTGAGCGACAGCTACATTCTTGCCTACAGCAATTCCCTGATGGATAACTTCATTATGGACGTGCAGGGCAGCGGCTATATCGACTTTGGCGACGGCCGGCCGTTAACCTTCTTCGGCTACGCGGGCAAAAACGGCCACGCCTATCGCAGCATCGGCAAAGTGCTTATCGATCGCGGCGAAGTGAAAAGAGAAGATATGTCGATGCAGGCGATTCGCCACTGGGGAGAAACCCACAGCCAGGCTGAAGTTCAGGAGCTGCTGGAGCAAAATCCGTCCTTCGTCTTCTTTAAGCCGGCCAGCTATGCGCCGGTTAAAGGAGCGAGCGCGGTTCCATTGATTGGCCGCGCGTCGGTGGCGTCTGACCGCTCTATTATTCCTGCGGGCACCACGCTTCTGGCGGAAGTGCCGCTGCTGAACAATAACGGCAAGTTCAGCGGGCAATATGAACTGCGCGTCATGGTGGCGCTGGACGTGGGCGGGGCGATTAAAGGGCAGCACTTCGATATTTATCAGGGGATCGGGCCGGAAGCGGGCCATCGCGCCGGCTGGTATAACCATTATGGCCGCGTTTGGGTGCTGAAAAACGCGCCGGGTGCGGGCTCCGGCGGCAACGTATTTAACGGTTAATGCTGCGAACTTTCCACCTTCTGAGTACGGGCTGTATAATCAGCCCGTAGAGTGTACTGACAAGGATTTCCGGCATTAAAAATTATTAGCAGCAAAAAATTTATTTCTTCTGCTTTACCCCAAACCTCCGAAAACCGCGCTTTTCGGTGGTTTGTCATCAATGTAGCGGGCTGTATAATCGGCCCGTTTTTTATTCCCCGAGGATATCCCGATGTCTGTAGTTCTCTCCGACGCCTGGCTGCAACGTTTTGGCGGCACCGCTCGTCTTTATGGACGTGATGCTCTGCAACTGTTTGCCGGGGCGCACGTGTGCGTTATCGGAATTGGCGGCGTCGGCTCCTGGGCGGCGGAAGCGCTGGCGCGTACCGGCATCGGTGCGATTACGCTTATCGATATGGACGATGTCTGCGTTACCAACACCAACCGTCAGATCCATGCGCTGCGCGATAACGTCGGCCAGGCCAAAACGGAAGTGATGGCGGCCCGCATTCGCGAGATTAACCCGGAGTGCCGGGTGACGGTGGTGGATGACTTTATTACCGCCGATAACGCCGCCGCGCTGCTTAGCCAGGGCTACAGCTATGTCATAGACGCTATCGACAGCGTGCGTCCTAAAGCGGCGCTGATCGCCTGGTGCCGGCGCAATAAGATCCCGCTGGTCACCACCGGCGGCGCGGGCGGGCAAATCGATCCGACGCAGATTCAGGTGACGGATCTGGCGAAGACTATCCAGGATCCGCTGGCGGCGAAGCTGCGGGAAAGGCTGAAAAGCGATTTTGGCGTGGTGAAGAACAGCAAGGGCAAGCTGGGCGTCGACTGCGTGTTTTCTACTGAAGCGCTGGTTTATCCGCAGGCGGACGGCTCCGTATGCGCGGCAAAAAGCACCGCTGATGGCCCAAAGCGTATGGACTGCGCTTCAGGTTTTGGCGCGGCGACCATGGTGACCGCCAGCTTTGGTTTCGTGGCGGTTTCCCACGTGCTTAAGAAAATGATGGCGAAGGCGGCGAGAAGCGCCTGATTACGCTTCTCTGGCGGCCTGATGCACGGCTTCGGCCAGCGCCGCCAGCCCGCTGCTGCGTGAAGCGCTAAGCTGATTGCGCAGGCCTAATTCGTCAAACAGCGCCAGCGGATCCGTACTTTGCAGCTCTTGCGCCGTTTTACCTTCAATGGCCGTCAACAAAACCGCCAGCAAGCCCCGAACGATGCGCCCTTCGCTGTCGCCATAAAAGTGCAGCTTGCCGTTGGCTTCGCGCTCATGGCCGAGCCAGACGCGGTTCTCGCAGCCGGCAATCTCGATATCGTCGCGCTTTAAATCCGCGGGCAGGGCAGGCAGCTGTTTGCCCAGCACGATCAGCTGGCGATATTTGTCTTCCCACTGCTGCAGCGGTACGAATGTGGCGCGCAGCGTCTCTTCGGTAATAGTGCGGCCAAACGGATGACCGGCTAAAAATCCACTCGTCATTTAATCCACCAGAATATCCAGCGCACGGTCGATGGCCTTCACCAGCTCGTCCACGTCGCGTTGTGTGTTGTAGGGGGCGAAAGAAGCGCGGAGCGTGCCACTTACGCCGAGCGCGGCAAGCAGGGGCTGGGCGCAGTGCTGTCCGGCTCGTAGCGCGATGCCTGATTCCGCCAGCAGCGTGACCATGTCGCTGTGGTGCACGTCCGCGAAATCAAACGCCAGCAGGCTTGAGTCCTGGCAGCGGAAGCTGCGAAAACCCGGGCGCTTAGCCAGCGCTGCTTCGGCAAGCGTCGCAAGCCCGCGGCTGTAAGTTTCCGCTTCAGCCACGTCTACATCTGCAAGCCATTCAAGCGCGGCGCTAAGGCCAATCACTCCGGCAACGTTTGGCGTACCGGCTTCAAAGCGCCAGGGCACCGCCTGGGTTGTGAAACCGTCAAAAGAGACATGGCTAATCATTTTACCGCCGCCGAGCCACGGGGACATTTCAGCCAGCAGCTCGGTTTTGCCGTACAGCGCGCCGATGCCCGTCGGCCCGTAAAGTTTATGGCCGGAGAAGGCATAAAAGTCGATATCCAGCGCCTGAACGTCCGGCGGGCAATGCACCACGCCCTGGGCGCCGTCCACCATAACTATCGCCCCGACGCCGTGCGCAAGGCCGATAGCTTTTGCAAGATCCGGACAGCCGCCGGTGACGTTCGACATCTGCCCCAGCGCCAGAATTTTAGTGCGTGCGTTGAGCAAGGCAGAAAGCTGGTTGAGATCGGCAAGGTAATCTTTGCCAATCGGCAGCTTAACGATACGCGCGCCAGTTTGTTCAGCGACCATCAGCCACGGCACGAAGTTAGCGTGATGTTCGGCTTCGCTGACGATGATTTCATCCCCCGGCCGCAGGCGCGGGCGCGCATAACACTGGGCAACCAGATTGATGGCCTCGGTAGTGCCGCGCGTCCAGACAATATCTTTGTCGGAAGGAGCATTCAGCAAGGTTGCCACCGCTTCGCGCGCGGCCTCATAACGGGCCGTGAGGCGCTGCGCCGTGGGGAACTGGCTGCGGTGAACGTTGCCTGCGCTGAGGCTGTAGAACTGCTGGCTGGCGTCAACCACCGCCTGGGGTTTTAAGGCGGTTGCCGCAGAGTCCAGATAGACGCCCGCATCCGCCAGCGCCGGGAACTGGCTGCGAAAATGGGCGGGATTAAATGCTTTCATGATTATCCTCGTTTCAGTCCGTCGATCGTGGCGCATTTCGTCAGAACGCACAAGCCAGCCGTAACTATCGGATTGTTCTGCTTAACCTGGCAAAGTTAGCAAAGAGGGTTATGCTAATAATTGTTAGGCTAAGGTTTCAGCCTGTAAGCAGAAGAGATTTAAGTAGCATTAAACTCTATGTACAAGGAGAAGAACTATGAATAAGGCAGCCGCTATTGTATCTGCATGTATGATGACTTTTGCACTCTCAGCATGTTCCAGCCCGAATTATGTCATGCACACGAACGACGGTCGCACCATTGTTTCCGACGGTAAACCGCAAACCGACAATGAGACAGGGATGATTTCGTACAAAGATGCTAACGGCAACAAGCAGCAGATTAACCGTACTGACGTGAAAGAGATGGTTGAGCTTGACCACTAAAGCGTGAGTAAAAAAAAGCACCGCTAAAAGCGGTGCTACATTAATCACTATGGACAGACAGGGTAAATGTACAGGAAGTGAAAAAGGGGTAGCTAAGCTACCGGGGTCTGGAATGCCAGACCAATTGCAAACACAACAACACAACATCACAACCGTAAGCCAAAAGCCCTCCAGAACACGCATTCCAGATAACTTTTCGTTCCGGCTCAGGAAGTGCCGCCACTATAGGTATTTGCTGGTGCATCCTCAACGGACAATTTATAATGGCTCAGATAAAAAAAACTAATAGGTTAATTAAAATAACCTGTTTGTTAACAGCCATTAACATTTAAGCCTGTCACTCATGTCCAAGCGTTTACCACCCCTTAATGCATTACGTGTTTTTGATGCCGCCGCACGGCACCTGAGCTTCACTAAAGCGGCCGAAGAGCTTTTTGTCACCCAGGCGGCAGTTAGCCACCAGATTAAGTCGCTGGAAGACTTTTTAGGGCTTAAATTGTTCCGTCGCCGCAACCGCTCGCTGCTGCTTACTGAAGAAGGACAGAGCTATTATCTCGATATTAAAGAGATTTTTTCTCAGCTCACCGAGGCGACGCGCAAGCTGCAGGCAAGGAGCGCAAAAGGCGCTTTGACGGTAAGTTTACTGCCAAGTTTCGCCATTCACTGGCTGGTGCCTCGCCTTACCAGCTTTAACTCAGCTTATCCGGGAATCGATGTCCGTATACAAGCCGTTGACCGTCAGGAAGATAAGCTTTCAGACGACGTCGACGTGGCTATCTTTTATGGCCGCGGAAACTGGCCAGGCCTGCGGGTGGAAAAATTGTACGCTGAGTATCTGCTGCCGGTCTGCTCGCCGATGCTGCTGACGGGCGACAGGCCGATCAAAACGCCGGAAGATCTCGCGCAGCACACCTTATTACATGATGCGTCGCGGCGGGATTGGCAAACTTATACGCGCCAGCTGGGCGTCAGCCACATTAATGTGCAGCAGGGGCCCATTTTCAGCCACAGCGCGATGGTGCTGCAGGCCGCCATTCACGGCCAGGGCGTTGCGCTGGCAAACAACGTTATGGCGCAGTCCGAAATCGAAGCGGGCCGCCTGGTGTGCCCGTTTAACGACGTGCTGGTCAGTAAAAATGCCTTTTATCTTGTTTGTCATGACAGTCAGGCAGAACTCGGTAAAATAGCCGCATTCCGGCAGTGGATCCTGGCGAAGGCCGCCAGTGAACAGGAAAAATTCCGCTTTCGCTACGATCAATAAGTAAATCTTCGCGCGGCCACGGCTGCGCCTTACATTTAGGGTTACACCATGACCAGCCGTTTCATGCTGATTTTTACCGCTATCAGCGGCTTTATTTTCGTCGCCCTGGGAGCTTTTGGGGCGCATGTATTAAGTAAATCTCTCGGCGTTGTTGAGATGGGGTGGATCCAGACGGGTCTTGAATATCAGGCGTTTCATACGCTGGCCATTTTTGGCCTTGCGGTTGCTATGCAGCGCCGCATCAGCATCTGGTTTTACTGGAGCAGCGTGTTTATGGCGCTCGGCACCGTTTTATTCAGCGGCAGTCTTTATTGCCTGGCGCTGTCGCATTTGCGCCTGTGGGCGTTTGTTACACCCGTCGGCGGGGTCAGTTTCCTCGCCGGCTGGATTTTGATGTTGATCGGTGCAATGCGCCTGAAACGTAAGGGCGCAAGCCATGAATAATAAAGTTATTTTGTACTGCCGCCAGGGCTTTGAAAAAGAATGCGCGGCGGAAATTACCGATAAAGCAGGCCAGCGGAGCGTATACGGCTTTGCGCGCGTAAAAGAAAGCAGCGGCTACGTAGTTTTTGAATGCTACCAGCAGGAAGACGCCGACAAGCTGGCGCGCGAGCTGCCGTTCAGCGATCTGATCTTTGCTCGCCAGATGATCGTTGTCGGAGAGTTGTTAAAGGATCTGCCGCCTGAGGATCGCATCACGCCGATTACGGGCATGCTGCAGGGCGTGGTTGAGAAGGGCGGCGATCTGCGCGTTGAGGTTGCCGACACCAACGAAAGCAAAGAGCTGCTGAAGTTCTGCCGCAAGCTGACGGTGCCGCTGCGCGCCAGCCTGCGTGAAGCGGGCGTGCTGACTAACTACGAAACGCCTAAACGTCCTGTGGTGCACGTCTTCTTTATCGCACCCGGCTGTTGCTATACCGGCTATTCGTATCCCGACAACAATTCACCGTTTTATATGGGCATTCCACGCCTTAAATTCCCGTCGGACGCGCCAAGCCGCTCAACGCTCAAACTCGAAGAGGCGTTCCACATCTTTATTCCCGCCGACGAGTGGGACGAACGCCTGGCAAACGGCATGTATGCGGTGGATTTGGGCGCCTGCCCCGGCGGCTGGACTTATCAACTGGTGAAACGCAACATGTGGGTCTCGTCCGTTGATAACGGCCCGATGGCGCAAAGCCTGATGGATACCGGACAGGTGACGTGGCTGCGTGAAGACGGTTTTAAATATAAGCCCACGCGCAACAACATCTCCTGGATGGTATGCGACATGGTAGAGAAGCCGGCAAAAGTGACGAGCCTGATGACAACCTGGCTGGTAAATGGCTGGTGCCGTGAAACCATCTTTAACCTCAAGCTGCCAATGAAAAAGCGCTATGAGGAGGTTTCGCAAAACCTTGCGCAGATGCGCGAAAAGCTTGAAGAAAATGGCATTAGCGCGCAGATTCAGGCACGCCAGCTTTATCATGACCGGGAAGAAGTGACCGTACACGTGCGCCGTATGTGGGCGGCCGTGGGCGGCCGTCGCGACGAGCGTGGTTAAGATTCGGGGTTTGATGTGAATATCGTCGGGTGGCGCTGCCGCTTACCCGACCTGCAAATCGAGTTATCGGCCGGATAAGCGCCGCCCGCCGTAAATATCGACATTATGAGCGGCTGGCGGGCAGCCGCAGCTGCTGCAAATTCCCGTCCAGCTTTAAATCCGTCTGCAGGCGTGCAACCTGCCGACAGATAAAGGCGCTCTCTTTATGCGCTTCCAGCTTTTTCCGCCATTTTTCCGGGACTTCATCCAGCCGCTGATACAGCGCTTCAAGCGTTGAGAACTGGTTTATCAGCTGCGTTGCGCTTTTCGGCCCAATGCCCGCCACGCCCGGAATTTTGCTGCTGCCGATCCCTGCCAGGCCCCAGAAATCGGGCAGCTGTTCGGGCAGAACGCCATACTGTTGCGCAATAAAAGGCGCATCCAGCCAGCGTTTCTGAAAGTAGTCGCGAATTTCAATCGTGGGGGCGAGCAGCTGGCAAAAACCTTTATCCGTGGAGATGATAGTGGCGCGATGGCCGCCCGCTGCGAGCTTAACGGCAAGGGTCGCCGCGAGATCGTCCGCCTCGTTCCCCTGCGAATGCCAGCAGGCCACGCCGCGACGGGCGAAGGCTTCCCGGATAGACGGCATTTCATGCTGCAGGAATTCTGGCATTGGCGCCCGTCCGGCTTTATAGTCCGGTAACGCCTGATGCCGCCAGCCTTCGCGCCGGTCTTCATCGTCAAACACCGCAACGGCGTGGGTTGGCCGGCTATGGCTTAACAGCTGCTCAAGGGCATGCAGACAGGTATCGACGCAGGGCGAGCCCTGCACCGCATGGATACGGCGGATAAGGTTCAGGGCGTCGACGATAAGTAGATGAATGTTCATTGTTTTTCGCTTTATATAACGACTCGGCCTACTTTAACATCTCCCCGTGCGGGGGGCGAACCTGAGAACGTGATTTGGGAAAGCGCCTCGCAAAATCATCGCTTTTAGTTCTGCAAAGGCATTGCTAATTAATTTGGTTGCTATGTATATTTTAAGCGAACAGAAAATCAGAGATAACAATATGAGCAACAGCACGCACCTCGCACATCGTATCCAGAACCTGCAGCCTTCAGCCATCCGTGAACTTTTAAAACACAGCAAAATGCCGGGCGTGATTTCGCTTGCCGGCGGTATTCCCTCCCAGGAGCTGTTTGATAAAGAAGGCCTGGCGCAGGCCACGCAAAAGGTAGTGGATGAGAACTTCAACGACGCTTTCCAGTACGGCTTAACGGAAGGAAATGTCGAACTTCGTCAGCAGCTTGTTGCCCTGTGCCGGGAGCGTGGCATCACCACTAATCCTGACCAACTGCTTATCACCTCCGGTTCTCAACAGGCGCTGGATCTGTTGATTCGCGCGCTGGCAAATCCGGGAGACGTATTTGTCGTTGAGCGCCCGACCTATCTTGCGACGCTGCAAATTCTTAGCCTTACCGAAGCGACGGTAAAATCCGTAGGCGGCGACGAGCACGGCATGATCGTTGATGAACTGGAAGCCTTGCTTAAAACGACCCGCATCAAGTGCGTTTATCTGGTGCCGACGTTTGGCAACCCGAGCGGCACAACGCTTAGCGCTGAGCGCCGCGAGAAGCTGGTAAAACTGGCCGTTGAGCATGATTTCGTCATCATTGAAGACGATCCGTACGGCGCCATCAGCTTTACCGAAGAGCGTCAGAAAACGCTTTTCCAGGTCGCGGCGGAAAGGGGCAATCATGAGAACGTGGTCTATACCTCAACCTTCTCTAAAATCCTGGCGCCGGGCCTGCGTGTGGGCTGGTTAATCCTGCCGGAATGGATGAAGCAGAAAGTGGCTATCATCAAGCAGGCGACCGATCTCCATGCCAACTCTTTCTCGCAGTCGCTGGTGGCGGCTTACCTGACGCTGGGCCGGTTGAACCCGCAGATTGCGCTGATTCGGGATGCCTATAAGCAAAAATGCCTGAGCCTGTCGCGTTACCTGCAGGACGAGCTGGGCGAGCATATCAGCTTTAACCAGCCGCAGGGCGGCATGTTCCTGTGGGCGAAATTCCGCTACGAGTTTGATACCACAAAGTGGCTGCAGCGGACGCTGGAGAAAGGCGTGGTCTACGTGCCCGGCGAGTTCTTCTTCAGTGATAACGCGGATAAAAAGACGCTGCGTTTCTCCTATGCGACGGCCACGGAAGAGCAGCTTTATGAGGCGGTGCAGCGGCTGAAGTCGGCGCTGTAAGTCAAAAAGGAGCCTTGCGGCTCCTTTTTCTTTTAGTGGTGCGGTGCTTGCTGCACCAGCTCTTTTTCTTCCATCTTGCCTCCTATGCGCCGCGAGTACAGTGCGGTAATGATCGGTACGAGAATCGCCGTGACGATAACGCTTGCCGCTACTAGCGCCGTGGCTGAAGCGGCCACCGGCTCAAACGCCGGATTAATCTGCGCAATAATGACCGGGTTTGCCACCGCAGCGCCTGCCGCAGATGACGCGGCGATCCCTGCGGTACCGTTACCGCCGCCAATAAATTTGTCAGCCAGAATCAATGGAATCCCGGTAACCACGATAACCGCTACGCCCAGCATAATGCCCAGCAGCCCGGTATCCATAATCACGTTCAGATTGATGGTGTTACCCAAAGCAAAACCGAAGAACGGAATAAGCGTCGGGGTAGCTTTGCTGAAGAAGGCGCGGAAATCGTGATCCAGGTTACCCAGGGTGAAGCCAATCAGGAACGGCA
This sequence comes from Dryocola sharpae, assembly GCF_051307055.1. Lineage (GTDB taxonomy): Bacteria > Pseudomonadota > Gammaproteobacteria > Enterobacterales > Enterobacteriaceae > Dryocola. Next base: position 3,410,755 of record NZ_CP149994.1, on the reverse strand, counting down.
GCACGGCGCCAATAAAGTGGTGCGGCTCAAAGGAGGCCAGGCCTGCGGACCCCAGGATTACCATGGTCATCAGCGGGCCGGATTCCAGCGACATTAAAACAAACGCGCCGGATTCTTCTTTGGTGCCGTACTGGTTCATCAGGCCGCCGTTAGTCATGTCCATGGCCGAAACAAGCGCCAGCACGGAGAGGCCGGCAAACATGCCTGTCTGAATACCTTCATCAGGAATAAAGGAAGCGGCAATCATTGCCACAACCCAGGCGACAGCAATTTTTGTGACAACCAACGTGCCGGATTTACGCAGCACCGTACCGGTTGCCCGTAAATCGATAGAGGCACCGATACAGAAGAACCACACCGCAAGAACAGGAACGGTGCCGCTAATCATTCCTTTAGTAAAGGAGCCGAAGTAAGTTCCGGCGTCGGGCGCGAAGGTATTTAACATCGCGCCAAGCAGCAGCGGAATGAGCATCATCCCGCCAGGAATACGTTCGATATTCGCTTTAATTCTCATAAAAATTTCTCAACCTTCTTTATTAAACATCCGCGGTACGGCTTAAAAAACCCGCAAGAGTTCGCAATACAAATATTTAATTTTTATTGGGTTATCTGCATTGTCCGCGCAAATTACGAAAACCTTCTCTTCAGAGCAGGCCTGGAGTGGTGCTGTGAACGATCTTTTTACGAATGGTTAGGCTCCGAAAGATAGTGTATACCTGCTACTATCCGGTTAACAGAATGGTGATTCAATCAAAATGAAACGTTATTTCAATTTAGATCACATTATTTTTATCTAACGACTGCTAAAATATTTATTAAGAGGTTTAAATGTAAATATCCTGTAATTAAATATATTTAAATTGTAGTTTTTCATTAATAGTAACGGGAGTGATTAGCACATCCGTTTGAATACGCCAGTGAGGAAAAGTAATGGAGATTCGTCAAAGCATTCACAGCGACCATGCGAAAACGCTTGATACGACCGGCCTGCGCAAAGAGTTTTTGATTGAGACGATTTTTACCGCCGACCAGTACACCATGACCTACAGCCACATTGACCGCATTATTGTCGGCGGCGTAATGCCGGTGACGCGTTCAGTGAGCGTAGGCGGTGAAGTAGGCAAGCAGCTTGGCGTGAGCTACTTCCTTGAGCGCCGTGAGCTGGGCGTGATCAACATCGGTGGAGCAGGGACCATCACGGTAGACGGCACCTGCTATGAAATTGGTCATCGCGATGCGCTGTATGTGGGGAAAGGTGCAAGAGAAGTCGTGTTTGAAAGCGTGGATGCGGCGAAACCTGCTCGCTTCTACTATAACTGCGCGCCAGCCCATACCACTTATCCAACTAAGCGCGTTACGCCTGCGGAGGTGGCGCCGGTGACGCTTGGCGAAGACGTCACCAGCAACCGGCGCACTATCAACAAATATTTCGTCCCGGACGTGCTGGAAACCTGCCAGTTGAGCATGGGGCTGACAGAACTTGCGCCTGGCAACCTGTGGAATACCATGCCGTGCCATACTCATGAACGCCGTATGGAAGTCTATTTCTACTTTGGTCTGGAAGAGAACAGCTGTGTGTTCCACATGATGGGTCAGCCGCAGGAAACGCGTCATATCGTGGTGCAGAACGAACAGGCGGTAATTTCACCGAGCTGGTCTATTCACTCGGGCGTGGGTACACGCGCGTATACCTTTATCTGGGGTATGGTGGGTGAAAATCAGGTGTTCGACGATATGGACCACGTCAAAGTGGGTGATTTGCGTTAAAAGCTGCAGTTAAAAAAGCCCTCTGCTGAAGGCCCTGCGACTGCTGACAAAGTCTGCGGGGGTAAATTTTTTTGGTCGCTACTTTCAGAAGCAAAGGATTCTATCTTCTGGTTTATTCCAGGCATCCGAAAACCACGCTTTTCGGATGCTTGTCACCAATCTCAAGGCCCTCTGCTGAGGGCTTTTTGTCTTTAATCGCAGGACACTTTCATCGCCAGTCCGCCGCGTGAGGTTTCACGGTATTTGGCGTTCATGTCCTTGCCGGTTTCGTACATGGTTTCAATAACCTTATCGAGGCAAACGCGTGGTTCGCTGGTACGACGCAGCGCCATACGAGCCGCATTTACAGCTTTTACCGCCGCAATCGCGTTTCGCTCGATGCACGGCACCTGCACCTGGCCCGCAACCGGGTCGCAGGTCAGGCCCAGATTATGTTCCATGCCGATTTCCGCAGCGATACAAACCTGTGCCGGGCTGCCGCCCAACAGCTCCGCCAGGCCTGCCGCCGCCATGGAGCAGGCTACGCCAACTTCGCCCTGGCAGCCGACTTCCGCGCCGGAAATGGAGGCGTTCATTTTATACAGCGAGCCTATTGCCCCGGCGGCCAGGAAGTAGCGCGCACAGGAGTTAGTATTTACTTCGCGGATAAACTTGTCGTAGTACGCCAGCACCGCAGGGACGATGCCGCATGCGCCGTTGGTTGGGGCCGTTACCACGCGGCCGCCCGCAGCGTTCTCTTCGTTAACCGCCAGCGCAAACATGTTGATCCAGTCTACAACGGCCATCGGGTCGGAGTTGTTCTTATCGCTGCTCACCAGCATTCTGCGTAAGGCTGCCGCACGGCGCGGGACACGCATTTTGCCCGGCAGGACGCCTTCAGTGGTAATGCCGCGTTCAATGCCGCTGCGCATAACTGCCCAGACGTTTGCAAAGTGCGCGTCGATTGAAGCCTGCGTATGCATCGCGCGTTCGTTTTGCATCATCAGGCCGGAGAGCGACAGGCCGGTTTCATCGCAGTGCTTGCGCAAATCGGCGGCGTTCTTATAGGGATAAGGCACCGCAACCTGCTGAGTATCTTCCTGCCCGAAGTGCGCCTCATCAACGATAAATCCGCCGCCGATAGAGTAATAAGTCTGGCTGTACAAGAGCTTATCGCCCGCCAGAGCGGTGATGCGCATCCCGTTTTCATGCAGCGACAGATTATCCGCATGGAAATTCATGCAGCAATCTACCGGGAATTCTACTTCATGCGCGCCATTAGCCAGCATCAGTCGGCCATGGGTATTCACATCCTGAATGAAATGCGGGATGGCATCGATATCCACGGTGTCCGGCAGGTTACCTGCGAGCCCCATAATAATCGCGATATCGGTATGGTGGCCTTTACCGGTCAAGGAGAGCGAGCCATAAACGTCAACAATTACGCGGGTAACATCGGGCAGTATCCCTTGCGCGATTAGGTCATCTGCGAACTGTTTGCCGGCCTTCATCGGGCCGACGGTATGAGAGCTGGAAGGCCCGATACCAATTTTAAAAATGTCGAATACGCTAATCATAATGCTTCCATTACGCGAGTGACTTTGTAGAGGGGGAAACCGCCCGCAAAAAGCGAGCGGTTTCAAGCTGAATTAGCCGAACAGGGAGTAAGAGATAGCGGAGATAGCAATCAGGCCCATTACAACAACAAATACGTTGCTGATATGGCCGCTGTATTTACGCATAGCAGGTACTTTCTGGATAGCGTACATCGGCATCAGGAACAGGATCATCGCGATAATCGGGCCGCCCAGGGTTTCAATCATCCCCAGGATGCTTGGGTTCAGGGTAGCCACAATCCAGGTTGTGACCAGCATGAAGATAGCGGTGATGCGGTTCAGCTTATTAATTTCGATGCTTTTACCTTTGCCGCGCAGCGACTTGATCACCATACCGTTGAAGCCTTCACGGGCGCCTAAGTAGTGGCCAAGGAAGGATTTGGTGATGGCGACAATCGCAATGATCGGCGCCATCCAGGCGATAACCGGTGCGTTAAAATGGTTGGCCAGGTAAGAGAGAATAGAGATGTTCTGCGCCTTGGCTTCGGCCAGATCCGCAGGGGACAGGCTCAGTACGCAGCTGAACACGAAGAACATCACCGTCAGCACCATCATGATGTGTGCATAGGAGAGGATGCGGGAGCATTTTTTCTCAGCGCCGTCGCCGTATTCGTTACGTTTTGCCACCGCGAAAGCTGAGATAATCGGCGAGTGGTTAAAGGAGAAGACCATCACCGGTATTGCCAGCCACAGCGTCATCCACAGGCCGCTGCCGGTTGCCGGCGACGCGCTGAAGGACATGGTGTCGAATGCCGCGCTGCTCCAGTTAGGGATCAGGTACAGGGCCAGCATCATCAGCGCCGCAACAAACGGGAACACCAGAATGCTCATCGCCTTAACGATCATTTGCTCGCCGAAACGCACGATGGTCATCAGACCCACGATCAGAATCAGGGAGAGAATAGCGCGCGGTGGAGAAACCATACCCAACTGGTGAGTAATAAAGCTGTCCACGGTGTTGGTGATCGCCACGCTGTAAACCAGCAGAATTGGGTAAATGGCGAAGAAATAGAGCAGGGTAATGACCTTACCTGCGCCAACGCCAAAGTGTTCTTCTACAACTTCAGTGATGTCTTCGCCTGGATTTTTACCGGACAGCACAAAGCGGGTTAAGCCGCGGTGTGCAAAGAAGGTCATCGGGAAGGCAAGAATGGCCATGATAAACAGCGGAATAAGACCGCCGACGCCGGCGTTAATCGGCAGGAACAGCACGCCGGCACCGATGGCGGTGCCGTACAGGCCGAGCATCCACATGGTATCAGACTTGCGCCAGGAACTTTTTGTCTCGACAGAGGCAATACTGCCGGTTTGTGTAGTATCCATCAACTTCTCCAGAAAGAACGATTTTTGCAAAATTTCAGTCAATAACGATGCTTATCGCATTACCAATGAAACTAAATTCTGTGTCAGGTCTTTTTTCTAGTAATTTTGACCTGTAACTATCGGCGGGCGGAAAGATACATTTATGTCATTAACGTATCAGTGATCGCGATCCCAAATGCAAGAATCTACCATTCATGTAGTTATTGGCGATATTTCAAACTGCCTGTGATCTTGCATGCCATATTTATGCGCAAAAAGACTAGCATTTGCGAAAGATGCAATAAATTAACCATCAGTAAATAGTTGATTTTTGTCTACATAACGAGGGTTAAGCAGCATTTTCGTTTTGCTATTATGCAAAAGACGTGATGTTTTGCGGGCAGACAGGATGAGGAAGGCAACCGTTTGCCTGCGCGGCGATAAGAAATAAAGGCGGCACGGCTTATCCCCCTGCCAAATTTCGACAGGGGGAACGGCGTTGTTCTGGAAACGGATAAAAGGGATGGTGTTTCTGATTTGCCCAGGCATCCGAAAATTGCGTTTCCGGGTGCCTGTCAACAAACTAAGGCGGCATGGCTGCGGCCCGTTGGGAAATCAGGTGCAGATTTCGTAACAGGGGATATAGGCGCTGCCGGGAAGCTTCATACGATGCTGCGCCACAAATCCCTGTAGCAGGTCATCCATGCGTTTCATCATCCGGGCATCGCCGTGAATTTTGTACGGACCGTATTTTTCGATGGCGTGAATACCGCCTTCTTTTACGTTACCCGCCACAATGCCCGAGAAAGCCCGACGCAAAGAGGCTGCCAGTTTTTCCGCTGGCTGATTCGGGTACAGATTGAGATCCGCCATATTTTCATGGGTTGGCTCAAACGGCATCTGCAGATCCTGCGCGATACGAATCGACCAGTTGAAGCTGTAGGCATCGCCTGTTTCGCGGCGGTTCTCTTTCACCTGCGGCATGGCTTTTTTCATCAGGCGGGCCACTTCCGGCGCGTCGTCAATGATGATTTTATAGTGGCGGCGCGCCTGTTCGCCGACGGTGCTGACGATAAATTCGTCCAGCACCCGGAAGTAATCCTCGCTCTCTTTCGGGCCGGTCAGAATCAGCGGCAGGACCTGGTCATGGTTGTGCGGATTCATCAGAATACCCAGCAGGTAGAGCAGCTCTTCTGCCGTGCCCACGCCGCCCGGGAAGATGATAATGCCGTGGGCGATACGGACAAAGGCTTCCAGACGCTTTTCGATATCCGGCATGATAATCAGTTCGTTGACCAGCGGGTTGGGCGGCTCAGCGGCGATGATCGAGGGTTCCGTCAGGCCGATAAAGCGCCCTTCGCGATAGCGCTGCTGCGCCTGGCCTACGGCCGCGCCTTTCATCGGCGCCTCCATCGCGCCTGGCCCGCAGCCGGTGCAGATGTTTAGTTCACGCAGGCCAAGCTGGGTGCCCACGCGGCGGGCGTACAGATATTCATTTTCATTAATGGAGTGCCCGCCCCAGCATACAACGAGGTTTGGCGCCTCGCCGACGTGCAGCGCGCGGGCGTTACGGAGAATTGAAAACACCATATTGGTGATGTGCGAAGAGTCTTCTAAATCCAGATTCTGAAAGCGGCCTGCGTTAGCGAGCTGGCCGTTAACGAACAGAATATCGCGCAGTACCGCGAACAGGTTAGCCTGCAGGGCGCGGATTATACGGCCGTCAACAAAGGCTTCCTCCGGCGGATTAATCAGCTCCAGTTTGACACCGCGTTCGCGGCGCAGCACGTTGATATCAAAGCTCTCGTAGCGCGAGAGCAGTTCTTTGCTGCTGTCGGTCTGGCTTCCTGAGTTAAGGACGGCAAGTGAACAGTTGCGGAAAAGTTGGTAAATGTCGCTGCTGGCCGTGCGTTTAAGCATATCGACTTCCAGCTGCGACAACATATCCATTGAGCCAAGAGGGCTAATATGTGTAATCAAGTTAACTCCTTACGGAGCGAGTATGCCGCTCCCAATGATTACAATAGCCCTGCCGCGGTAAATTTAACAACCCGAAAACCAGCAAACCCTTATGGCCTGCGAGGCATTTCGCATTTATTGGCGAACGAGGCGGCCAAATGGCGGATGGAAATCGGTACTGGTGCGCCACGGGTTGATATCCAGCCCGCCACGGCGGGTGTAGCGCGCATAGACGCTCAGGGACTGCGGCTCGCAAAAACGCTGAATGTCGTTAAAAATTCGCTCGACGCACTGCTCGTGGAATTCGTTGTGCTGGCGGAATGAGACGAGATAACGCAGCAGTTTTTCACGGTCGATACGCGGGCCGCGATAACGAATCTGCACTGAACCCCAGTCTGGCTGATGGGTAATCAGGCAGTTGGATTTCAGAAGATGGCTGACCAGCGTCTCTTCTACGATTTCGCTTCCGGCGGCATCCGCGAGGTAATCGGCATTAAATTCATAACTGTCAATCACGATATCTTGCTCGTCGATGCACTCGCCGTTGAAAGCGGCGATTTCCTGGCCTTCCAGCTCGTGCAGACGGAACAGCACCACGCTGACCTCGCCCTGCGCGCAGGTGCTCAAATCGCGTTTTAATGTTTCCTGTACGGTTTCCCAATCGCGAAAGCGCGTCTGGTTAAAGCTGTTCAGGTAGAGCTTAAAGCTTTTGGATTCCACCAGGTTGACGCTGTCGGCGTCGAGCTGGACGTGCCCGACGGCAACCTGCGGCAGGCCGTTATCGTTCAGCCAGGAGAGCTCGTATAGCGTCCAGATATCGCCCCCGGTAAAGGGCAGGTTATCTGCCTGCAGGCCTAAAGGATCGCGGTTCAGGCTGCGCGGCACGGCCTGAAGCAGGGCGGGTTCGTAGGTATCCTGGTAAGCGGTGGGCTTACCCAGCGTCAGGCCGCTCAGAGCCTGGTGTTGTTCATAAGGCATGTGTCACCAATGGAATGCGGGTACAATTGGCCTTTATTGTACCGCAGCCTTGAGGGAGTGAGAAATTGATGGATAACGATGTGCGCCAGGCGCTGGAAGCCTTCACGGAACGTTTTTGCACGCAGTGGCGCGAGCAAACCGGCGGCTGGCCCGCAAGCGAAGAGCTGTATGGTGTTCCGTCACCCTGTATCGTCACCACAACCGGCGGCGATGTGCGCTGGCAGCCGCAGCCTTTCTCCCTTGAGGACGACTTAAGCGGCGTAGAGCGCGCGCTGGATATCTCGCTCCAGCCCGCGGCCCATCAGTTTTACACCACGCAGTTCGCCGGCGACATGCCCGCGCTATCCGGCAGCGTGGTATTGACGCTTCTGCAGGTCTGGAGCGAGGAAGACTTTCAGCGCGTTCAGGAAAATTTAATCGGCCACCTGGTGACCCAGAAACGCCTGAAGCTTTCGCCAACCCTTTTTCTGGCGACCACGCAGGACGAAATGGAGGTGGTGTCGCTGTGCAACTTAAGCGGCGAAGTGGTGCTGGAAAAAATCGGCACCAGGCAGCGCAGGACGCTGGCGCCCTCGCTGGCGACGTTCCTGGCATCGCTCCAGCCGCAGGTCATTTAGCTCCTGTATAAAGCGCGCGTGTGAGAGATCTCTTACAAACGCTGTAAGAGATCGCTAACTTTTAAGCGGGCATTAGCTGACTGTGAATTTATGATTTCTTTATTTATCAGCGGTTTGATTAGATCTCGCCTGGCTTTCGAACGAAAGTTTAAGGGAACTTTCCAGCCGGGTGCCTTGTCAGAGAGGGCCAAATAAGAGATCCTGTATTCATCGACAGGACGTCGAATAGTGAAGGCGATATCAGGATGATGTCACTTCATGAGGAAGCGGAACACGTCAGGAAGGCGTTACAGGGAAGGCTTCTGGAAGAAGCAAGGAACCACTCAGGATGAGTAAGGGACACCTCCAGGACGGAGAATGAGAGCCGAATCAGGACGATCGGCGGGTCTGGAAGACTAAAGGATTTCGCGTCAGGACGATGCAGGAGACCAGCAGGACGCCGGTTGCAGGATGCAGGTACGATGGATTGTAGGTCAGGAGACCGCAGGACAAAGTTGTCACGGACGAGCAGGGAGCACCAAAAGTAGCCGGATCAGCTGCGAAACGAACCGGGAGCACTGTTTATACAGTGCTCCCTTTTTTTATGCATTTTTTCGCCGTGCCAAAGAAGTGATATGCTTGCCCGCTTCATTGGCCTACGTCTGAGGTTTTCATGGAACGCCATGCGCTGGTACGCCAGCATTTACAAGCGATCGAACAGGTTTTACGCGATCATCAACTGTGGCAGGGCATCGCCCCCCAGCCCGCCGCGTTTGCAAGCACGCAGCCGTTTTGTATGGATACGCTGGAGCCACATGAGTGGCTACAGTGGGTCCTGATCCCGCGTATGCACGCGCTTATCGACAGCAAACAGCCGCTTCCCTCTTCTTTTGCCATCGCCCCCTATTACGAAATGGCGCTTGATGCCGCCCATATCGGACGCGAGCCGCTGCTGGCCGCCCTGCAGGAACTGGACGCGCTGTTTGCAGGCGCGGCGGACTGATGCTGGAGATAATCTATCAGGACGAGTGGCTGGTGGCGGTGAATAAACCCTCGGGCTGGCTGGTGCATCGTAGCTGGCTGGACAGGCACGAAAAAGTCTTCGTGATGCAAACCGTGCGCGATCAAATCGGCCAGCACGTGTTCACCGTCCACCGCCTGGACAGGCCGACTTCCGGCGTGCTGCTGATGGGGCTTTCAGGCGAGGTGGGACGGCTGTTGTCCCAACAGTTCGAGAACCACCAGATTCAGAAGCGTTATCATGCGGTTACGCGCGGCTGGCTTGAGGATGAGGCGGTGCTTGATTATCCGCTAACCGAAGAGCTGGATAAAATTGCTGATAAGCATGCAAGCCAGGATAAAGGCCCGCAGCCTGCGGTTACGCATTATCGCGGCATGGCGACGGTTGAAATGGCGGTGCCGGTTGGGCGTTACCCGACGGCGCGCTACAGCCTGGTGGAGCTAAAACCGCAGACCGGCCGCAAGCACCAGCTGCGCCGTCATCTTTCGCACCTGCGCCATCCTATTATTGGCGATTCGAAGCACGGTGATTTACGGCAGAATCGCGCCGCAGCAGAACATTTCGGCTGCCAGCGTTTGATGTTGCACGCAAGCCAGCTTGAGCTTGCTCATCCGGTGACCGGCGAGCCGCTCGTCCTGCGCGCGCAGCTTGACGATACCTGGATGCAGATGATGTCACAGTTTGGCTGGCGCGGTATGCTCGGCGATATTGAAAAGGTTGAGTTTGCCGCAGGCAGGCGTCAGGATGAAAACCAGAAACCATAATCCAGGAAGTTAACTATGGCCGAAGTAGGTATTTTTGTTGGCACCATGTATGGAAACTCGCTGCTGGTGGCTGAAGAAGCCGAAGCGATTCTGAAAAAGCAGGGACATAAAGCGACGGTGTTTGAAGACCCGGAGCTGTCAGACTGGCAACGCTATCGTCATCACTATGTGCTGGTTGTTACCTCCACCACCGGCCAGGGCGATTTACCCGACAGCATTGTTCCGCTGTTTCAGGCCCTGAAAGATGAAGTGGGTTATCAGCCGGACTTACGCTACGGGCTGATTGCCCTTGGCGACAGCAACTACGACCATTTCTGCGGCGGCGGTAAGAAATTTGATGCGCTGCTGCAGGAGCAGGGCGCAACGCGAATCGGCAACCTGCTGGCTATCGATGCTAACGACCATCCTGAGCCTGAAGCGGTAGCCAATCCCTGGGTTGAGCAGTGGGCTAAATTATTAGGTTAAATTAAAAGGTTGTAGGGCGGGTGAGCGATAGCGCCGCCCGCCAGATTTTTGCGGCGGATAAGACCGCGCTCTACCCGCCACGCCAGGCATGCTTCACCACTCCTGTTTCCCCTCGTTTTGCCCATTTGTTGCCAAAAGCGTGAACCATCCCTCGGCTTTATGGACAGACGCCATAAACTGCTCAAACGGTGAGCGTCAAACTTGTGTCTTTGCACGATGAGGCCAGCCTGTTCCCTCCATATACTTTCTTCCGGTTAAGTAATAAAACCGCGTAAACCAGCGTAATGACTCGTTTCGCTAATAAAAATACCGTGCAAAAACAAAGCACCATTCCCGTTACCCTACAAATGCTGTTTAGTTCAGGAGTGCATCATGAACACAATTAGCCAAACGGCGAGCGTGGTCGAAAAGAGGACCAACGCCCGCTACTGGATAGTGGTGATGCTGTTTATCGTCACTTCATTTAACTATGGCGACCGTGCCACCCTGTCGATTGCCGGCTCCGAGATGGCAAAAGAGATTGGGCTTGACCCGATCGGCATGGGATACGTTTTTTCCGCGTTCTCATGGGCGTATGTCATCGGCCAGATTCCCGGCGGCTGGCTGCTTGACCGCTTCGGTTCGAAGCGCGTCTATTTCTGGTCCATCTTCATCTGGTCGGTGTTTACCCTGCTGCAGGGCTTCGTCGACATCTTCAGCGGCTTTGGCATCATCATCGCGCTGTTTACGCTGCGTTTTCTGGTGGGGCTGGCCGAAGCGCCATCTTTCCCCGGCAACAGCCGCATCGTGGCGGCCTGGTTCCCGGCGCAGGAGCGCGGCACCGCGGTCGCCATTTTTAACTCCGCGCAATATTTTGCGACCGTTATCTTTGCCCCAATCATGGGCTGGCTGACGCACGAGGTGGGCTGGTCACACGTCTTCTTCTTCATGGGCGGGCTGGGCATCATCATCAGCTTTATCTGGCTGAAGGTGATCCACGATCCTAACAACCATCCGGGTGTGAACAAAAAAGAGCTTGAATATATTGAAGCGGGCGGCGCGCTGGTCAATATGGATCAGAAGAAAGCCAAAGAGCATGTGCCCTTCGCGCAAAAATGGGGGCAGATCAAACAGCTGATTGGCTCGCGCATGATGATCGGCATCTACATCGGCCAGTATTGTATCAACGCCCTGACCTATTTCTTTATCACCTGGTTCCCGGTTTACCTGGTGCAGGAAAAAGGCATGTCGATTCTGAAGGCGGGCGTGGTGGCCTCGGTGCCGGCGGTTTGCGGATTTATGGGCGGCGTGCTGGGCGGGATTATCTCTGACTGGCTGTTGCGGCGCACCGGTTCGCTAAATATTGCGCGTAAAACGCCTATCGTGCTGGGAATGTTGCTCTCGGTCAGCATGGTGTTCTGTAACTACGTGCAGGCTGAATGGATGGTTGTGGGCTTTATGGCGATGGCCTTCTTTGGCAAGGGCATCGGCGCGCTGGGATGGGCCGTAATGGCCGACACCGCGCCAAAAGAGATCAGCGGCCTGAGCGGCGGCCTGTTTAACATGTTCGGCAACGTTTCCGGCATCGTGACGCCAATCGCTATCGGCTACATTGTCGGAGTATCCGGCTCGTTTAACGGCGCGCTGATTTACGTTGGGATCCACGCGGTTGTCGCGGTGCTTAGCTATCTGATCGTCGTTGGCGATATCAAACGTGTAGAACTGAAACCCGTCATAACAGGATGAGAATGATGAATACTCAAGCAAGCCCGATCGTTACTGATATGAAGGTTATTCCGGTAGCCGGCCATGACAGCATGTTGCTCAATATCGGCGGGGCGCACGGCGCCTTTTTTACCCGCAACATCGTGGTGCTGACCGATAGCGCCGGGAACACCGGCGTGGGCGAAGCGCCCGGCGGAGAAGTGATTTACCAGACTCTGATCGATGCAATTCCGCAGGTTACAGGCCAGGAAGTCGCGCGTATGAATCGCGTGGTGCAGAACGTCCACAAAGGCAATCAGTCAGCCGATTTTGATACCTTCGGCAAGGGTGCCTGGACCTTTGAACTGCGCGTTAACGCGGTGGCGGCGCTGGAGGCTGCGCTGCTGGATTTACTGGGCAAGGCGTTGAACGTGCCGGTTTGCGAGCTGCTTGGTCCAGGCAAGCAGCGCGATGAGGTGACCGTGCTGGGCTATCTCTTCTATATCGGCGACCGCAACAAAACCGATCTGCCTTATCTGGACGGCAAAAACGCCGGCCACGCCTGGTATGAGCTACGTCATCAGGAAGCGCTGACCAGCCGGTCGATAGTGCGCCTGGCGGAAGCCGCGCAGGACCGCTACGGTTTTAAAGATTTCAAGCTGAAAGGCGGCGTGCTGCCGGGTGAGCAGGAGCTGGATGCCGCCCGCGAACTGAAAAAACGTTTCCCGGATGCGCGTATCACCGTGGATCCAAACGGAGCCTGGCTGCTCGATGAAGCCATTGATCTGTGCAAAGGCATGGGCGATGTGCTGACCTATGCCGAAGATCCGTGCGGCGCGGAGCAGGGCTATTCCGGACGTGAAATAATGGCGGAATTCCGTCGCGCGACCGGTCTGCCTGTCGCCACCAATATGATTGCCACCAACTGGCGTGAAATGAACCATGCTGTAATGGTCAACGCGGTGGATATTCCGCTGGCCGATCCGCATTTCTGGACGCTGAGCGGCGCCGTGCGCGTAGCGCAGCTGTGTGACGACTGGGGGCTGACCTGGGGCTGTCATTCAAACAACCATTTCGATATCTCGCTGGCGATGTTTACCCACGTAGGGGCGGCAGCGCCGGGCAAGCCGACCGCAATCGACACCCACTGGATCTGGCAGGAGGGCGATGAGCGTCTGACAAAATCTCCGCTGCAAATCGTCAATGGTAAGATAGCCGTGCCGGACGCGCCTGGGCTTGGCGTGGAGCTGGACTGGGATCGGGTGCAGAAGGCGCACGAAATCTACAAGTCGCTGCCCGGCGGGTCGCGTAACGATGCCGCCGCCATGCAGTACCTGGTGCCCGGCTGGCAATTCGATCGTAAGCGTCCGGCTTTTGGCCGCGGGTAGACATTCTTGAGGACAAGGAAAGAATAATGAGCACTTCAACTTCGACGCCAGTAGTAACCTCCATGCAGGTGGTTCCCGTCGCCGGGCACGACAGCATGTTGATGAACCTGAGCGGGGCGCATGCGCCGTTTTTCACCCGCAATATCGTGATCATTAAAGATAACGCCGGGCATACCGGCGTGGGCGAAATTCCGGGCGGCGAAAAAATCCGTCAGACGCTGGAAGACGCCGCGGCGCTGGTGGTGGGTAAAACGCTTGGTGAGTACAAAAATATTCTCAACGACGTGCGCCAGAAATTTGCCGACCGTGATGCCGGCGGCCGCGGCCTGCAGACGTTTGATTTGCGCACCACCATTCACGTGGTCACAGGTATTGAGGCGGCGATGCTTGACCTGCTGGGCCAGCACCTTGGCGTCAATGTCGCAAGCCTGCTGGGCGATGGCCAGCAGCGCAGCGAGGTGGAAATGCTGGGTTATCTGTTCTTCGTCGGCAACCGCAAACTCACTCCGCTGCCTTATCAAAGCCAGCCGGATGAGAAATGCGACTGGTACCGTATCCGCCATGAAGAGGCGATGACGCCGGATACCGTAGTGCGCCTGGCGGAGGCCGCTTATGAAAAATATGGCTTTAACGACTTTAAACTTAAAGGCGGCGTGCTGGCCGGAAGCGAGGAGGCCGAAGCGGTAACCGCGCTGGCAAAACGTTTTCCACAGGCGCGCGTCACTCTCGATCCAAACGGCGCATGGTCGCTCAACGAAGCCATCGCCCTGGGCAAAGCGCTACGCGGCGTGCTGGCGTATGCCGAAGATCCATGCGGCGGCGAACAAGGTTACTCAGGACGTGAAGTGATGGCGGAATTCCGTCGCGCCACGGGCCTGCCGACGGCAACCAATATGATCGCCACCGACTGGCGGCAGATGGGCCACACGCTTTCGCTGCAGTCCGTGGATATTCCGCTGGCCGATCCGCACTTCTGGACCATGCAGGGTTCGGTGCGCGTAGCGCAAATGTGCCATGACTTTGGCCTGACATGGGGCTCCCATTCCAACAACCACTTTGATATTTCGCTGGCGATGTTCACCCACGTGGCGGCCGCCGCGCCGGGTAAAATTACCGCCATCGACACCCACTGGATCTGGCAGGAAGGCAATCAGCGCCTGACTAAACAGCCGTTTGAAATTAAAGGCGGCATGGTGCAGGTGCCGACGACGCCGGGTCTGGGCGTCGAGCTGGATATGGATGAGCTGATGAAAGCCAATGCGCTGTATCAAAAGCACGGGCTTGGCGCACGTGATGACGCTATGGCAATGCAGTATCTTATCCCTGAATGGACTTTTGATAACAAACGCCCTTGCATGGTGCGTTAAGTGGCCATCGGCGCCCGCGGGCGCCGGACAGTATGACAACTTCCACATCGCGATGGACGGCATATGAAAATTGTAATCGCACCAGACTCCTGGAAAGAGAGCCTCAGCGCTCTGGAGGTGGCGACACAGATAGAAGCGGGCTTCAGGGAGATATTCCCCGATGCCAGCTATGTAAAACTGCCGGTTGCAGATGGGGGCGAAGGGACCGTGGAAGCGATGGTTGCCGCCACGCAAGGCAGCATTGTCGAAGTCGGGGTAACAGGGCCGCTTGGCAAGCCCGTTACGGCCTTTTATGGGCTCTCCGGCGATAGCGAGTCCGCTTTCATCGAAATGGCGGCGGCCAGCGGGCTGGAGCAGGTCCCGCTTGCGGAGCGCAACCCTCTGATTACTACGTCGTGGGGAACGGGCGAGCTCATTAGCCATGCGCTGGATCGCGGCGTTAAACACATTATTATCGGCATCGGCGGCAGCGCGACAAACGATGGCGGCATCGGCATGGCGCAGGCGCTCGGCGCCAGGGTGCTGAACGAGAAAGGCGAGCAGCTGGGGTACGGCGGCGGCGAGCTCGAAAAGCTGGCCTCTGTCGATATCAGCGGGCTGGATAAACGCCTGCGAAATTGCCGCATCGAAGTGGCCTGCGACGTTACAAACCCTTTAACCGGCAACGAAGGCGCTTCGGCTATTTTCGGCCCGCAGAAAGGGGCGTCTGCGGCGATGGTGAAGCAGCTGGACGCTGCGCTCGGGCATTATGCAAAAATCATCGCCCGCGATCTGGATATCGACGTGTTGACGCTTGCTGGCGGCGGCGCCGCCGGGGGAATGGGCGCCGCGCTTTACGCCTTTTGTGGCGCCGAACTGCGACAGGGCATCACTATCGTTACCGAGGCGCTTAACCTCGATGAGCTGGTGCGTGACGCCGACCTGGTCATCACCGGCGAAGGCCGCATCGACAGCCAGAGCATTCACGGCAAGGTGCCGGTCGGCGTGGCAAAAGTGGCAAAACGCTACAACAAGCCGGTGATCGGCATTGCGGGCAGCCTGGCTAAAGATGTGGGCATAGTGCATGAGCACGGGCTGGATGCCGTATTCAGCGTGTTATATGCCGTGTGCACGCTTGAAGAGGCGCTGGCAAACGCCGGGGAGAACCTGTGCAGGGCGGCGAGAAATATTGCCGCGGCGCTTGCGGTAGGACGTTCCCTGCCTTAAACCGTGATTAAAGAAGCTCCCGGATGATGAGACAATCAGGCGGGAGTTTAGCTTCCTCAGGCTACCTTTCTGACGTTGCTTTTGCGGTAGGCCGAGGGCGAAATGTTGTACTTTTTGCCGAAGATGCGCGTGAAAGACTGCTGGGAGTCAAAACCGTAGCGCTCGGAAATATCAACGATTCTGTCACTGGTGTTCACCAGGTCATCGGCGGCCAGCAGCAGCTTCCTGTCCCGGATCCAGGTTCCCATACTTTTCCCGGTGGTGCTGGTGAACATTCGCTGCAGGTACCACTTTGAGTAGCCGGAATGTTTTGCCACATCCTCAATTCTGAGCGGCTTATCCATATTGTCTTCAATCCATTCAATCAGGGATTCCATGAAGTGCGCAGGCATGGACATAAATCCTCCTTTTTTCTGCAGGTGTTGGTCTTACTCGGCTTTCGCTTCCCACCAGGAAAGGAACTGCTGTTGCGGATCGTTCAGTTTCACCACTTCTCCCATTTCTGGCGTCAGCAGCTTGTAAAGTCTGGTTTTGCTTGCCGCCGCAATCCGTTTCCAGGGCTCATACCAGCTATGATTCGCCATAGAAAAACGCCCGGCGTGTCCCGGCAGCATTACCTTTGCGTTCAAATCAGCGGCGGCAGCGGCGGTCTCTTCCGGTAGCATATGGATATGTTGCCAGGCCGGGTCGTACTGGCCGTTTTCCAGAATAGCGAGATCGACCGGGCCAAACTGTTCGCCGATATTTTTAAAGTGTGGGCCATAGCCGCTGTCTCCGCTGTAGAAGACCTGGTGGCGAGGAGTGGCAAACATAAAACTTGCCCACAGCGTTTTGTTAGCGGTTAAACCGCGCCCGGAGAAGTGCCGCGCAGGCAGGACATGAATAGTCAGACTGTCCGCCGCAACCACCTTTTCGTGCCAGTCCAGTTCATGAATGATTTGCGGCGCAAAACCCCAGGCTTCCAGATGCGAGCCAACGCCGAGCGCCGTGACGATCTGCTTCACTTTAGGTTTCAGCGCCTTAAGAGTGGGATAATCCAGATGATCCCAGTGGTCGTGGGAGATAATCAGAAAGTCGATCTCCGGCATATCCGCCGCTTGCCACGGGTAGGGGCCGTTAAACGCCTTATTCATGAAGGAGAAGGGCGCGGCATAGCTGCTAAATACCGGATCGATGAGGATTTTATGCCCGTCTATTTGCATAAACCAGGAGGAGTGGCCGAGCCAGATAACCACATCCTCATCGCTTTGCAACGCCCTTAAATCGGTCTTAACCACCGGCAGCGCGCGTTCAGGTTTGGTTTCGCTATGTTTTACGAACAGATATTCCCATAGTACGGATAAAAAGCCTTTGCCGTTGGTGTACATCGGCGTCGTCGTTTCGTTATGAAACTTACCGTCACGCCAGTTTGGCGAGGCCTGGATCCTTGCAAGACGCTCTCCGTCCGGCAATTTACCAAATTCGATCGTGGAGAAGAGCCTGGAAAAACCAGCGATACTGCCTGCTAACATGATGACCACCAGAATGAACGTTTTGACACGGAGGCGTCGGGGCTTGGGCGACGTCATAAAAACGAACTTGTTATTGAGTGAGTGAACACTCATTATAGAAAGCGATTGCCCGCCGTCAATCACATTTTTGTCAGCCTGAAGCCGGTAAAATGAAACTTCCGCAGGCCGCCAGCATGGTTGCTCAGGCGCGGGCTAACATGGTTTAATTTTGGCGAAAATCGCAAGAACAGTGAGGAAATGTGGCTCGTCCAAAAAGTGAAGATAAACGCTTAGCGCTGCTCGAAGCGGCAAAAGAAGCGGTGGCTGAGTCAGGGCTGGGCGCGGCAACGTCGCTTATCGCTAAAAAAGCCGGAGTCGCTGAGGGGACGCTATTTCGCTATTTCGCCACCAAAGATGAGCTGCTTAATGCGCTTTATCTGCATCTTAAGAGCGGTCTGGGCAAAATGATGATGGAGAATTATCAACCCGGCAAATCGGTAAAAGAGCGCGTGCGCGCCGTGTGGAGCGGATTTATTGACTGGGGGCTGATTTCTCCCGCAGGCAGCAAAGCGATGCGCCAGCTTGCGGTTTCGGACAAAATCACCGAAGAGACGCTGCAGAAGGTCGCACAGCTTTATCCTGAGCTGCACGAGCTGGCCGAAGCCTGCGTGACGAGCGAGTTTTTCTCCTGCGGGCAATCCGCTTTTGCCGACGCGATATTTTTCTCGCTGGCCGAGACCACCATGGAGTTTGCCTCGCGTGAGCCGCATGAGGCGGAAAACTATAAAACGGCAGGTTTTGAAGTGATGTGGCGGGCGATGACTAAAGGATAGGTCGGGTAAACGCAGCGCCACCCGACGCTATTTTATCAATGAGGCTGCGTTTATTCCCCCGGCATCCGTTAACCCAGCCTCTTCTGAGCCTCTCTGGAAACGTTATCCATCTCATCAAGCAGTTCAAGCAGCTCGGGTTCCAGCGCCTGCGGCGAGACGCCGTTGCGCATTTCATGTTCAAGCTGCTGACAAAGATTTTTCAGCCGCGGTACGCCGCTGTAGCTACAGCTGCCGTGCAGCTTATGAATAATATCCACCAGCCCAGGCGGCTCCTCGCCCACTAACTGTTCTTCGACGGTATTACGCACCTCCGGCAGAAAGGCCAGCAGCATTTGCAGCATATCCCGCGCCAGATCGGGTTTGTTCGCCGCCTGATGCAGCGCCAGCGCCCAGTCGAGCGTCTGGTTTTTATTGCTCGCTGGCGATACGGCCTCAGGCGGCGCCGGCAGCAGGGCCGCGATGCCGCCTGGCTGATAGCGTATCAGCAGATTATGCAGCTTCTGCTCTTCGATAGGCTTGGCGAGGTAGTCGTTCATCCCGGCGCTAAGCAGCTTCTCTTTTTGCCCCGCCATGGCGTGCGCCGTCACGGCGACAATCGGCGTTTGCTGGTGATGCGGGAGCTGGCGAATCAGCTCGCAGGCGCGGATACCGTCCATCTCCGGCATCTGGATATCCATCAAAATAATATCTATCTGCATCTGTTTGGCGCGGTCGATAGCCTGCAGGCCGCTTTCACACAGCACGACGTTCTGGACATGGTCTTCAAGCAATGCGCCAATCAGCTTCAGGTTGGCCGGGTTGTCGTCCACGGCCATCACCGTCATCGGGAATTTGCCGCTGCTCACGCTTGCGGAAAGCTCGGGCGCCCGGCCGAACAAACGATTTGCCAGCATTGGCAGCAGGCGCGTTGAGGTTACAGGTTTCAGCAGACAGGCGGTGACGCCCTGTTTTTTGAGCGCTTCCGCGCTGACAAAGGCATGGCACGGCAGCGCCAGAATCAGGCAGTCCGTCATGGCGGTCGCCCGCACCATCTTCGGATTTTCCATGCTCAGCGTATCGGTAGCGTTCACGGCGATGCCGATAAGCAGGATATCGTAGTGCTCGTCGGGCAGCATCGCGAATGACGGGCTATAGACCACGGTTAACGGCGTTCCGGCCAGCAAATTCAGGGTGCTTTGCGCCGCAGAGGCGTTCTGTTCGACGTAGGCGATACGCTTTCCGGCCAGGTTTTCGGTGGAATGCCCGTCCAGCACGGCGTTCGGGTTTAAATCGAGATTAACGTGGAACCAGAAAGTTGAGCCGCGGTTAGGCTGGCTGTGGAAGGAGATATCGCCTCCCATCTCATTAACCAGCTTTTGCGTGATGACGAGGCCGAGACCGGTGCCGCCGTGGCGGCGTGAAATACTGGCATCCGCCTGGCGAAACGCCTGGAACAGCCGGGACTGCTCGCGTGCCGGAATACCGATGCCGGTGTCGTGGATCTGCATCTCGATCTGCACTTTGTTATTGCCCTGCGAGCGCTTCTCAACCAGCAGATCGATATTGCCGCTTTCGGTAAATTTAATCGCGTTGCCGACCAGGTTGGTGATCACCTGCTGCAGACGCAGCGGGTCGCCAATCACGTTGTCCGGCACGTCATTTTTGATATTCAGCGTCAGCTCCAGCCCTTTGTCGTGAGCCGAATGGGCCAGCAAAATCACCACTTCATCAAGCGTACTGCGCAGCGGGAAGGGGATGCTTTCGAGGATAAGCTTGCCCGCTTCGAGCTTCGAGAAGTCCAGCACGTCGTTGATGATGGTCAGCAGATTGTTCGCCGAGCGCTCGATGGTATGCAGATGGTCGCGCTGGGTCTGATTGAGATCGGTTTTTAAGGTCAGGCGCGTAAAGCCAATGACGCCGTTGAGCGGGGTACGCAGCTCGTGGGACATATTGGCCAGAAACTCAGACTTGATGCGCGCGGCTTCCTGGGCGCGCTTCTTGGCTAAATCCAGCTCGACGTTCTGGATTTCCATCTGTTCGAGCGTTTCGCGCAGATCGGACGTCGCCTGGTCGATATTATGCTGCATCTCTTCGTGATAGGCGGTGAGCGACATGGCCATTGAGTTGATGCCGTTCTTCAGCATAGCCAGCTCGCCCAGCATAAAACCTTCGACGCGGCTATCAAGCTGCCCGCGGCGGATGCGGTCAACGGTGTTTACCATATTGCGAATCGGGCCTGTAACATCGCGCATCAGTCGGTAAGCGAACAGCATCGCAATGCCTATGCAGAACAGCATCATCATCGTGGAGATAAATATTTCCCGATACTGCTGCAGGCGAACGGATTTAAGATCTAACTCCACGGCGACATAGCCAAGCGTATTTCCGGCAGGCTTAGCGTCAGCGACTGCCGATTCATCCGGGGAGTAACTTTCGGAAATAATTGGCGTGCGCAGGATAATGACATCGCCTTTGCGCGCCACGTTTAAACTTTTCGGGGGCTTTTGCCCGTCAGGCAGCTGCAGCCCCGAAGGGCTAAGCTGAAAATTCGACGTAACAAACAGCTTATTTTTTTCATCAAAGACGGAGATGACCCGCACAATATCCGAATGGCGACGGTGCAGGACGCTGACGAGCTGACGGATAGATTCGCGGCTGTGGAAGCTCATGCCATATTCGCTCGCCACCGCAAGCGGCTCGATAATGCTGGCGCCGGCATCCTCCAGCTGATGCTGTAAGTCGTTGTAACGATGGACAACGAAAAAAGTACTGAGCAGCAGACCGATCATCAGCGTCGGAGCCAGTATCAGGATCATCATGCGTGCCCGCAGGCTGTAGTTGGTCATGGGGTTCCGATATGGGACAATTAAGGCAACAGTTAATATTTGAGAGCTCATCTCCACTTATGGCGCAATTCTACTCTGCAAAGCGGCGGGTTACGACTCGCCAGATCATAACCGTGACGGTTAACGACCTGGACCCGTTCGGCCAGGGCGTAGCGCGCCACAACGGAAAGGCGCTATTTATCGCGGGCGCTTTGCCCGGCGAGCAGGCCGAAGTCGCTATCACCGATGATAAACGCAATTTTGCGCAGGCGGTGGTGAAGCGCCGTCTGAACGACAGCCCGGAACGCGTGGCGCCTCGCTGTCGGCATTTTGGCGTCTGTGGCGGCTGCCAGCAGCAGCATGCGAGCGTTGCGCTGCAACAGCAGGCAAAATCTCATGCTCTGGCGCGAATGATGGGAACGCGGGACGCGCCGCGAGAGGTCGATGAAATCATTGCCGGCCAACCCTGGGGCTATCGCCGCCGCGCCCGCCTGAGCCTGAATTTCCATCTGCAGACGCAGAGCTTGCAAATGGGGTTTCGCAAAGCGAGCGACAAAGCGCTGGTCAATATTCATCAGTGCCCCGTTTTAGCGCCCCAGCTTGAAGCATTGCTGGAACCTTTACGCCAATGTTTGTCTGAATTAAAAGCCGTCCGTCGTTTAGGGCATGTGGAGCTGGTGCTTGCGGACGGCGGCCCGCTGATGGTGCTGCGTCATCTCAGCCCGCTTGAAAACAGCGATCGGCAAAAACTGGAACAGTTTTCGCAAACGACCGGCGTGGCGCTGTTTCTTGCGCCGGACAGTGAAACGCTGGAGGCTCCTGGCGATGAAGCTCCCTGGTATCATTCAGACGGGCTACGCTTAAGCTTTAGCCCGCGTGATTTCATCCAGGTGAATGACGCGGTGAATCAGCAAATGGTCGCCCGCGCTATCGACTGGCTCGACGTTCAGCCAACGGACCGGGTATTAGATCTGTTCTGCGGCATGGGCAACTTTACGCTGCCTCTGGCAAAGCGCGCAGCAAGCGTGGTCGGTGTCGAAGGCGTTGCTGCGCTGGTGGCGAAAGGTGAATATAATGCCCGACATAATTCGCTGAAAAATGTCACATTCTTTCATGAGAATCTGGAAGAGGATGTAACGCGTCATCCCTGGGCTGCGTTAGGGTTTGATAAAATCTTACTCGACCCTGCACGAGCAGGCGCGCCCGGCGTGATGCAGCACGTGATTAAGCTTGCGCCGCGGCGGGTGGTTTACGTTTCCTGTAACCCCACCACGCTTGCGCGCGACAGCGAAGCGTTATTAAGCGCGGGTTACCAGATTCGGCGGCTGGCAATGCTCGATATGTTTCCCCACACTGGGCACCTGGAGTCAATGGCGCTTTTTGAGCGTATTTAAGCGGTTAATCAGGAGCGGCCTGATGCGAGTATCCGACAGGAGAGGACAATGGTTGCGGTAAGAAGTGCACATCTCAATAAAGCTGGCGAATTTGCGCCCGATAAATGGATTGAAAGTCTCGGGATCACCAACCAGCAGTCATGTGAACGCTTAGCCGAAACCAGGCGTTACTGCGAACAGCAGACCAAAGGCCATCCGGATACGGAGCTGCTGCTGTGGCGCGGCGTCGAGATGGTAGAGATCCTCTCCATGCTCAGTATGGACAACGATACGCTCCGGGCGGCGCTGCTGTTCCCGCTTGCCGACGCGGGCGTGGTCAGCGAAGAGGTGATGCGGGAGAGCATCGATGACCAGGTCGTCACGCTGATTCACGGCGTGCGCGACATGGCCGCTATCCGCCAGCTGAAAGCCGCTCATACCGATTCTGTCTCCGCCGAACAGGTGGATAACGTCCGTCGCATGCTGCTGGCGATGGTGGATGATTTCCGCTGCGTGGTCATCAAGCTTGCCGAACGCATCGCCCACCTGCGCGAGGTTAAAGACGCGCCGGAAGATGAACGCGTACTCGCTGCGAAAGAATGCACCAATATCTATGCGCCGCTCGCCAACCGCCTTGGCATCGGGCAACTGAAGTGGGAGATGGAGGATTACTGCTTCCGCTACCTGCATCCGACGGAATATAAGCGCATCGCCCGACTGCTGCATGAACGCCGGATTGACCGCGAACACTATATTGAAGAGTTCGTCGGGGCGCTGCGTAAGTCGATGAAAGAAGAGGGCGTCAAAGCTGAAGTGTACGGTCGCCCGAAACACATCTACAGCATCTGGCGCAAAATGCAGAAAAAATCGCTCGCCTTCGATGAGCTGTTCGATGTGCGCGCCGTGCGCATCGTCGCGGAGCGCCTGCAGGACTGCTACGCCGCGCTGGGGATCGTGCATACCCATTTCCGCCACATGCCGGACGAGTTCGACGATTATGTCGCTAACCCGAAACCCAACGGCTACCAGTCGATTCACACGGTTGTGCTGGGGCCGAACGGTAAAACCATCGAAATACAGATCCGCACAAAGCAG
Organism: Dryocola sharpae; assembly: GCF_051307055.1. Taxonomy (GTDB): domain Bacteria; phylum Pseudomonadota; class Gammaproteobacteria; order Enterobacterales; family Enterobacteriaceae; genus Dryocola. Next base: position 3,387,069 of record NZ_CP149994.1, on the reverse strand, counting down.
ATGCATGAAGAGTCGGAGCTGGGGGTCGCGGCCCACTGGAAGTACAAAGAGGGCAACGCGCGCAGCGGCAACACGGGCCATGAAGATCGTATCGCCTGGCTGCGCAAGCTGATTGCCTGGCAGGAAGAGATGGCGGATTCCGGCGAGCTGCTCGACGAAGTGCGCAGCCAGGTCTTCGATGACCGCGTGTATGTGTTTACGCCAAAAGGCGACGTGGTGGATTTACCCGCGGGCTCCACGCCGCTCGATTTTGCCTACCATATCCACAGCGATGTCGGACATCGCTGCATAGGCGCAAAAATTGGCGGGCGTATCGTGCCTTTTACCTACCAGCTGCAGATGGGCGATCAGATTGAAATCATCACTCAGAAACAGCCGAACCCAAGCCGCGACTGGCTGAACCCGAACCTCGGCTACGTTACCACCAGCCGCGGGCGCGCCAAAATTCACAACTGGTTCCGTAAACAGGATCGCGACAAAAATATCCTCGCGGGGCGTCAGATTCTGGACGATGAAATCGAACGCCTGGGCATCAGCCTGAAAGAGGCGGAAAAACACCTGCTGCCGCGCTATAACTTCAATGAAATCGACGAGCTGCTGGCGGCGATAGGCGGCGGCGATATCCGTCTTAACCAGATGAGCAACTTCCTGCAGGCGCAGTTTAACAAACCGACCGCCGCCGAACAGGACGAGCAGGCGCTGCGCCAGCTAAAACAGAAGACCTACGCGCCGCAGTCACGCAGCAAAGACAATGGCCGCGTGGTGGTTGAAGGCGTGGGTAATCTGATGCACCACATTGCGCGCTGCTGCCAGCCCATTCCAGGGGATGCAATCATCGGTTTTATTACCCAGGGGCGCGGGATCTCCATTCACCGGGCGGACTGCGACCAGCTTGCCGATCTGCAATCCCACGCGCCGGAACGCATCGTCGACGCCGTCTGGGGCGAAAGCTACTCCAGCGGCTACTCGCTGGTGGTTCGCGTGACGGCAAACGATCGCAGCGGGCTGCTGCGCGATATCACCACTATTCTGGCGAATGAGAAGGTAAACGTGCTGGGGGTGGCGAGCCGCAGCGACACCAGACAGCAGCTGGCCACCATCGACATGAATATTGAAATCTACAACCTGCAGGTGCTGGGCCGCGTGCTCGGCAAGCTGAATCAGGTGCCGGATATTATCGATGCGAAGCGGCTGCACGGCTGATTTTTACGGTCTGTGGCCTTGCAGGTCGGATAAGCGCGAGCGCCATCCGATATTATCTGGTGGATGGCGCTTCGCTTATCCACCCTACGCACAACATACTTATCGATGCGAAGCGGCTGCACGGCGGATTTTTATGGTCTGTGACCTTGTAGGTCGGATAAGCGTGAGCGCCATCCGACATTATCTGGTGGATGGCGCTTCGCTTATCCACCCTACGCACAACATACTTATCGATGCGAAGCGGCTGCACGGCTGATTTTTATGGTCTGTGGCCTTGTAGGTCGGATAAGCGTGAGCGCCATCCGACATTATCTGGTGGCTGGCGCTTCGCTTATCCACCCCACGTACAACATACAGGATCGACATTGAACCAGATCACCCGCCTGCTGGACATCATGAAACGCCTGCGCGACCCGGAAAACGGCTGTTCGTGGGACCGCGAGCAAACCTTCGCCACCATCGCGCCATACACGCTGGAAGAAACCTACGAGGTGCTGGATGCCATCAATCGCGAAGATTTCGACGACCTGCGCGGCGAACTGGGCGACCTGCTGTTCCAGGTCGTGTTTTACGCGCAGATGGCGCAGGAAGAAGGCCGGTTCAATTTTGACGATATCTGCTCGGCCATCAGCGACAAGCTGGAACGCCGACACCCGCATATTTTCGCTGACGGCGACGCCGGCACCAGTACGGAAGTGCTGGCGAAGTGGGAACAAATCAAAACCGCTGAGCGTGCTGAAAAAGAGCAGCATTCCGCGCTGGATGATATTCCCGAAGCGCTGCCCGCTTTAATGCGCGCGCATAAAATTCAGAAGCGCTGTTCGTCCGTCGGCTTCGACTGGGATTCTCTCGGCCCGGTGCTGGAAAAAGTGCATGAAGAGATCGACGAGGTGATGCACGAGGCGCAGCAGGCCGTTGTTGATGAAGCGAAGCTTGAAGAGGAGGTGGGCGATCTGCTGTTTGCCACGGTAAATCTGGCGCGCCATTTAGGGACCAAAGCTGAGGTCGCGTTGCAAAAAGCTAACCGGAAATTTGAACGCCGTTTCCGCCAGGTAGAAAGCATTATTGCGGCGCAGGGCCTGGAAATGCCGCAGGCAACCCTCGAACAGATGGAGAATGCCTGGCAGCAGGTTAAACGCCAGGAAACTGAAATCTAACGCGTTTTTGCGATAAAGCGCGTTTTATGACAATTTCAATTTAACAAGCGCTTGATTTGCGTCAAAAACATTTCTGCCAGACCCGCTATTTTCTCTGGCCTGACAAAGCGCGAGGTCAGGCTGGCGGGTGAAGAATGAAAGTTTGTGGCGCCCATCCTGTTCGGGTATACTGCTTTCCCGTCCTGGTTATTCCATCGTCTTTAAACCTAACTTCTCAGGTTCAGCATGACAACGAACTATATTTTTGTGACCGGCGGGGTCGTTTCCTCTCTGGGTAAAGGCATTGCCGCAGCCTCCCTCGCAGCTATTCTCGAAGCCCGTGGCCTCAACGTATCCATCATGAAGCTCGATCCGTACATCAACGTCGATCCGGGTACCATGAGCCCTATTCAACATGGGGAAGTGTTCGTTACCGAAGACGGCGCTGAAACCGATCTGGATTTGGGTCACTACGAGCGCTTCATCCGTAATAAAATGACGCGTCGTAACAACTTCACCACGGGGCGTATCTACTCCGAAGTCCTGCGTAAAGAACGCCGTGGCGACTATCTGGGCGCCACCGTGCAGGTTATTCCGCACATCACCAACGCTATCAAAGAACGCATCCTTGAAGGTGGCGAAGGCTACGATGTCGTGCTGGTCGAAATCGGCGGTACCGTAGGCGATATCGAATCCCTGCCGTTCCTCGAAGCGATTCGCCAGATGGCGGTAGAAGTGGGCCGCGAGCACACGCTGTACATGCACCTGACGCTGGTGCCGTATATGGCCGCCGCCGGCGAGGTGAAAACCAAACCGACGCAGCACTCCGTTAAAGAACTGCTTTCTATAGGTATTCAGCCGGATGTGTTGATCTGCCGCTCCGATCGCGTCGTGCCGGCGAATGAACGTGCAAAAATTGCATTGTTCTGTAACGTCCCGGAGAAAGCGGTTATTTCTCTGAAAGACGTCGATTCTATCTATAAAATTCCGGGCCTGTTGAAATCACAGGGGCTGGACGATTATATTTGTAAACGATTCAGCTTAAACGTTCCTGAAGCCAACCTGGGCGAATGGGAACAGGTTATCTACGAAGAAGCGAATCCAACGGGCGAAATCACGATTGGCATGGTCGGCAAGTATATTGAACTGCCGGATGCCTACAAATCTGTGATTGAAGCGCTGAAACACGGTGGTCTGAAAAACCGTCTGACCGTCAACATCAAGCTGATTGATTCGCAGGATGTTGAAACGCGCGGCGAAGAGTTGCTTAAAGGTCTGGACGCCATCCTGATCCCGGGCGGCTTCGGCTATCGCGGCGTGGAAGGCAAAATCGCCACCGCGCGCTACGCTCGTGAAAACAATATTCCATATCTGGGTATCTGCTTAGGTATGCAGGTTGCGCTGATCGAATTCGCGCGTAACGTGGCGGGTATGGCTAACGCCAACTCAACGGAATTTGTGCCAGACTGTAAATACCCGGTGGTCGCCTTAATCACCGAGTGGCGTGACGAAGAAGGTAACGTCGAAGTACGTACCGAGAAGAGCGATCTGGGCGGCACCATGCGTCTTGGCGGCCAACAGTGTCAGCTTACTGACGATACTCTGGTGCGCCAGATGTACGGTGAGCCGACTATCGTTGAGCGTCATCGTCACCGCTATGAAGTCAACAATATGCTGTTGAAGCAGATTGAAGCTGCGGGTCTGAAAGTGGCGGGCCGCTCCGGTGACGATCAGCTGGTAGAAATTATCGAGGTGCCAAATCACCCGTGGTTTGTCGCCTGCCAGTTCCACCCGGAATTTACTTCCACCCCGCGCGATGGGCATCCGCTGTTTGCAGGCTTTGTAAAAGCCGCCGGCGAATACCAGAAGCGCCAGGCGAAGTAAGCAAAGTTAGAACGGCAACGCGCGACATTTCGCGCGTTGTTTGTCTGGAGTTTTAGTTTAACTTGTACTGAGGAAAACCTAATGTCCAAAATCGTTAAAGTCATCGGTCGTGAAATCATCGACTCCCGTGGTAACCCGACTGTTGAAGCTGAAGTTCACCTGGAAGGTGGTTTCGTTGGTATGGCTGCAGCACCATCAGGCGCTTCAACTGGTTCCCGCGAAGCGCTGGAACTGCGCGATGGCGACAAATCTCGTTACATGGGTAAAGGCGTAACTAAAGCCGTTGCCGCTGTAAACGGCCCAATCGCTCAGGCGGTTATGGGTAAAGATGCGAAAGACCAGGCTAACATCGACAAGATCATGATCGATCTCGACGGTACTGAAAACAAATCTAACTTCGGTGCAAACGCCATCCTGGCCGTTTCTCTGGCTGCTGCTAAAGCCGCTGCCGCCTCTAAAGGCCTGCCGCTGTACGCGCACATCGCTGAACTGAACGGCACGCCGGGCAAATATTCTATGCCACTGCCTATGATGAACATCATCAACGGCGGCGAACATGCCGACAACAACGTCGACATCCAGGAATTCATGATCCAGCCTGTTGGCGCGAAAACCCTGAAAGAAGCGATCCGTATCGGTTCTGAAGTGTTCCACAACCTGGCTAAAGTTCTGAAATCTAAAGGCATGAGCACCGCTGTTGGTGACGAAGGCGGCTACGCGCCTAACCTGGGTTCCAACGCAGAAGCGCTGGCCGTTATCGCTGAAGCGGTTAAAGCCGCAGGCTACGAGCTGGGTAAAGACGTTACTCTGGCTATGGACTGCGCGGCTTCCGAATTCTACAAAGACGGTAAATACGTTCTGGCCGGCGAAGGCAACAAAGCTTTCACCTCTGAAGAGTTCACCCACTTCCTGGAAGAGCTGACCAAACAGTACCCAATCGTTTCTATCGAAGACGGTCTGGACGAGTCTGACTGGGACGGTTTCGCATACCAGACCAAAGTACTGGGCGACAAGCTGCAGCTGGTTGGTGATGACCTGTTCGTAACCAACACTAAGATCCTGAAAGAAGGTATCGAAAAAGGCATCGCTAACTCCATCCTGATCAAATTCAACCAGATTGGTTCTCTGACCGAAACTCTGGCTGCGATCAAAATGGCGAAAGACGCTGGCTACACCGCGGTTATCTCTCACCGTTCCGGCGAAACTGAAGACGCTACCATCGCCGACCTGGCCGTGGGTACCGCTGCAGGCCAGATCAAAACTGGTTCTATGAGCCGTTCTGACCGCGTTGCTAAATACAACCAGCTGATTCGTATCGAAGAAGCGCTGGGTGATGCAGCACCGTTCAACGGTCTGAAAGAAGTTAAAGGCCAGTAATTTCTTACTGTCGCTTTAGGTTCTGATAAAAACCCGCTTCGGCGGGTTTTTTTACGTCCACTATTTTCATGGTCTCCCGACCTATGCCTTATCCGTGCTGAATAGTTGCGCGTCCGGATAGGGTCATCCAGGCTAATAAGGTCATTAACCGTAGAGTGGGAGATCGCCATGAAAGCTGCTGTCGTTACAAAAGAGCATTCTGTTGATATTGTTGATAAATCTGTGCGCGAGCTGGCATACGGCGAAGCGCTGCTGGCGATGGAGTGCTGCGGCGTTTGCCACACCGATTTGCACGTGAAAAACGGCGATTTTGGCGACGTAACAGGGACTACGCTTGGGCATGAAGGCATCGGCGTTGTTAAATCAATTGGGCCGGGCGTGACATCGCTGAAAGTGGGCGACCGCGCAAGCGTCGCGTGGTTCTATCGTGGCTGCGGCCACTGCGAATACTGCAATAGCGGCAATGAAACCTTGTGCCGCAGCGTGACTAACGCAGGCTATACCGTAGACGGCGGCATGGCGGAAGAGTGCATTGTGGTCGCTGATTATGCGGTAAAGGTCCCGGATGGTCTTGAATCCGCCGCGGCCAGCAGCGTGACCTGTGCGGGCGTGACAACGTACAAAGCCGTGAAGGTTGCCAACATCAAACCAGGCCAGTGGATTGCCATCTATGGCCTGGGCGGTCTTGGTAACCTTGCGCTGCAGTACGCTAAAAACGTCTTCAATGCTAAAGTCATCGCCATCGACGTTAACGATGCGCAGCTCGACTTCGCTAAAGAGAGCGGGGCGGATCTGGTGATTAACTCACGCAGTGAAGATGCGGCGAAAATTATCCAGGAAAAAACCGGCGGCGCTCATGCCGCGGTAGTTACAGCGGTGGCGAAAGCCGCATTTAACTCAGCCGTTGACGCCGTGCGCGCCGGAGGGCGTATTGTCGCGGTCGGTCTGCCGTCGGAGTCCATGAGCCTGAATATTCCACGCCTGGTGTTAGACGGCATTGAGGTTGTCGGTTCGCTGGTCGGCACGCGTCAGGATCTGGCCGAAGCTTTCCAGTTCGCCGCGGAAGGCAAAGTTACGCCGAAAGTCACTCTGCGTCCGCTTGAGGATATCAACGATATCTTTCACGAAATGGAAAGCGGCAAAATCAAAGGCCGGATGGTCATCGATTTTAAAGCGAAAAAATAAACCGTACCGAACAACCGATGGTGACCGCGCTTTCCCGGCCGTTTCAGATAAGCAGCGGTAAGGTTGCGCTCGCGGTCTGCTGGCTTGCTGAGGCATAGCGGCTATCGTGGGAGAGCAGCTCCCCGATCAGCACTTCAGCCAGCAGCATCGCGCCAACTTTAGCGTTCAGCGAGCCTGCGCTGAGCGGACCTTCGGGCTTGGCCGCCACCAGCAGAAAGTCGGCAAGATCGGCCAGAGGGCTGCGAAGCGTATTGCTCAGCAGCAGCACGCGCGCGCTGCGCTTTTTGGCGAGCTTCACCACATGCAGTAGATCCTTCGTCGAACCGGAACTGGAGATCGCCACCACCAGATCACGCTCGCCAAGCGTAGCGGCATTCATCGCCGCACGGTGCATGTCGCTGAAAAGCTGAGCTGACTTGCCCAGGCGCAGCAGCTTATAGTGCAGGTAATCGCCCATGATTGCGCTGGCGGCAACGCCGTAAATCTGCACGGATGTCGCCTCGTGCAGCGCAAGTCCCGCCTGCTTAAGCACATCGCGGTTGATGAGTTTTCCGGTATCCCGCAGCGCCTGCACGGACTCTTCAACCAGCTCGTCAATACTGTCTTCGCTGACCGCAGCGGCGGGCTGGTTTTGCTGAATATCCAGCGCTACCGCCATTTTGAACTCGGTATAGCCCTTACAGCTTAAATGGCGGCACAGGCGGGTAACGCTTGCCTCGCTGGTTTCGCTTTCCCGCGCCAGCTCGGTGATCGTCAGGTACAGCACCTTCTGCGGCTGGGCAAGGATAAAATCCCCGAGCTTTTGCAGCGTTGGGCTGTAGCCCGGAAGGCCCTGGCGCAGGTGCAGCAATATATTTTCATTTTCCGTCATCGAACCCATTCCGCTTCCTGTTCAAACTGCGCCTAGTGTGGCGGAAAGGCCCCGTGCTGTGCCAGCAGATTCGATTAAATGTGATCGCGATCGTAATGATGGTGGAAATTTTCATGACTATGAGTTTATTATGGTAAAAATTTTCACCACAACAGAAGGGCGGGGAGAAAATTTATGTCACTATTCAGCGGCGCATCATCAGGGGCCTGGTTCGAGAAGGCCCAGCGGTTTGGAAAATCCTTTATGCTGCCGGTCGCGGTGCTGCCTGCGGCGGGTCTGCTGCTGGGCATCGGCGGCGCGTTGTCCAATCCCAACACCATTACGGCTTACCCTTTCCTTGACGTTGCATGGCTGCAGGGTATTTTCACCATCATGGCAAGCGCCGGGTCGATTGTGTTTGCCAACCTCGCGGTTCTGTTTGCGGTTGGCGTCGCGGTAGGGCTGGCGAAAGGCGATAAGGGCACCGCGGGACTGGCCTCGCTGCTGGCTTATCTGGTGATGAACGCAACCATTAATGCGCTGCTGACGCTGAGCGGCGTGCTGGCGACGACGAATCCCGGCGCGGTGGGGCAGGGAATGGCGCTTGGCACGCAGACGCTTGAAACCGGCGTGTTCGGCGGGGTTGTTATCGGTCTCGTCACGTCGCTTTTGCATAATCGCTATAACAAGATCGCGCTGCCCCAGTCCCTCGGCTTCTTTGGCGGATCGCGTTTTGTGCCGATAGTCAGCTCGCTGGCGGCGATTCTGGTCGGCGCGGTAATGACCGTGGTCTGGCCGCATTTCCAGAAGCTCATTTTCGGCATGGGCGGTCTGGTGGACGCCACCGGCTACTTTGGCACCTTTATCTACGGATTTGTGCTGCGTATGCTCGGCCCGTTCGGCCTGCACCATATCTTCTATTTACCTTTCTGGACCACCGCGCTTGGCGGCAGCGAGATGATTAACGGCCAGCTGGTGGAAGGCACACAGCGTATTTTCTTCGCCCAGCTTGGCGATCCGAATACCCAGCAGTTTTATATCGGCACCGCGCGCTTTATGTCCGGCCGCTTTATCACCATGATGTTTGGCCTGCCTGGCGCCTGTCTTGCGATGTATCACATGGCTAAGCCGGAAAACCGTAAGCGGGTGGCCGGGCTGTTGATCTCCGCGGCGCTGACCTCTTTCCTTACCGGAATCACCGAGCCGATTGAGTTCTCGTTCCTGTTTATCGCCCCGGTGCTGTACGTGATTCACGCGGCGTTTGACGGGCTGGCCTTTATGCTGGCGCATATTCTGCACATCACCATCGGCCAGACGTTCTCCGGCGGCTTTATCGACTTTATTCTGTTTGGCGTGCTGCAGGGCGAAGCGAAGACCAACTGGATGTTTGTGCCGCTGGTCGGTATTCCGTGGTTCTTCCTTTATTACTTCACCTTCCGCTTTGTTATTACGCGCTTCAACTTTAAAACGCCCGGTCGTGAAGAGGTCACCGCTGAAAGCGTACAGGTTGCCGCGGGCGAACGTCCTGTGCAGGTCATCATAGCGCTGGGCGGTAAAGAGAATATTGCTGAGCTGGATTGCTGCGCCACACGGCTACGCGTCACGTTGCATGACGGCACGCTTATCGACGAAGCTTTGCTAAAAGAAACCGGCGCGCGAGCGGTGATCCGCCGTGGGAACGGCGTGCAGGTGATTTATGGCCCGCATGTAACCATTATCAAAAATGAAGTAGAGGAGATCCTTGCCCCATGAAACCTTCCATGCTGTCGCAAATTGAGGGAAAGCTCATCGTCTCCTGCCAGGCGCTGGATAACGAACCGCTGCATAGCCCGTTTATCATGTCGCGTATGGCGCTGGCCGCCGCTCAGGGAGGCGCATCGGCGATTCGCGCCAACAGCCTGATCGACGTAAAAACCATTATGGAGCTTGTCGATCTTCCCGTTATCGCCATCATCAAACGCGACTATCCGGGCAGCGATGTTTACATCACGGCAACCCTTAAAGAGGTGGATGAGCTGATGGCGGTCAACCCGGCAATGATTGCGATGGATGCTACGGGCCATAAACGCCCGGGCGATCTGGATTTGCGCGGGCTGGTCGAAGCGGTGCGTAAGCGTTATCCGGAGCTGTTGCTGATGGCAGATATCGCCACGGTTGATGAAGCGCGCTACGCCGCAGAAATCGGTTTTGACTGCGTTGGCACCACGCTGCACGGCTACACCACGGAAACTAAAGGGCAAATACTGGCGAACAACGATTGTCAGTTCCTGCGCGATGTCCTGGCTGCGGTTAAGGTGCCGGTGATTGCGGAAGGCAATGTGGAAACGCCTGCAATGGCGGCACGTTGCCTGGAGCTGGGCGCTCATGCGGTGGTGGTCGGCGGGGCGATAACCCGTCCGCAGCAGATAACACGCCGCTTCGTAAACGCCATGGTTACCTCAGAGTAATCATGGCGTGGCCGGCTCGATCGCCCCCCGATTGAGCCGGCCACCCCTTTAAACATGATCTCAGCCGCCAGTTCTGCGATAATTAATCTTTACGACTATTCCAGAGATAATTATGCAGTACCCGATTAACGAGATGTTCCAGACCCTGCAAGGGGAGGGCTATTTTACCGGTGTGCCCGCCGTCTTTATTCGCCTGCAGGGCTGCCCGGTGGGCTGCGCGTGGTGCGATACCAAACACACCTGGGATAAACTCGCGGATCGTGAAGTGTCTCTGTTCAGCATTCTGGCCAAAACCAAAGAGAGCGATAAATGGGGCGCGGCAGGCCCGGAAGATTTGCTGGCCGTGATGCAGCGCCAGGGCTATACCGCCCGCCACGTAGTCATCACCGGCGGCGAGCCCTGTATCCACGATCTCCAACCTTTAACGACGCTGCTGGAGCACCACGGCTTTAGCTGCCAGATTGAAACCAGCGGCACGCATGACGTCCGCTGCACGGCGGCGACGTGGGTTACGGTGTCGCCGAAGGTGAATATGCGCGGCGGCTACGACATCCTTCCTCAGGCGCTGGAAAGAGCGGACGAAATCAAACATCCCGTTGGGCGCATGCGCGACATCGAGGCGTTAGACGAGCTGCTAAGAACGCTGCATGACGACAAAAATCGCATTATCGCGCTGCAGCCCATCAGCCAGAAAGAAGACGCCACCCGTCTGTGCATTGAAACCTGTATCGCCCGCAACTGGCGGCTTTCGATGCAGACGCATAAGTACCTGAATATCGCCTAGTAAAAAGGCACCGGAAGGTGCCTTGATTCAGCTGATAAATTTCTCAGATGTTAAAAGTTACTTTGCCGGTACTTTTAAAAATAAAGGATCATATCTGCTGGTTTACCCCAAACCCCCGAAAACCGTGTTTTCGGGGAGGCCATCAATCTGAAGGCACCTTCCGGTGCCTTTTTTTAACCTTTATAAACGCAGCCTGCGGTACAGGTTTCTTTCACCATCACCGCGCTAAGAAGCGGCACAAGCGGTTTCATCTCATCCCAAATCCATTTTGCCAGCACTTCGCTGGTTGGATTCTCAAGGCCCGGAATATCATTCAGATAGTAATGATCCAGCCTGTCGTAAGTGGGCTTAAACGCCGCCTTCAGTTCGGAAAAATCCATAATCCAGCCCGTATACGCATCGACCTCGCCGGTAATTTCCAGGCGCACCATAAACGAGTGGCCATGCAGGCGACCGCACTTATGGCCTTCCGGCACGTGCGGCAGGCGGTGAGCGGCTTCGAAGGTAAAATCTTTAAACAGGGTGGTTGCCATTGTTGCAGTCTCAGTAGGGCGAAAAACCGCCGCATAGTACCGGAATCCATTATTTTACGCATTAACTAAAGCGGTCATCTTTGTCCTGCCGACGGCGACTATCGCTTTTTTGAAATTAATTTGTTTAATATCAATTAGTTGATTAATCTATTTTGATGTTATGTATTACCCGAAAAAGCGGTTAGTCATTTTGGTTATTTGTTATTTCCATCCCTTCTTTAATTGTTATTATCCAGCTGGTTAACCTTACCCCATGAATGCTTTTTACCGTTGAACGTTAAAAACGGCACCCTTTGCTACTGGAATCTAATCAAGCATGACAACTCAGGCCCCACCGACCGCTTTGCTGCCGCTTACCCCGGAGCAACTGGCACGCCTCCAGGCGGCAACAACCGACTTCTCACAGACTCAACTGGCCTGGCTGTCCGGCTACTTCTGGGGAATGATTAATCAACAGCCTGGCGCGGTGGCTACAGCGCAGCCGCCTGCGGCTGAAGTGCCGGTTATCACTTTGCTTTCCGCCTCCCAGACCGGCAATGCGCGTCGCGTTAGCGAGCAACTGCGGGACGATCTGCTGGCGGCAAAGCTGAACGTCAACCTGGTCAACGCGGGCGACTATAAATTCAAGCAGATCGCTCAGGAAAAACTGCTGATTGTCGTGACTTCCACCCAGGGTGAAGGCGAACCGCCAGAAGAGGCGGTGGCGCTGCACAAGTTCCTGTTCTCGAAAAAAGCGCCAAAACTTACCGATACGGCGTTTGCCGTGTTCAGCCTTGGCGATACGTCCTACGAGTTTTTCTGCCAGTCCGGTAAAGATTTCGATACTAAACTCGCGGAGCTGGGCGGCGTTCGCCTGCTGGATCGCGCAGATGCCGACGTGGAGTTTCAGCCCGCGGCCCAGGCGTGGCGCGGTAAAATCGTTGAGCTGCTGAAATCGCGCGTGCCGGCAGAAACGCCAGCCCAGGCGGCGGTCACCGCAACCGGCGTGGTAAACGAAGTCTTCACCAGCCCGTACACCAAAGAAGCGCCGCTGACGGCGACGCTTGCGGTTAACCAGAAAATCACCGGACGCGACTCTGAAAAAGACGTGCGCCATTTTGAAATCGACCTCGGTGATTCGGGCCTGCGCTACCAGCCTGGCGATGCGCTCGGCGTCTGGTATCAGAACGATCCTGCTCTGGTAAAAGAGCTGGTGGAACTGCTGTGGCTAAAGGGTGACGAAAGCGTGACCGTCGAGGGAAAAACGCTGCCGCTAAGCGAAGCGTTAGAGTGGCATTTCGAACTGACGGTGAACACCACAACCATCGTTGAGAAATATGCCCAGCTTACCCGCAGCGCGGCGCTTTTGGATCTGGCGGGCGATAAAACCAGGCTGCAGCACTTTGCCCAGAACACGCCGATTGTCGATATGGTGCGTTACGCCCCGTCTGAATTAACCGCGCAGCAGCTGCTTGAGCTGCTGCGCCCGCTCACGCCTCGTCTCTATTCCATCGCTTCTTCGCAGGCGGAGGCCGAAAGCGAAGTGCATATTACCGTCGGCGTTGTGCGCTACGACATAGAAGGCCGGGCCCGCACCGGCGGCGCTTCAGGTTTCCTGGCCGACAGGCTTGTCGAGGATAGCGAAGTGCGAGTGTTCATCGAACATAACGATAACTTCCGCCTGCCGGCTAACCCGGAAACCCCGGTGATTATGATTGGCCCGGGCACCGGCATTGCGCCGTTCCGCGCCTTTATGCAGCAGCGTGAAAACGACGGCGCAACGGGCAAAAACTGGCTGTTCTTCGGCAACCCGCACTTTACCGAAGACTTCCTCTACCAGGTGGAATGGCAGCGCTATGTCAAAGAAGGCCTGCTGACGAATATCGATCTCGCCTGGTCCCGCGACCAGCAACATAAAATATACGTACAGGATAAGCTGCGCGAAAAAGGCGCGGAACTGTGGAGCTGGATTAACGAAGGCGCCCACATTTATGTCTGCGGCGACGCCAATCGCATGGCGAAAGACGTTGAGCAGGCATTACTGGAAGTGGTAGCCGAGTTCGGTGGTATGGACCTCGAGTCGGCAGATGAATTTTTAAGTGAGCTGCGCATTGAGCGCCGTTATCAGCGAGATGTCTACTAATGAGCGAAAAACACCCTGGACCGTTAGTGGTTGAAGGAAAACTGTCTGATGCCGAGCGCATGAAGCGTGAAAGTAATTTCCTGCGCGGCACCATTAAAGAAGATTTACAGGACGGGCTGTCCGGTGGCTTTAAGGGCGACAACTTTCTGCTTATCCGCTTTCACGGCATGTATCAGCAGGACGATCGCGATATCCGCGCCGAGCGCGCCGCGCAGAAGCTGGAGCCGCGTCACGCGATGTTGCTGCGCTGCCGCCTGCCGGGCGGCATTATCACCACGCAGCAGTGGCGCGCCATTGATAAATTTGCCGAAGACAAAACCATCTACGGCAGCATTCGTCTGACGAACCGCCAGACCTTCCAGTTCCATGGCATTCTGAAAAAGAACGTGAAGCCGGCCCATGAGATGCTGCACGAGGTGGGTCTGGACGCGCTGGCGACCGCCAACGACATGAACCGTAACGTGCTGTGCACTTCAAACCCGGTCGAGTCCCGGCTGCACCAGGAAGCGTACGAGTGGGCGAAGAAACTCTCGGAGCATCTGCTGCCGCGCACCCGTGCCTACGCCGAGATCTGGTGGGATCAGGAGAAGGTTGCGACAACCGACGAAGAGCCGATCCTGGGCGCGACCTACCTGCCGCGTAAGTTTAAAACTACGGTTGTGGTGCCGCCGCAGAACGACGTCGATCTGCACGCCAACGACATGAACTTCATCGCGATTGCCAAAGAGGGCAAGCTGGTGGGCTTCAACCTGCTGGTGGGCGGCGGCCTGTCCATTGAGCACGGCAACAAAGCGACCTACGCCCGTACCGCAAGCGAGTTTGGCTATATCCCGCTTGAGCACACGCTGGCCGTAGCGGAAGCCGTTGTCACCACGCAGCGCGACTGGGGCAACCGTACCGATCGTAAAAACGCCAAGACCAAATACACCCTTGAGCGTGTTGGCGTGGACGTATTTAAAGCGGAAGTCGAACGTCGCGCCGGCATTAAATTTGAGCCGATCCGCCCTTACGAATTCACCGGCCGCGGCGATCGCATCGGCTGGGTAAAAGGCATCGACGACAAATGGCACCTGACGCTGTTTATCGAAAACGGTCGTATTCTGGATTATCCAGGCCGTCCATTGAAAACGGGCCTGCTGGAGATCGCGAAGATCCACCAGGGCGATTTCCGCCTGACCGCCAACCAGAACCTGATCGTGGCGGGCGTGCCGGCAAGCGAAAAGGCGAAAATCGAGAAGATCGCTAAAGATCATGGGCTGATGCACGCGGTAAAACCGCAGCGTGAAAACTCCATGGCCTGTGTGTCGTTCCCGACCTGCCCGCTGGCGATGGCCGAAGCGGAACGCTTCCTGCCGCAGTTTGTGACCAAAGTTGAAGCGGTGATGGAAAAGCATCACGTGGGCGAGGAAAACATCGTCCTGCGTGTAACCGGCTGTCCGAACGGCTGCGGCCGCTCAATGCTGGCGGAAATCGGCCTGGTGGGCAAAGCGCCCGGCCGCTACAACCTGCATATCGGCGGGAACCGCATCGGCACGCGTATTCCGCGCATGTACCGTGAAAATATTACCGAACCGGAGATTCTGGCATCGATTGATGAGCTGGTGGGCCGCTGGTCAAAAGAGCGTGAAGCCGATGAGGGCTTTGGCGATTTCACTATCCGCGCCGGGATTGTCCGACCTGTGCTCGATCCGGCCCGTGATTTTTGGGAGTAAAAATTTGATGGCGGGTGGCGCATTCGCTTACCCGCCCTGCGAGAACCTGTCGGGTGGATAAGCGTCAGCGCCCGTCCACCACTTGTTCACCAACAAGCGAGGAACGTATGTCCGTACTCGATCTAAAAGCACTGAACGAGTTACCGAAGGTCGAGCGCGTGATGGCGCTGGCCGAGGCAAACGCGCAGCTCGAAAAGCTCAGCGCTCAGGAGCGCGTGGCCTGGGCGCTGGATAATCTGCCCGGCGAGTTTGTGTTGTCTTCAAGCTTTGGTATCCAGGCGGCGGTGAGCCTGCATCTGGTTAACCAACTGCGCCCGGATATCCCGGTGATCCTTACCGATACCGGCTATTTGTTCCCGGAAACCTATCGCTTTATTGATGAGCTGACGGACAGGCTGAAGCTGAATCTGAAGGTGTTCAGCGCGAAGGAAAGCGCGGCATGGCAGGAGGCGCGCTACGGCAGGCTGTGGGAACAGGGCGTTGAGGGCATCGAGAAATACAACGAGATCAATAAAGTTGAACCGATGAACCGCGCGTTGCAGGAGCTGGGCGGACAGACCTGGTTTGCAGGTCTGCGTCGTGAGCAGTCCGGCAGCCGGGCGAATCTGCCGGTGCTGGCGATTCAGCGCGGCGTGTTTAAGATCCTGCCGATCATCGACTGGGACAACCGCAAGGTTTACCAGTATCTCACCGAACATGGCCTGAAATACCATCCGCTGTGGGATCAGGGCTATCTGTCGGTCGGCGATACCCACACCACGCGCAAGTGGGAGCCGGGTATGGCGGAAGAGGAGACGCGCTTCTTTGGTCTGAAGCGCGAGTGCGGCCTGCACGAATAAAGTTAACCTGGTCCCTACCGTCCGTCGGGATCGGGTTTATTTCCCCGCTTTAGCCAGTTCTTTCACCAGCGGCAACATCACGCGCACCACGTCGTGGCTGCGTTTCTCAATGCGTCCCGGTAGCCATTTATCCAGGTACGGCTGATTATCGAGAGCTGCCTGATGCCAGCTTTTTCCATGCGGGAACGCTTTGTTTTTGGCGCGCTGCTGAAAACCATCTTTTTCACCCAGCGACCAGTTGGTCGCTTCTACAGACAGCACCGGTATTCCCGCTTTGTCAAAAGGCTCGGCATCGTTACAGCAGCCTGTGCCTTTCGGATATTTAGCATTCAGCCCTGGATTTATCGCGGCCTGAATGCCCAACTGATGAGCGAGCTTCAGCGCCCGATCGCGGGTGAGCTTGCGCACCGCCGCCGGGGTCGATTTTCCGCTGTTAAAATAGAGCTTATCGCCCGTAATCAGGCTATCGAGGTTAATCACCAGCAGGGTGTTTTTCTTTTCGCTCTCGCTCATGCGTTTGAGAACATTCTCCGCGCCGAGCGAGCCAAGCTCTTCGCCGCTGGTGGCGATAAAACGGATGCCGTAGCGCGTCGGCACCGTTTTCAGTCGCTGCGCCAGCTCCAGCATGACGCCAAGGCCGGATGCGTTGTCATCCACGCCCTGCAGCGTCAATCCGCCGAGGTTGGCGTTTACGTCGTTGTCGGTTAACGGCGTATAGGTGTCCAGATGCGCCATGATAATAATCTGCTGCGGAACTTTACCTTCGCGCGCGGCAATCACCTGGCTTGCGCTGACGTTGTGCCAGTTCTGATGGCCGTCTTTGGTGGTGTAGAGATAGCGCGTATTAAAACGGCGGATGTCGCTTTGATAGCCATAAAGAGCGAACTGCTGCTGAAGGTAATCTGCGGCTAACATTTCGGCCGGGCTGCCGGTCATTCGCCCGGGAAATACGGTGGCGATATGGCGAGTCTGTAAATCAGCTGTTTCACCCAGGCGTGCGGGAGCCGCCCATACGGAAAATGTGAAACCTACGCCAAGCGCCATGCAAACAGCACAGCGGCGCGCTGCGGAAAACATAGTGAGTCCTTTTTATTATCGGTAGTTTTTTGCCTGCGTAGTATGAAACTGTGACGGATGTTACACAATTCCAAATACTCTTAAAGCCCCGATAAATAGCCCGTTAAGCACATTTTGTGATTTGCAAAGCGATGGCGTTATTCCTTTACGGAACTAGTCATTCCAATTCGTAATTTCATAAGAAATATGTCCGCGCCTTATAGTCCTTTTTAATTTCATTTAAACGGCAGGCCATGACCCGCCGTGCCAATCGCAGCTTTAAGGGAAGGTTATGGACCAGAAACGACTCACTCACCTGCGGCAACTGGAGGCTGAAAGCATCCATATCATCCGCGAGGTCGCCGCCGAATTTGCCAATCCGGTGATGATGTACTCGATCGGCAAAGATTCCTCGGTGATGTTGCATTTGGCTCGTAAGGCCTTCTATCCGGGCACGCTGCCGTTCCCGCTGCTGCATGTGGATACCGGCTGGAAATTCCGCGAAATGTACGAATTCCGCGACCGCACCGCGAAAAACTACGGTTTTGAACTGCTGGTGCATAAAAACCCGGAAGGCGTGGCGATGGGCATTAACCCGTTTGTTCACGGCAGCGCCAAGCACACGGACATCATGAAAACCGAAGGCCTGAAACAGGCGCTGAGCAAATACGGTTTTGATGCGGCTTTCGGCGGCGCACGCCGTGATGAAGAAAAGTCGCGCGCCAAGGAGCGTATCTATTCGTTCCGCGACCGCTTCCACCGCTGGGACCCAAAAAACCAGCGTCCTGAACTGTGGCACAACTACAACGGCCAGATTAACAAAGGCGAAAGCATTCGTGTGTTCCCGCTCTCCAACTGGACCGAGCTGGATATCTGGCAGTACATCTATCTGGAAAATATCGAGATTGTTCCTCTGTACCTGGCGGCTCCGCGTCCGGTGCTGGAGCGCGACGGCATGCTGCTGATGGTGGATGATGGCCGCATTGATTTGCAGCCGGGCGAGGTTATCGAGCAGAAAATGGTCCGTTTCCGCACGCTGGGCTGCTGGCCGTTGACCGGCGCCGTTGAATCCGGGGCGCAAACGCTGCCGGAAATCATCGAAGAGATGCTGGTTTCCACCACCAGCGAGCGTCAGGGACGGGCGATCGACCGCGATCAGGCCGGTTCGATGGAGCTGAAAAAGCGTCAAGGGTACTTCTGAGGAGCGCATCATGAATAACGCAATTGCACAACAAATCGCGGAGCAGGGCGGCGTCGAAGCTTATCTGCACGCTCAGCAACATAAAAGCCTGCTGCGCTTCCTGACCTGCGGCAGCGTCGATGACGGTAAAAGCACGCTCATTGGCCGCCTGCTTCACGACACGCGTCAGATTTATGAAGATCAGCTTTCTTCCCTGCATACCGACAGCAAGCGTCACGGCACCCAGGGCGAGAAGCTTGACCTGGCTTTGCTGGTAGATGGTCTACAGGCCGAACGCGAGCAGGGCATTACCATCGACGTGGCGTACCGTTATTTCTCCACCGAGAAGCGTAAGTTTATTATCGCCGACACGCCGGGACACGAGCAGTACACCCGCAATATGGCCACCGGCGCTTCAACCTGCGAACTGGCGATCCTGCTGATCGATGCGCGTAAGAGCGTGCTGGATCAGACTCGCCGTCACAGTTTTATCTCCACGCTGCTGGGGATCAAGCATCTGGTTGTGGCCGTGAACAAAATGGATCTCGTCGGCTTTGATGAAGAGAGATTCGAGCAGATCAAGCAGGATTACCTGACGTTTGCCGAACAGCTGCCGGCAGATCTGGATATTCGCTTTGTGCCGCTGTCCGCGCTTGAAGGCGATAACGTCGCGACGCAAAGCGCGAATATGCCGTGGTACACAGGGCCGACGCTGCTTGAGCTTCTGGAGACGGTAGAGGTGAAACGCCTGGTTGAACAGCAGCCGATGCGTTTCCCTGTTCAGTACGTAAACCGCCCGAATCTGGATTTCCGCGGCTACGCGGGTACGCTTGCCTCAGGCTCAATCAAAGTAGGACAGCGGGTAAAGGTTTTACCTTCTGGCGTCGAGTCTGCCGTGGCGAGAATCGTAACCTTTGATGGAGATTTGCAACAAGCTGCTGCGGGCGAAGCGATCTCTTTAGTGCTGAAAGACGAAATCGACATCAGCCGGGGCGACCTGTTAGTGGATGCAGAAGACGCGCATCCGGCGGTACAAACCGCAAAAGTTGACGTGGTGTGGATGGCGGAACAGCCGCTGGTGCCCGGACAAAGCTATGACATCAAGGTCGCCGGCAAGAAAACCCGCGCGCGCGTTGATAACATTCATCATCAGGTCGAGATTAACACCCTGACGCAGCGCGTGGTGGAAAGCCTGCCGTTAAATGGTATCGGGCTGGTTGATTTAACTTTCGATGAGCCTTTAGTGCTGGATAAATACCAGCAAAACCCGGTCACCGGCGGGCTGATCTTCATCGATCGGCTGACCAACGTAACCGTTGGCGCCGGTATGGTGCGCGAGCCGCAGGAAGGAGTTTATCAGGAGTCTTCAGCCTGGAGCGCGTTTGAGCTGGAGCTGAATGCGCTGGTTCGTCGTCATTTCCCGCACTGGGGCGCCCGTGATTTGCTGGGAGGCAAATAATGGCCGAGCACGACGAAAACGTCGTCTGGCATCCCCATCCCGTCACGCAAGCCCAGCGTGAGCAGCTCCATCAGCATCGCGGTGCGGTGCTGTGGTTCACCGGCTTGTCCGGCTCCGGTAAATCTACCGTGGCCGGCGCGCTTGAAGAAGCGCTGCATAAGCTGGGCGTGAGCACCTATTTGCTTGACGGCGATAACGTGCGCCACGGGTTGTGCAGCGATTTGGGCTTTAGCGATGACGATCGTAAAGAGAACATCCGTCGCGTGGGGGAGGTCGCCAGCCTGATGGTCGATGCCGGGCTGGTTGTGCTGACAGCGTTTATCTCCCCGCATCGTGCAGAGCGGCAAATGGTACGCGAGCGAATTGGCGAGGGGCGGTTTATCGAAGTATTCGTTGATACGCCGCTTGAGATTTGTGAAGCGCGCGATCCGAAAGGCTTATACAAAAAAGCGCGCGCCGGCGAGCTGCGCAATTTTACCGGTATCGATTCGGTATATGAGCCACCGCGAACGCCAGAAATTCACTTAGACGGCGAACAATTGGTAACAAATTTGATTGCGCAATTATTAGACCTGCTGCGCCGTGACGATATTATCAAATCCTAAAGACAGTACCAGGCGCATAACCGCGTCTGGTCACTCAGGTCAATGGATTCGTTATGCGCAACAGCTCGAACATAGTTATTACACAGGCTGAAACCAGCCCGTCAGTCGAAGATACCGCCTGGTCTTTGCCAGGGGCGTTTATCGGCTTCCTGTCGTGGCTGCTGGCGCTGGGTATTCCCTTCCTGATGTACGGCCCTAATACGCTATTCTTCTTCCTTTATACCTGGCCTTTCTTCCTTGCGCTGATGCCTGTCGCCGTCGTCGTGGGCATCGCGCTACACTCGCTGGCGCGCGGGCGACTGCATTATAGCTGTGTGGCAACCTTGCTGACCGTGGCGCTGATGTTCGGCGCTTTATTTATGTGGCTGATGGGTTAACTCTGTCAGCGGATAAAGCTGAACGGATTTATCGCTCCCGGCTGCAGCTAAACCTCCCGCAGGCGCGCATGCCGTCGCAATTTGTGATAAATTCTGCCGCAAATTCGACGACTCGCCAGAGCACGAGTGGAGTCCGACATAAAGTTGTGGGATGATTGTGCCGTTTTTCAGGGGGCTGGATGGGTAAACTAACGCTGCTATTGCTGGCCTTGCTGGTCTGGCTGCAGTATTCGCTGTGGTTTGGAAAAAACGGCGTGCATGATTACACGCGCGTCAATGAAGACGTGGCCGCACAGCAGGCGACCAACGCTAAGCTTAAGGCGCGCAACGATCAGCTTTTTGCTGAAATTGACGATCTTAACGGCGGCCAGGAGGCCATCGAAGAGCGCGCCCGCAACGAGCTGAGCATGACCAAACCCGGTGAGACTTTCTACCGTCTGGTGCCTGACACCTCTAAGCGCGCAGGCAATAATGCCGCGCAGAACAATCGATAAATCAGCGTAAGTGATAATACATGGCAGACTCCTCCCCGGACGTAATTGCCGTGGTGCCGGCGGCCGGGATCGGCAGCCGCATGCAAACGGAATGTCCAAAGCAATACCTGCACATCGGCGATAAAACTATTCTTGAACATGCTGTTGCGAGCCTGCTGGCCCATCCGCGAGTCGGCCATGTCATCATCGCCATCAGCCCTAAAGATACCTGGTTCGCTTCATTGCCGCTGGCCGCAAACCCAAAAGTCACAGTGGTGACCGGGGGCGGGCTGCGCGCCGACTCAGTGCTTGCAGGCCTGCAGGCCGCAGGAGACGCTAAATGGGCGCTGGTGCACGATGCAGCGCGTCCTTGCCTGCATCAGGATGATTTAGCGCGCTTGCTGGCCATCACGCAAAGCAGCAAGGTGGGCGGCATCCTGGCCGCGCCGGTGCGCGATACGATGAAGCGCGGCGAGCCGGGCAAGCCGCTTATTGCCCATACCGTCGAGCGCGAAGCGCTTTGGCACGCGCTGACCCCGCAGCTGTTCCCGCTCGAGCTGCTGCGTAGCTGCCTGCTTCGCGCCCTGAACGAGGGAGCAACCATCACCGATGAAGCCTCTGCGCTTGAATATTGCGGTTTCCATCCGGAATTAATTAGCGCCCGTGCCGATAATATAAAAGTTACTCGTCCTGAAGACCTGGCGCTGGCGTCGTTTTACCTCACGCGGTTAACCCAAACGGAGAATTTATAATGCGTATCGGACATGGTTTTGATGTACACGCTTTTGGCGGCGTTGGCCCGATTATCATTGGCGGCGTGCGTGTTCCGTTCGAAAAAGGGTTACTGGCCCATTCTGATGGCGATGTTGCGCTGCACGCGTTAACCGACGCTCTGCTCGGTGCCGCAGCGCTTGGCGATATCGGCAAACTCTTCCCGGATACCGACGCGGCTTACAAAGGCGCGGACAGCCGCGAGCTGCTGCGCGAAGCCTGGCGTCGTATTCAGGCCAAAGGCTATACGCTCGGCAATGTGGACGTGACGATAATCGCCCAGGCGCCAAAAATGGCTCCTCATATCCCACAGATGCGTGTATTTATTGCTGAAGATCTCGGCTGCCACATGGACGATGTAAACGTTAAGGCCACCACTACGGAAAAACTCGGTTTTACCGGGCGGGGCGAGGGCATCGCCTGTGAGGCGGTAGCGTTACTGCATAAGGCTCGCGCGTAATGGATATGCACAACCTGACCTGGCTGCACGGTAAGCCAGAAGGCACCGGCCTGATAAAAGCCAGCCCGGAAGATTTCCTCGTAACCGAAGATCTCGGCTTCGGGCCGGACGGCGACGGTGAACACCTGCTGCTGCGCATCCTGAAAAAGGGCTGCAATACGCGTTTTGTGGCGGATGCGCTGGCTAAGTTTCTTAAAGTACATGCACGCGAGGTAAGCTTTGCCGGACAGAAGGACAAACATGCGGTCACCGAACAGTGGTTCTGCGTGCGTCTGCCGGGAAAAGAGATGCCGGATATGAGCGCCTTCAGCCTGGAAGGTTGTGAAGTGCTGGAATACGCCCGTCATCGGCGCAAGCTGCGCCTCGGCGCGCTGAAGGGAAATAATTTTACCCTCGTGCTGCGTGAAGTCAGCCAGCGTGCAGAGCTGGAGCCGCGGCTTAATGCAATATTAAAAGACGGCGTCCCTAACTATTTCGGCAGCCAGCGCTTTGGCATCGGCGGTAACAATCTCCACCAGGCGCTTCGCTGGGCGCAGAACAATTCTCCGTTGCGCGATCGCAATAAACGCAGTTTTTATTTGTCGGCGGCCCGCAGCGCGTTGTTTAATCAAATTGTTAGCCTTAGACTGAAAAAACCAGACTTTAATCAAGTTGTTGATGGCGATGCGCTACAATTGGCAGGACGCGGCAGCTGGTTTGTGGCAACGAATGAAGAACTCCCTGTTTTACAACAACGTATAGATAACGGCGAACTGCTGATCACGGCGCCGTTACCGGGCGATGGCGCGTGGGGCACGCTCGGTGCCGCGCTGGAGTTTGAACAGCGTTGTGTCGAACAGGAGACAGATTTACAGGCATTGCTGGTTCGTGAGCGCGTTGAAGCCGCTCGCCGCGCCATGCTGGTAAAACCAGCAGAATTACGTTGGAACTGGTGGGATGATGTGACGGTTGAGGTGAGCTTTTGGCTGCCGGCCGGGAGCTTCGCCACCAGCGTTGTAAGGGAACTGATGAACACGCCGGGTGACTATGCGAATATTGCTGAGTAACGATGACGGGATCCATGCGCCGGGCATACAGGCGCTGGCTAAGCGGCTACGAGAATTTGCTGAGGTGCAGGTCGTGGCCCCAGACCGTAATCGCAGCGGCGCATCGAACTCGCTGACGCTCGAATCCTCCCTGCGTACTTTTACCCTGCCAAACGGCGATATCTCCGTGCAGATGGGCACCCCGACAGACTGCGTCTATCTTGGCGTTAACGCTCTGATGCGCCCACGCCCTGACGTCGTCGTCGCGGGTATCAACGCGGGTCCTAATCTGGGCGACGACGTTATCTATTCCGGCACGGTTGCCGCTGCGATGGAAGGGCGGCATTTAGGATTTCCGGCGCTGGCCGTTTCGTTAAACGGCTATACGCATTACGATACGGCCGCGGTTATAACCTGTTCAATTCTGCGCGCCCTGTCGCGCGAGCCGCTGCGCACGAGCCGCATCCTCAATATTAACGTGCCTGATTTGCCGCTTGATGAAATTAAGGGCATTCGGGTAACGCGCTGCGGCAGCCGCCATCCGGCCGACAAAGTCATTCCACAGGAAGATCCGCGCGGCAACACGCTGTACTGGATTGGTCCTCCTGGCGACAAGTTCGATGCGGGCCCGGATACCGACTTTGCGGCTGTAGATGAAGGCTACGTTTCGGTAACGCCGCTGCACGTCGATTTAACCGCGCACGGCGCGCATGACGTGGTGACCTCTTGGTTAACCAAAGCGGGAGTCGCTGAGCAATGGTAGTGAGCAAACGCGTAGAAGCCCTTCTCACACAGCTTCGTGCCCAGGGCATCAAGGACGAACAGGTCCTTGATGCGATTGCGCAGGTGCCGCGGGAAAAATTTGTCGACGAAGCGTTTGAACACAAAGCCTGGGAAAATACCGCGCTGCCGATTGGCTCAGGCCAGACTATTTCGCAGCCTTATATGGTTGCGCGCATGACCGAACTGCTTGAGCTGACGCCGGAATCCAGGGTGCTGGAAATCGGCACCGGCTCGGGCTATCAGACGGCGATTCTTGCCCACCTGGTGCACCATGTTTGTTCCGTGGAACGCATCAAAGGGCTGCAATGGCACGCAAGGCGTCGCCTGAAACAGCTCGATCTGCATAATATTTCAACCCGTCACGGTGATGGCTGGCAGGGCTGGCATGCTCGTGCGCCATTCGACGCTATCATTGTTACGGCGGCTCCGCCTGAGATCCCAACGGCGCTTCTGGCCCAGCTGGATGAAGGCGGGATTCTGGTGCTGCCGGTGGGGGACGATCGGCAGTTTTTAAAACGCGTTCGCCGTCACGGCGGCGAATTTATTATTGATACGGTAGAAGCCGTTCGTTTTGTACCGCTGGTGAAGGGCGAACTGGCATAACCTGGACGTTTCCTGTTTTTTTATCAGCAGGCCAGCGTAACCTAGCCAACGCAATTCTGCCGTACTTCATAAGCATACAGTTGTTTCTATTTTTGGGGGATACATGAGCGCGGGAAGCCCAACTTTTACTTTACGCCGTGTGGCGGCGTTATCGCTGGTTAGCCTGTGGCTGGCCGGCTGTAGCAGCAATGATTCGCAGGCGCCCATCAGCTCGGTCGGCGGCAATAGCGACGCGGGCGGCAGCTCTTCTGGCGGGATGCTGATAACCCAGCTGCCAAAAATGTCCGCTCCGGTACAGGCCCCGCAGATTCAGCCGGTACAGCAGCCAGCGCAAACGCAAGCTGTTCAACCGCAACCTGTTATTCAGTCCGAACCCGTACAAACCCAGAACGGGCGTATCGTTTATAACCGCCAGTATGGGAACATTCCGAAAGGCAGCTATGCGGGCGGCAGCACGTACACGGTAAAACGCGGCGATACGCTATTTTATATTGCGTGGATTACCGGGAACGATTTCCGCGATCTTGCGCAGCGAAACAACGTAACGGCCCCGTACAGCCTCGAAGTTGGGCAAACGCTTCAGGTTGGCAGCGCGTCCGGTACGCCAATTACCGGTGGAAATGCGGTCACCGCCGCTGACGCCAGCGCGCAAGGAATAACCAATCCTGCTGCACAAAACTCAAGCGCCGTGGTTGCTTCTAAACCAACAATTACGTATTCTGAAGACTCAGGTGAACAAAGTGCTAACAAAATGTTGCCGAACAATAAAGGTACTGCGACTGTTGTCACAGCACCGGTTACGGCACCTGTGATTAGCTCTACGACTACCGTACCGACTGTCAGCAGCACGTCAGACAGTGCGCCGATTTCGACCTGGCGTTGGCCGACTGATGGCAAAATTATCGAGAACTTCTCTGCTACTGAGGGTGGCAATAAAGGGATTGATATTTCAGGCAGTAAAGGACAGGCTATCGTCGCGACCGCTTCAGGCCGCGTGGTATATGCCGGTAACGCACTGCGCGGTTACGGTAATCTTATCATCATTAAACACAACGATGATTACCTGAGTGCCTACGCCCATAACGATACAATGCTGGTCCGGGAACAAGAAGAAATCAAGGCGGGGCAGAAGATAGCTACCATGGGTAGCACCGGAACCAGTTCAACAAGATTGCATTTTGAAATTCGTTACAAGGGGAAATCCGTAAACCCGCTGCGTTATTTACCGCAGCGATAAACCGGCAAAGCACTCCATCATAAGTGTTTTGCCCAGGGATCACGGGTAGGAGCCACCTTATGAGTCAGAATACGCTGAAAGTTAATGAGTTAACCGAAGATGCGGAATTTGATGAGAACGGAGTTGAGGCTTTTGATGAAAAAGCCCTTGTAGAAGAGGAGCCCAGTGATAACGACATTGCCGAAGAGGAGCTGTTGTCACAGGGCGCCACGCAGCGTGTGCTGGATGCGACTCAGCTTTATCTTGGGGAGATCGGCTATTCCCCATTATTAACAGCCGAAGAAGAAGTCTATTTTGCTCGCCGCGCTCTGCGTGGTGACGTCGCATCCCGCCGCCGTATGATTGAAAGCAACCTGCGTCTGGTGGTGAAAATTGCCCGCCGTTACAGCAATCGTGGTCTGGCGCTGCTGGATCTGATTGAAGAAGGTAACCTGGGGCTGATTCGCGCGGTAGAGAAGTTTGACCCGGAACGCGGGTTCCGTTTCTCAACCTACGCCACCTGGTGGATTCGTCAGACCATCGAACGGGCTATCATGAACCAAACCCGTACGATTCGCCTGCCGATTCATATTGTGAAAGAGCTGAACGTTTATCTGCGTACCGCTCGAGAACTCTCCCACAAGCTGGATCATGAGCCAAGTGCGGAAGAGATCGCCGAGCAGCTGGACAGGCCAGTTGATGATGTCAGCCGTATGCTGCGTCTCAACGAACGCATTACCTCGGTAGACACCCCGCTGGGCGGTGACTCTGAGAAAGCGTTGCTCGACATCCTTGCGGATGAGAAAGATAACGGTCCGGAAGACACCACGCAGGACGATGATATGAAGCAAAGCATCGTCAAGTGGCTGTTTGAACTGAACGCTAAGCAGCGTGAAGTGCTGGCTCGTCGTTTTGGTCTGCTGGGCTATGAAGCGGCAACGCTTGAAGACGTGGGCCGTGAAATCGGTCTGACTCGTGAACGTGTTCGTCAGATTCAGGTTGAAGGCCTGCGCCGTCTGCGTGAAATCCTGCAGACTCAGGGGCTGAATATCGAAGCGCTGTTCCGTGAATAATCGATCTTCAAATAAAAAGCGGTGATGTTAATCACCGCTTTTTTTATGCCCGGAATTTCTTACACCAGACTTTTCAGACGATAAATCCACTCCAGCGCCTGCCGTGGCGACAGCGAATCCGGATCCAACGCTTCCAGCGCCTCCACCGCAGGCGAGGTTTCTTCGGCAACCGACAGTAAAGACATCTGTGTACCATCCACCTGGGTTGCCGCCGTGTTGCTGGAAAGCGTCTCAAGCTCCCGCAGCTTTTGGCGTGCACGCTTGATCACATCTTTCGGCACGCCCGCCAGCGCGGCAACGGCCAGACCGTAACTTTTGCTCGCAGCACCTTCCTGAACGGTATGCATAAAGGCTATGGTGTCGCCATGCTCAAGCGCGTCCAGGTGCACGTTTGCCACGCCTTCCATTTTTTCCGGCAGCGTAGTCAACTCGAAATAGTGCGTGGCAAACAGCGTCAGGGCTTTGATGCGGTTAGCCAGGCTTTCGGCGCAGGCCCAGGCCAGCGACAGGCCGTCATAGGTCGATGTGCCGCGCCCGATCTCATCCATCAGCACCAGGCTGTTTTCCGTGGCGTTATGCAGAATATTGGCCGTTTCGGTCATCTCCACCATAAAGGTGGAACGGCCAGAGGCCAGATCGTCCGCCGCGCCTACGCGGGTAAAGATGCGATCGATTGGGCCGATCTCCGCCTGCTGCGCGGGTACAAAGCTGCCGATATAGGCGAGCAGCACGATCAGCGCAGACTGACGCATATAGGTACTTTTACCGCCCATGTTCGGACCGGTAATAATCAGCATGCGGCGCTGCGGGGCGAGGGTCAGCGGGTTGGCGATAAACGGCTCGCTCAGCACTTTCTCGACTACCGGATGGCGGCCGCCAACCACTTTAATCCCGGGCTTGTCGGTAAGCTGCGGACAGGTGTAATTCAGGCTCCAGGCACGCTCTGCCAGATTCACCAGCACGTCGAGCTCCGCCAGCGCGGTGGCGCTGGTTTGCAGCGCTTCAAGGTGCGGCAGCAGCGTATCGAATAGCCCATCGTAAAGCTGTTTCTCAAGCGCCAGCGCTTTGCCTTTTGAGGTCAGCACCTTGTCTTCGTACTCTTTAAGCTCAGGAATAATGTAGCGTTCGGCGTTTTTCAGCGTCTGGCGGCGAACATAGTGGATCGGCGCATGGTGGCTCTGCCCGCGGCTGATCTGAATATAATAACCGTGCACGGCGTTAAAGCCGACTTTGAGCGTATCCAGCCCGAGCTTCTCGCGCTCGCGAATTTCCAGCTTATCGAGATAATCCGTTGCGCCATCCGCCAGCGCACGCCACTCGTCCAGCTCTTCGTTGTAGCCAGGAGCGATTACGCCGCCGTCGCGGACCAGAACAGGGGGAGATTCGATAACCGCGCGTTCAAGCAGCTCACGTAGTTCGGTAAACTCGCCCATATTTTCACGCAGCGTTTGTACATAATCCGTTGGCACATCGGCCAGCATTTCGCGCAATTCAGGCAGTTGCTGGAAGGCGTAACGCATACGGGCCAAATCGCGCGGACGCGCAGTACGCAGGGCAAGACGGGCAAGAATACGTTCCAGATCGCCAACCTGGCGTAAAACCGGCTGCAGCTCAGCGGTGCGATCCTGCAGCGCTGCGATGGTACGCTGGCGTTTTTGCAGCACGTCGAGGCTACGTACCGGCATATGCAGCCAGCGTTTGAGCATGCGGCTGCCCATTGGCGTGACGGTGCAGTCGAGCACCGAGGCCAGCGTGTTTTCAAAACCGCCCGCCAGGTTCTGGGTGATTTCCAGATTCCGGCGCGTGGCGGCATCCATGATGATGCTGTCCTGCTGCCTGTCCATAGTGACGGAGCGAATATGGGGCAGGGAGGTGCGCTGCGTGTCCTTCACATACTGCAGCAGGCAGCCCGCAGCGCATAAGGCATGATGCGCTTTTTCAACGCCAAAACCGGTGAGATCCCGCGTGCCGAACTGCATATTCAACTGCTGACGCGCCGTTTCAATTTCAAACTCCCACAGCGGACGGCGGCGCAGGCCGCGGCGGCCTTCAATCAGGCGCATTTCGGCGAAATCTTCGGCATACAGCAGCTCGGCTGGGTTGGTGCGCTGTAGCTCAGCCGCCATGCTCTCTGCATCTTCCGGCTCGCTCAGGCGGAAACGGCCAGAGCTGATATCAAGCGTTGCATAGCCAAAACCTTTGCCATCCTGCCAGATAGCGGCCAGCAGGTTATCCTGGCGCTCCTGCAGCAGCGCTTCATCGCTGATGGTGCCGGGCGTAACGATGCGCACCACTTTTCGCTCAACCGGCCCTTTGCTGGTGGCCGGATCGCCAATCTGCTCGCAGATAGCGGCGGACTCGCCGAGGTTAACCAGCTTCGCCAGGTAGTTTTCCACAGCATGATGCGGCACGCCCGCCATCGGGATTGGTTCACCTGCCGAGGCGCCGCGTTTGGTCAGGGAGATATCCAGCAGCTGCGATGCGCGTTTCGCATCGTCATAAAACAACTCGTAAAAGTCACCCATGCGGTAAAAAAGCAGGATCTCAGGATGCTGCGCTTTCAGGCGCAGGTACTGCTGCATCATCGGGGTGTGGTCTGATAGATCCTTGTCAATAGACTCATTCATATTGATTTTACTCGTTTTTTAAATCTTTCAAGTGCTCATATGACCTTAGGTGATGCCCGTATAAACCCACATGAACCTATAAATTTGTAGCTCCTGGTGTGGCAGGTTACTTGCTAAAACTTCCTGGGCTACGAATAGTGGTGTTACTTTAAAAGCAACTCTCAGCCAGTCTTTTATTATCAATAAGTTAAGCATTAGTGTGAAGCCAACTCTCAATCACTCTGGGAAAGGTGTTTTCAAACCTAACCCACCAAAAAAACCTTACATTGTTTTTGACGATTACCGAGATTCGCCTGCCGGCTTTGGTATGAAGGTCAGTTTGACGAAAAAAACCTATGTAATCCAGCGAAGAGTAGTCTCGTCAGATCGTAATTCCAGTGAGGGTAAGAAGCCAAGCTCAGTTTTAAAGATAAAGGTTGGAAATGCGACTGATTTTCCAGGTATCGATGAAGCAAGGCAAGTCGCTCGACAGTTAGTTCAGACCATGATCGCAACAAAAAGAAATCTCAACAATATTAAGAGGAAATTTGACCTGGCCGAAATTACTGTGAATGAAGCTTTTGCTCAAAACAGAAGCTATTTGAAGGGTGCCTGCCCCCATAGTACGTAAAATAACTTCTTAAACTCGTATCGGGAATAACGCTCAGCAGCTTCTGTCAGCGCCAGGATCGCCGGTTCATCGCGCCCGGTATCGGGGCGATAAAATCCACCTCCCTGCTCAACGACAGCGTCCTGCATACCTGGCGATGCTCATGGTAAATTTTGTTGTCATGCAAACGACGAACTCACGCTTTATCGCTGGTTTTAAAGCTTTTTCGATAACGTCTTTCAGTGCCCGATTTTCGAGACTCAGGTCAGCAATCATCTGTTTGAGGCGACGATTTTCATCCTCAAGTGATGATCTGGTGTTCGGTAAAATGGGCTTTACGCATAGCGATTTCCTTCATTGGCAGGATGAATATGTCGGAAGATCTCTAAAACTGAATGGCACGATTATGCGGGATGCTTACAGGCCACGGAAACGATGAAACCAGGGGACAGGCGCTAAGCGCGAAGTGAATTTCGCGCTGATAGTATTCAGATATTATTGTCTATTGCTATGGCGAAACTAAGAGGCAAAGCGTGAACGGAAAAGCGCCGGCCATGAAAGCGCGGCGTTTATAGAGTGCGGTTAGCCTTCTTTACCGAAGCCGGTTTGCTGAATAAGCATCAGCATGACACTGTTAATCCAGCCGTGGGCGAGGCTCTGGCGTTCGCTCGCCACCTCAACGCGCACCAACTGTTCTTTACTGACGGGCGTTTCAGACGTTCCTTCAATCACCGCCCGATACCAGACCGCAGCGGGGCGCAGTTCGTTGGCTGGAGCGGCCGGATTCAGGGCCACCGGGCCGCCGTGGCTCTGGGCCAGCATCAGGTTGGGCAGGTGGCGGATCGCGTCGTGATCGATGGTTACCAGCGATCCTTGCAGCGGTTGCCAGCGGCCCTGTTGATAAACGCGGGCCGTTGCGCCTTCGTGCAGACGAGCAAGATCCGTCTCGCTGACAAGGGCTTTCACGCGCCAGCGACGGATATCCACCACGTTTGCGATACGAGTGCCGGGCGACACCCAACTGCCGGGGCGCAAACTCCTTTCCACATCGTGCACCACGCCATCCTCAAGGGCCACCAGCTGCAGCCGCTGGAGCTCCACTGCGCTGGCTTGCTGCTGAACAGCGTACTGGCGCGCCATCTGTTCGGCGACTACCTGCTTCGCAGCGCCGTTTTTGTCGAGCGCAATCGCGCCACGCGCGCTGGTCTGCCACGCCTCGCTCAGGGCGAGGGCTTTATTCCTTTCATCCTCCGGCATCGGCGCGACCAGTTCAAACAGTTTTTGTCCCGCTTTGACCTGAGCCCCTTCCTGTACCAGCACCTGGTCAAGCTGGGCGGCGTACGGGGTATAGACCGGTTGCGCCACGCCAGCTTCCATTGCGCCATGCAGAGAAACCTCAGCTGACCAGGGAAGAAAGAGCGCGAGGCCCAGCGCCAGCGTTAAGATGAACAGACGTATCAGGCGTGCCGGGGCGATTTCCTGACGGCGTGCGCGCCAGATTTTGAGTTCGCGAAACATTGGTTGCACCACGAAAGTTATGATCTCAATAAAAAACAGCACCAGGCCGAGCGCCTTGAAGAAGGCGTGATAAACCATCAGCGCGATGCCCACAAACAGCAGAAGCCGGTATACCCAGGTGGCGAAGGCGAAAAGGGTAAGAAAACGGGCGAATGCGGGCGAGACGTTATCCGGTATCGGATCTTCCAGCCCGAGCAGTTGCCAGCGCAGCCAGCGTTTCGCCCAGTTGCCAGCCCTTTCATGCAGGCCGGGATAATCGAGCGTATCGCTGAGAATAAAGTAGCCGTCAAAGCGCATAAACGGACTGGCATTTACGACCACCGTCAGTACCCAGGCGGTAGTAGCAAGAAAGAACAATGCGTTTTTGACGTTGCCTTCCGGGGCGAAGCTCCAGAACAGCGTCGCCCAGGCGGCCAGCATCAGTTCAGCCATGATCCCGGCGCTGGCGATGGAGAGACGATTACGCGACTGCGAGAGTTTCCAGCTTTCTCCCGTATCGGTATACGCCATCGGCCATAGCACCAGTAGCGCGACACCCATATGGCCGACGCGTACGCCGTAGCGGGTAGCCATAAAGGCGTGTCCCAGTTCGTGCCAGCATTTGGAGAGGATCAGCGCCACAGCAAAAGCCAGCGCCCCGTTCCAGCTCAGCGCGCCGTGCAGCGCAGCCTCGACGTTATCCCACTGGCGTGCCGCCAGCGTAACGCCCACCAGCGCCGCTACGACCGTCAGCAAAAGGAAGGGGGTGCTAAAGATCCACATTACCCACGGCAGCAGGCGACGCAGGATTTTTTCCGGGCGTACCAGCGGCAGGCGAATAAACAGATAACCATGCAAAATGCGCCGCCAGAACGAGCCGCGCGCTTTGAATGTGCCGCGCTTGAGCAACTGCTGCTGCTGCATAAAACCCAGAAACTGCATCACATCCTGCTCGTCCACCGTCATGGTGGTCTCCTGGCTGATGCTGGCGGCGATCGCCTTAGGATCCCCAAGCGGCCAGCGGCGCAGCATTTCCAGCTCCAGCCAGCCGAGGCGGAAATAAAGGTTGCGCACCGGATCGGCCAGGTGCCAGGCGGGAGAGCCGTCCCGGTTGTTGCCCGCCGGGTGAATTTTCAGCTCATCGCGAAGCGGCGGCAGAGCCGGAGGAGCAGCGCTCCCGGCCGTGGGAAAAAGCGTCGCGGCAGTTTGCATATCAGAAACCACACCAGGCGCGTAGCGTCGCCAGCGGACGACGGAAAATCAGGTAGCCGAGCAGGCTCCAGTCGCCGGTGACGCGTGCCGTACCCTGTAGTCCGATACGAGCTTCGCGTGCCGGATCGGTTACCGTACCGCGCAGCAGATAGCTGGCGACGCCGTTCGGCGCTTCTACCGTTTCGTAGCCTGCATAATCAAGCTGCGCGGTCAGCGGATGTAAAGGTGCGACTTTCAAAAATACGGTCATTGGCGCATGAGGGTTGAGATTGGTCGACTCCGCCACCGGCGCCCAGGCGCGTACGCCCAGTTTCGTGGGGTCCGCCAGCAGGCCTATGCGCTCGCCGGTCTGTATCGGGCGGCCTGCCCAGTCGTCAGGGTCGGTATAGACAAACACTCCGCCGCTGCGGGCGCGGATCGACAGCTTTTCCAGTTCGCGCTGCAAAGACGCTACCTGCACCTTTTGTTCGCGCCATTTGCCTTCCGTCAACGCCAGCTCCGCACGGGCGTTTTGATCTTCGATCGCTTGTTGCGAAGCCTGATGCATATTCAGTGTGGCAGTGGCAAGCTCGGCCCGGGCGATGGCGAGACGGTTCTTCAGCGTCGTGTCGTCCAGCTCGGCCAGCACCTGTCCGGCAACCACCGGTGTGTTAGGCGGAACGACCATACGGCGGATAACGCCATCGCTCGGCGCGGCGATAACTTCGCTGTTGAGAGAGATCACTTCGGCAGGAACGAGGGTATATTCGCGGATCGGGATAAGCAAAACAAGCATCAAAAGCAGCAGTACATAGCCGACGCGTTTGCGCGCCGTGGCTGGCAGCAGCCGCTGCAGGCGGGTGGGACGCGCCACCAGCGCCCACCAGGCGTAGCCGTAAAGGTCAGCTAACTGCAGCAGAGCGTACTCAGGGCTTTCCACGCCAAGCTGGGTTGGCCACGGTGTTTCGCGTGCCAGCAGTAGCAGGGCGTGCAGCTTGCCTTCAGGGCCGGTCAACGCCAGTACCCAGACATGACCTGGCAACCACTCGTCCCATTCGCGTGCCAGCGACTCGCTCAGCATCTCCGGGGAGAGCGCCATCACGCGGGCGGTTTCCGGCAGCGCGGCGCAGCGCGGCGCAATGTCGCGGGCGACGGCTGCGAGCCACAGGGCGTAAGGCGTGTTACGGTCGCTGTCGCTCAGGCCGGAATGCGCTGCCAGATGAGCCCGTCCGGTAGCAGAAAAGGCGAGTAGCGCCGCCTGGCGATACTCCACCAGCGAACGGGTATCGTTGCACATCACGAAACCCAGCTCTTCAGGACTATGCGTCGCTTTCACACGCGCAGCGAGGGAATAGAACAAGGCGATACTCACGAACCGGTCGTCCCGCTCAGACATTGCGCTGCCGCTTTCGGGCAGACCGGCGTAGCGCGGCCGCTCATACCGGGCAGCACATCCTGCGCGTCGTCCGCAAACTGCGTTTCAATTTCAATAGTTTGGCTGACAGCATCCACACGACCGCTGATATGGGTAACGTTCATCGGATAATGTTTACCGGTTTCGCCCACTACGGCGTCGAGCCGCGCGCCAGGCGAAAGCCAGGTGATCCAACTGGATGGCACATTCAGACGCGCCTTGCGGGTGCCGTTGCTCACCAGATCGATAATCTGGGCGCCAGCGCCGACCCCCTGACCCTCTTTGACATAGATACGCGCCACGCGGCCGTCAAACGGTGCGGTGAAGCGGCACTGTGCCAGCTGTGCTTCAAAGATTTTGATCTGGCTGCGGGTGCGGTTGACATCGGCGGCAGCAAGTCCCACCTCCAGCGCGCCTGCGGAGTTCAGGCCCTGCAGCTTGGCCTTCGCTTCGTATTTGATTTGCGCGGCGTTGTATTCGGCATCTGCCGCGCCACGCCGCGCTTTAAGCTCGCTACAGTCGAGCGCTACCAGCAGTTTGCCTGCTTTCACCATATCGCCCAGTTCGACATTCACCTGCGATACGCGGCCCGCCACCACGCTTGAAAGCGGGCTTTCCTGGTTCGCCAGCACCAGAAAACGCACCGGTGCGGCAGCGCTTTCGGCAGTAGCCTCAGGCGCAGCGGCTACGTCCGGGACCGCCGTGATAGCGGGCGCCGCTGCGTCCGCAGCAGGGGCGGCGGCAAAGGTGCCGGTGCTCAGCGTCATTATCATGAGCGCCATCAGCACGCAAGCGTTGTGCCAGCCTTTGTTCATGTTATTCATACCTGTTCCTGCTATTAAGGTTTACTTGCCGTCACAGCGCCCGTGTCGCCCGCTGCTTTATGCAGGTCGGACACCACGGACAGGGCGGCGGCTTCGGCCAGCGCGCTTACCGAACGGGTGCTAATGTCGTTCGGCAGGTAGCTGGTGTATTTCTGATAAGAGACCTGGGCGCCCTGGGCGTTATAAATCGCCAGTTCCCATATCCCGCGTTGCGAGCCTGGCGCGCGCTCCAGGTTCAGGTTCATCTGCAGCTTTACGCTGTCGTTGCCGTTACCCTGTACGAGCTGATTTGCGCTTAGTACATGAGTTACCGACTGATAAATCGCGTTTTTATTGACGCTGGCGGGCAGACGACCCAGCGATACGCTGACCGGGTGACGGGAAACTACCGCGTCGGCGCTCTGGGTAAAGACTTGTTTTTCACCGGCTATCAGGCTGCGCTTGATTTCGCTCGACAGGGTCGGCAGATCGCTGCTGGAGACTTTCTCCGGCAGCAGGTCGATACCTACTGAGTTCAGCACACGGCCATAAGCAGACTGCGCCTGAGCGTAAGACGCGGCCTCCTGGAAACGGGAAACGATAGAGCGAGCCTGGGTGCGCAGGGACTCAAGGTCGCTGGAAAGCGAGTTGTCGGAGCCTGCACGGGAGATACTCGCCAGACGCTGGTCGACGCGGGCGGATTCCTGGGCTATCTGGTAATCGTATACCGCCAGTTTATAGCGTTCGACGGAGATACGAACCTGCGTGAGCACCGCCATGCTGAGCGCCATACGGCGCGCATTGTCGGTTGCCAGGCGTGCATCGTTGGTGCGGCTGATAGCCGGTGCGCTCAGCAGCTTGAACAGATTCATGGAGACGCCCACGCCGCCCTGTACCCAGCTGTTGTTATAGAGGTAGCTGTTAGAGTCGTAGCTAATGCCGCCAAACAGATTCAGGTTGGGAAACAAAGAGGCGATCTGACGTTTGGTTTCCAGCGCATCGATACGGGTTTTGTAATCCTCTTCCCGCAGCTCCGGGCGGCGTTCCAGCGCCATCTGCTCAAGCGTATCAAGCTGGGTTGGCACGCCGGAAAGCGCCGGATTGACGGTATCTTCTAAGGTAAAATCGGCGTTTGATGGCAGGTTCAGCAGGGCTGCGAGTTCACTTTTCGCCATCTGCATCTCCTGGCGCTTCTGGTTCAGCAACGCCACTGCATCAAGCAGGGCGCGCTGATACTCAAGGCCTTCCACCGGCGGCAGGATACCCGCGCGCTCCGCCTCGCGGGTTTTTTCCAGCGCAGACTGGATCTCTTCAGCCAGCGGCTGCGCTTCATTTAACAGACGCTGTGCCCCAAGCGCGCGCCAGTAGGCGTCACGCACTTCCTGGACAATATTCTGTAATACCTTGCGGCGGCGCTCTTCGGCGATGTTAACGTTGTCCGCCTGCTGTTTTGCGCGGTAGTAGCTCATACCAAAATCGAGTACGTCC
This sequence comes from Dryocola sharpae, assembly GCF_051307055.1. GTDB lineage: Bacteria > Pseudomonadota > Gammaproteobacteria > Enterobacterales > Enterobacteriaceae > Dryocola. The sequence goes on along the minus strand of NZ_CP149994.1, from coordinate 3,350,307 downwards.
CAGGAGAAGGTGGCGTCGGCCAGAAGATGCTCACGCTCTTCGGAAGTGGAAGGGCGCAGGCTGATGACGCGGTCTTCAATACCGACGCTGGTGCCGCCGGAGTCGTTGTCACGCCAGCGGTAGCCCGCGTCGGTCATCAGTTTCGGCAACATATCCTGCTGGGATATATCCAGCAGACCGCGTGACAGAGCGGTTTCCATCATCTTCAGGCGATAGTCGAGGTTGTACTTCAGCGCCCGGGCCATGGCGTCCGACAGCGAGAGCGGGCCGGAGATAGGCTGTTGATCGCGATACATAGCCTCGCTATCGGCTTTCACACGGGCGCCAATCTCTTCTTGCGTCAGTGGCTCCGGTTTGATGGTGCCGCAACCGCTCAACAGCAGCGCGGAAACCAGCGCGGCAACAGGCGCAAGCCGAGGTACAGAACGTACAGCAGAAGGGATTACGGCAGTTAAAGTAGTCATCATTGTTATGCTTAATTTTTGGGTTAAGAGACCGGCGGCGCGCCGCCGGTGAATAAAAGCCTTCGCAGTCGGGGAATTAACGTTGCGGCGTTACGCCTCCTACGATTACCGGCTCCGGCGTCGCCGCACGGTTGCGGGCAAGGGCATCCATCTGCGCGGCCAGCGAAGGTGCTCCCGGGCGTGCTGGTGCTTCTGGCACGATCACAACACCCGACGCAGCGGCCTGAGCCTGAACCATCCGCGTGTCAGAAGTCCGTTCACCTTGCTCCTGCTGCACCGTGGTTCTTTCGTTAACGCGCTCGTTAACCGGCGGGCGCTCCGGAGCTTTCTCCAGCACAGGGGCAGGCTGCACGGATTTATTCAGCGAGAAGCGGCTAAAGTGATCTCCTGACAGCTGCGAGCCGATGCCGGTGGCGGCGAAGGTATTCGACACGCTGCGCTGCAAGGTGGTGTTGACCCAGCGGGTAAAGAGAATGCCGTCTTCCAGCACCGGCGTGCCGTTGTCATTCATGCCGCGGCCCAGCTCGGTGATCTTGCGGTTCAGCTCCACCTCACGGGTGAACTGGTCGCTGTAAACGCCATAAATCGCCGGCAGGATAAACAGGCCCGGCGAGTAGGGCTGATCGAGCTTCAGTTCGTAGTTTGTGTAGTTGTGCGGGAAGTGCTGCTCACCCTGACGTACCGAGAGCGGCGCCGTCACGCCGTGAATCACAATAGTAAGCTGTGCCTGGCTGGTATTACCGTCGGCGTCGGTAATGGTGTAAGTGAAGACTTCGCTCAACGTGGCGTTGGCGTCCAGCGACGCCACGCGGCTGTTGCTGCGGTTCAGCTCGTAGCGGTAATTACCGTTGGCATCAAGCGTCAGGGAGCCGAACTCGCCCAGGCTTGCGCTACCGACCGCGCCCGCATGCTGGAGATTCACGGAGGAGACCGCGCTCACCGGACCGTTGGTTGCCGTGCCGTCTGCGCCAATGGCATCATTGCCGTAGACGTTGCCGGAGGCGGCCTGCTGGCCGCGATCCTGATCAATGCTGTTATCGTCCGCCGCGGCTACCGGTACGTCATTCAGAATATTGACGCGAAGCAGACCCGGCGTCCGGGTTTGCTGACCGTTGACGGAGAAGCGGATCTCTTCACGGGTAGTGGTTTCGCCAGGCTGGTTAACGGCCTGAGCCAGCGTAAAGCGATATTGCAGCGTCGCATGGCCTTTACCTTCGGTCTGGAAGCCGGTGAGCGACAGCACGCCATCCGACGTCACTATATCCACCGGCCGCGTCACGCTCATCGCCTGGAGCTGCGCAAGCGTCAGGGTCTGTCCGCCAATAGTCAGGCTTTCGACGGATTCCAGCGACAGTACGGTAATCGCGCCAGTTGTCGTCTGCGAACCGCTGGCCATATCGATTAGCCCGGCCTCTTTCACCCAGGCTTCGGCGACCGGGCTGACCAGCAGATGCAACTCGCCCGTAGCGGCGCCGCCGTCGTTACCGTCGCTCAGGGTGTAATTAATCACCGGCGTAAAGCCGGACCAGCCGCTTGCCGGAGTAAACAGGTAGCTACCGTCGCGGTTAACCGCCAGCGTGCCCTGGCCAGGAATGACTATGGTTTCGCCTGTGTTGTAGGTGACGCCGCTAACCGTAACGTTCGCCACATGCAGCGGATCGTTATCCGCGTCGCGATCGTTGGTCAGTAGATTGCCGCTCACCGGGGTATCCGGCAGAGTGCTTGCCTTATCCACTACCGCAACCGGCGGGACGTTAGTCACCTCCAGCGTGACTTTGGCGGTTTCAGTGACGCCGCCGCTGGTAACGGTGTAGGTGAAGGTGTCCTTGCCGACGTAACCGGTATTCGGCTGGTAAATCACCTTGCCGTTTACAATCGTCACTGCGCCATGCGCGCCGTTAGTGACGCCGGTAATGGTACGATCGGCGTTACTGAAACGGTCATTAGTGAGCGCATCAACCGTTACCGGAACGCCCGCGTGGGTAATGGAGCTGTCATTTTTCACGTCCACCACCGGGGTGACGGCAATAGCGAGCGTTGCGGTAGTTATACCGCCGTCGTTGCCATCGCTGACCGTGTAGGTTGTCACCGGTACAACGCCGTTCCAGTCGGCTACCGGCGTAAAGAGATAGCTACCGTCACGATGAATGGTCAGCGCGCCGACGCCCGCGAGCAGGGCGGTGTCGCCCGGCTGCCAGCTTTTACCGCCGACGGTGAAGTCTGCGATATGAAGCGGGTCGTTATCGGCATCGTGGTCGTTGGCCAGCAGCTTGCCTTGCACCGCGATGTCTTCCGGCGTGTTCACACTTTCGCCTTGCGCCACAGGGACAGTGTTGATCATGACGACGCTAACAGTGCCGGTCTCGGTGACGCCGCCGCTGGTGACGGTGTAGGTGAAGGTGTCGGTGCCGACATAGCCGGTATTTGGTTTATAGAGCAGCTGGCCGTTTTCAATGGTGACCGAGCCGTGCGCGCCCTGAGTAACGCTGGCGATCGCCTTGTCCCCATTAACGAAGCTATCGTTATTGATAGCGTCGATGGTCACCGGTACGCCCGCATGGGTGGAGGCGATGTCATCCTGAATGTCGACCACAGTAGTAACGGTGATGTTCAGCGTGGCGGTCGCCGTGCCTCCATCTTTGCCGTCGCTGACGGTATAGGTAATAGCTGGCACTATGCCGTTCCAGTCGGCGACCGGTTCGAAGCTGTAACTGCCGTCGCTGTTAATGGTCAGATTGCCTGTGCCGTTAATCGTGACGGACTGGCCCGCCGCCGTGGTCTGCCCATCAACGGTGAAGTTTTTCACCGTCAGCGCGTCGCCCTCGGCGTCGGCGGCGTTCTTCAGCAGGTTCTTTTCAGCGCTGCTGTTGAGCGTGGCGTCTTCATTGATACGGTCGGTAACATCCTTCAGCACCGGAATGGTATTGGTCATGATGACGGTGACGGTGGCCGTTTCGGTTATGCCGCCGCTGGTGACGATGTAGGTGAAGGTGTCGGTGCCGACATAAGCAGGATCGGCTGGCTTGTAGGTCACGCCGTCCCTGGTGAAGGTCACGGTGCCGTGCGTTCCCTGGGTGACGCCGGTGACCTCACGCCCGGTGACGTCCTCGAAGCTGTCGTTGGTCAGCACATCAATATTCACCGGCACGCCCGCATGGGTGGTCGCCGCGTCGTCAACGGTGTCCTTCACCGGGTCAACGGTAATGCTCAGCGTGGCGGTGCGGTCGCCGTTGCTGCGGCCGTCGGTCACGGTGAAGGTGACTTCCGGCACCGTGCCGTTCCAGTCGGCGAGCGGGATGAAGCTGTAGCTGCCGTCGCTGTTAATGGTCAGCGTGCCTTTGCCGTTAATCGTGGCGGACTGGCCCGCCGCCGTGGTCTGGCCATCAACGGTGAAGTTTTTCACCGTCAGCGCGTCGCCCTCGGCGTCGGTGGCGCCCTTCAGCAGGTTCTTTTCAGCGCTGCTGTTGAGCGTGGCGTCTTCATTGGTGCGGTCGGTGACGTTCGCCACCACCGGCGCGGCGTTGGTCATGGTGACGGTGACGGTGGCCGTTTCGGTGACGCCGCCGCTGGTGACGGTGTAGGTGAAGGCGTCGGTGCCGACATAGCTGGTGGTGCCGGGGGTATAGATCACTTTGCCGTTGTCGATAGTCACCTTGCCGTGAGTGCCGTCGGTCACGGCGGTGATGCTTTTATCGTTATTGGTGAAGTCGTCGTTACCCAGCACGTCAATGGTCACCGGCACGCCCGCATGGGTGGTCGCCGTGTCGTCAACGGTGTCCTTCACCGGGTCAACGGTAATGCTCAGCGTGGCGGTGCGGTCGCCGTTGCTGCGGCCGTCGGTCACGGTGAAGGTGACTTCCGGCACCGTGCCGTTCCAGTCGGCGAGCGGGATGAAGCTGTAGCTGCCGTCGCTGTTAATGGTCAGCGTGCCTTTGCCGTTAATCGTGACGGACTGGCCCGCCGCCGTGGTCTGGCCATCAACGGTGAAGTTTTTCACCGTCAGCGCGTCGCCCTCGGCGTCGGTGGCGCCCTTCAGCAGGTTCTTTTCAGCGCTGCTGTTGAGCGTGGCATCTTCATTGGTAAGGTCGGTGACGTTCGCCACCACCGGCGCGGCGTTGGTCATGGTGACGATGACGGTGGCGGTTTCGGTGACGCCGCCGCTGGTGACGGTGTAGGTGAAGGCGTCGGTGCCGACATAGCTGGTGGTGCCGGGGGTATAGATCACTTTGCCGTTGTCGATAGTCACCTTGCCGTGAGTGCCGTCGGTCACGGCGGTGATGCTTTTATCGTTATTGGTGAAGTCGTCGTTACCCAGCACGTCAATGGTCACCGGCACGCCCGCATGGGTGGTCGCCGTGTCGTCAACGGTGTCCTTCACCGGGTCAACGGTAATGCTCAGCGTGGCGGTGCGGTCGCCGTTGCTGCGGCCGTCGGTCACGGTGAAGGTGACTTCCGGCACCGTGCCGTTCCAGTCGGCGAGCGGGATGAAGCTGTAGCTGCCGTCGCTGTTAATGGTCAGCGTGCCTTTGCCGTTAATCGTGACGGACTGGCCCGCCGCCGTGGTCTGGCCATCAACGGTGAAGTTTTTCACCGTCAGCGCGTCGCCCTCGGCGTCGGTGGCGCCCTTCAGCAGGTTCTTTGCAGCGCTGCTGTTGAGCGTGGCGTCTTCATTGGTGCGGTCGGTGACGTTCGCCACCACCGGCGCGGCGTTGGTCATGGTGACGGTGACGGTGGCCGTTTCGGTGACGCCGCCGCTGGTGACGGTGTAGGTGAAGGTATCGTCGCCGACGTAGCTGGCATCCGCCGGTTTGTAGGTCACGCCATCTTTGGTGAAAGTCACGGTGCCGTGCGTCCCCTGGGTGACGCCGGTGACTTCACGCCCGGTGGTGTCCTCGAAGCTGTCGTTACCCAGCACGTCAATAGTCTTCGCCACGCCTGCATGGGTGGATGCCGTGTCGTCAACGGTGTCCTTCACCGGATCAACGATGATGTTCAGCGTGGCGGTGCGGTCGCCGTTGCTGCGGCCGTCGGTCACGGTGAAGGTGACTTCCGGTACGCTGCCGTTCCAGTCGGCGACAGGCGTAAAGGTGTAGCTGCCGTCGGACTTGATAGTCAGCTTGCCTTTACCGGCAATCGTGGCGGTGTCGCCCGCCCTGTAATCAACGGAGCCGATACGGAAGCCGGTGACGGTGAGGTCATCCAACTCGGGGTCGGTGGCGCCCTTCAGCAGGTTCTTTGCAGCGCTGCTGTTGAGCGTGGCGTCTTCATTGGTGCGGTCGGTGACGTTCGCCACCACCGGCGCGGCGTTAGTCATGGTGACGGTGACGGTGGCCGTTTCGGTGACGCCGCCGCTGGTGACGGTGTAGGTGAAGGTATCGGTGCCCACATAATTATCGCTCAGGGTGTAGATCACCTTGCCGCTGCTGACGGTCACCTTACCGTGCGTGCCGTTAGTGGTACGGGTGATAGCTTTATCATCGTTTTTAAACGTGTCGTTGCCAAAAACGTCAATCACCAGCGGGTCGCGACCGTGGCCGGTTTGGCTATCGTCAAATGCGTCCTGCGCCGGGGTAACGGCGATCTTCAGCTGCGCCGTGGTAGCGCCATTGGTGCGGCCATCAACCACCTGATACGTCACCGTTGGCACCGTGCCGTTCCAGTCAGCAACCGGTTCGAAGGTATAGCTGCCATCGCTGTTAATGGTCAGCTTGCCGTAGCCCGTTAAATCGGCGGTCTGGCCCGCCGCTCTGGTCTGGCCATCAACGGTGAAACTTTTCACCGTCAGCGCGTCGCCATCCGCGTCGCTATCGTTCAGCAACAGATTTTGCGCTGGCGTGCTGGTCAGCGTCGTATCTTCCGGCGTGCTGACATTCTCACCCTGGGTCACAGGTGCAACGTTGGTCATCGCGATCGTAACGGTGGCCGTTTCGGTGATGCCGCCGCTGGTAACGGTGTAGGTGAAAGTGTCGGTGCCGACATAGCTGGTGGTATCGGGGGTATAGATCACTTTGCCATTGTCGATAACCACCTTGCCGCGAGTGCCGTCGGTCACGGCGGTGATGGTTTTATCGTTATTGGTGAAGCTGTCGTTACCCAGCACATCAATGCTCTTCGCCACGCCCGCGTGGGTGGTAGCCGCGTCGTCAACGGTGTCCTTCACCGCCGTAATGGACATGCTAATGCTCTGCGCCGTACTCCAGTGGCTGGTCTGGCCGCTGTTGAAGGCGCTTTGTAGATCCTGGGTTGTGCCAGCCGCGCTCACGCCGGTATCGGCTGAGCTGGTGCTGTCGGAAACCCGTACGGAGAGGCCGCCCGGCACCGCGCCGTTGTAGTCGGCCAGCGGTACAAAGCGTAGCTGGGTAGAACCAAGCAGCACCAGAGCGCTGGTTTCGCTGTACGTCGTACCGACCGCGGTCCAGGTTGTGCCGTTAGTGGAGTATTCCCAGTGGCCGAGCTTCGTGTCGGTGGTATTACCGACAATCGCCACGTAGCCGATCGCGCCGCTGGCGTTGCCGCCACCGGTAATCGCCGTCTGGTTATCAGTCGTATCGCCATAGCTGCCAAGCAGCGAGGCCAGCGTTTGTCCAGCCGGCGTATCTTCCGTCATGGTCAGCGGCGTTGCGCCAATCGTCGGGCGATCGTTGACGTTGGTCACGCTGGTGGACAGGGTAATAGCGGAGCTGAAGCGCGAGGAGCCAACGTAAGCCGTGATAGAAGTGGTATCGCCGCTGGTAAACGTGACGCCAGGTAGATTACTGTCGCCGTTGTCGTCGGTTTCCACCAGACGCACCGCCAGCGAGGCAGGCGTGCCGAAATAGTCAGCGGCAGGGACAAAGCGTACTTTGGCGTCTTTATCCAGCAGCAGGGCGTTGCTGTCGGTGCGGTTGCCAATAGCGGTCCAGGAGTTGCCGCCGTCGATGGAATACTGCCATTCGCCCTGGGCGTCGTTAACGGTCAGGCTGTTGATCGCCACGCCCCAGAAGCTGTCGGAGCTGGAACCGCCCGAGACCGCGCTCGCGGTGTTGTTAACCTGATCCTTAGCATCGGAGAATTTATTTGCAAACAGGTTAGTGATGGTATCGCCAGTAATTGCCGCGGCGCTGGTGTCCTCGCTGACGGCGCCCAGGGTCTGTGTGGCCCCGCCCACAACCACCGGCGCGTCGTTCACTGGTTTTACGGTGACGGTAAAGGTGCGTGTGGTGACCAGCGCGGCGGAGGTTTCATCCGCGTAGCTGACGTCGCCGGGGTTAGCGCCCGGGTTATTGGTATCGTTCGTCAGCGTAGCCGGACGGCTGCCGTGGTTGGCATTATCGTTTACTACCACGGTAACGTTGAACGCGCCGTTCCAGTCGGTGGCGGTGACGCCAGCGTTCGTCGGCAGGTTCACCGTCAGGTTGGCGAGACGGTCGTTGATCTGCGACAGCGTGCCGGTAAGGGTAAAGCTGCCGCCGCCCACGCCGCCGGAATCAAGCGTGCCGCCCGTGCCTCCGATAGTTTTAAACGTGAAGCCGCCCGGCAGAGTAACTTTCACCGTCAGGCTGGCGCTGTCGGCATCCGGGTCCGTTACGGTAATAGCAGGGAGCGTGACGGTAGTAGAATTTTCAAAGGTGTCTGGATCGGTGACCGATATGGTCGCCGGGTCGTTAACGTCGCTCGGGAAGACGTTGCGGTACGCCGAGCTAACGTTTTGCGTGAGATCGGACGGCAGAGTAGCGTATGGGTCTACCGCCGTAGTCGGCACTGCCGCAACGCCGGTCACGGCATCGTTCTGTCCGCCGTTGGCGCTGCTCGCGCTGGTCAGCGCCCCGGTCGAATCGCGCAGGCGATCGTCGGCAATCACTTCCACACGCCAGGCTTTATCGGCATTCGACAGGGCGGAGCCGGTCATCGAGACCGTCAGCGCCGCCAGGTAAGCGTTTACCTGATCCAGCGTGCCACGGATCACCAGCGCGGCGTTGTTGCCGGTATAAGTGCTGTCGACGGTGACGCTAGTGGCGGCGGTGGAGCCTATAGTAATACTGGAAATCGTCCCGTTATTATAATCCGAGGCGGAGAGCGGCTTTCCGGTGGCATCGGTAATACGCACCGTCACCTGTATAAAATCGGTTTCGCCATCGACAATACCGTCAGAGTAATCGACGTCAGAAACCGCGAAGCCGCCTACCGCGTTGCCGTTAGTCACGTTGTTGTTCAGATAGAGCGTATCGCCCGTCGCGGTGACGACCGGCGCGTCGTTCACCGGTACGATGATGAGATTCAACTTCACGTCCGCCGGGTCGACCTGCGCGGTATCGCCGATATGCGAGTCGCCGTCGTTCAGATGCAGGGTGATAGTCACATCGCCCGTCGCCGCGCCGTTTAGATCGTGGTTGACGTCAGCATCGCTCTGCCAGGTGAGACCGAGCGCCGCATCGTTCAGCAGCGCTTCAATGTCGCTGGCGCGACCGGTCAGTATCAGCGTGCCGGAGTTATCCCCGGAAATTGCCACTGCCTGGCTGCCCGCTACGCCGGCGATGGCGCTGGTATTCAGTCCTGCTCCGCCGATGCCGAGGGCACCGGACGGTGCGGTGATGGTGACGGTGACCGGCGTGTTAAACGCGGCGGACTCAATATCACCTACTACGATGTTGCCGCCGATAAAGCTCGCCCGATCTTCATAGACCGTGCGATCCGGATTGGTGACGGTCAGCGTGCCCGGATCGTTAATCTCAGACGCGCGAATAGTGACGGAGGCCGCGCTCAGGTTGCCGCTTTTGGTCGGCACAGCGTCGCTGTACCAGTTGTATTCGGTTGCGTCGACGGCGGTAGCCTCCGCGCCTTTGCCCGGCATGGCTGGTTGGTTCACCGTGCCGCCGTTGGCGCCCGTTGCCAACGCGCCGCTCGCGTCTCGCAGGCGGTCGTCGGCGATGGTCTGCACCTGATAAGTGGCATTGCGGTCGGAGCTGAAGGTCACCGTCAGGCCCGCCAGCGCCGCGTTCACCTGGGCGCGGGTGCCGCTCAGCACCAGGTAGTCGTGCTGTCCACCGTGGCTAGCGGAGAGCACCGCGCCGCTGCCGGTAGCGTAGCCCAGCGTGACGTCGCTGTATTCACTGCCGACAAAAGCGCTGCCGTCCTGATGCAGCAGGCGTACGGTCACCTGCAGGTAGTCGGTCTCGCCCTCGCTGACGGTGGTGAGATCGGCGTCGCTGACCGAGAAGCCTGGCAGAGCGTTACTGGACGCGGTAGCGCTGGCGATATTTTTGATGCCCGACGGCGCGGTTACTACCGGGGCGTCGTTGGTTGGGTCGGTGTAAATCCAGAATTCATTGCCCGCCTGCTCTTTATCGCCATCGGAAATGCGGAAAGTAAATTTGTCATCCGGCGTATTAGGAGTGCCGATCTCGCTGTTGCCGCTGCCTTCGGTGCCGTCATTCAGGTAGTAAATGTACCCATTATTCACATCCTGCTGGGTGAAGGAGGAGCCGGTGCCGATCGCGCTGAAGTTCACGCCGTCTTTCGAATAAGCCAGGCTGCCGTGGGTCGGCGCGCTGGTGATGGTGTACTGCACCTGCATCGCACTGCTGTCCGGGTCGTAGGCTTGCAGCATGGAGCTGGTAATCTGGCTGTAGCTGCCTTCGGTAACGTGCAGCGAGTTGTTAGCCGGGGTGCCGCCAATCAAATTTGGTGCCCCAGCCTGGACCGTCGGGTCAGTTTTTGTCGGATCCTGGGCAATCTGCGGCGCGTCGTTGACGTTGGTTATCTGGATTTTGACGGTCGCGTCGCTGGCGGAGGCCGCACCCCAACGGTCCGTGGCCGAAACGGTAAAGGTGGTGGCTCGCACTTCGGAACCGTCGCTGACGAAGCGCAGGCCTGTGGTCGAGGTGCTGGCGGTAAGCAGCGAGGCGTCCAGCGTCTGGCCGAGAGTGACATTTATCCACTGGCTGCCGTCTTTATATTGCAGCGTACCGCCTGCAGGCAGGCTGGTAACCGTGAATTTCAGGGCATTAGCGCCGGTCGCGTCGTTGTTATAGGCGTAGTTATCGGCGTTGGTGCCGTTATCCTTAATAACGGCGCTGCTTTCCAGGCCGTTGCCGCTGTTGGCGTCATCCGGGTCGGTAATGGAAATCTGTCCGGTAGTAAGATAAGCGGTTTCGCCTTCGGCGATAACGGTGGATGAAGATCCGGTCACCACCGGCAGGTCGTTCACCGGGGTAACATAGATGTTGAGCGTTGGGGTCCAGATATCGGTAACCGGAGCGCCGTTGCTGTCGGTTGTTGTCAAACCCGCCGAGACGGAGAACTGAGCGGCATAGACAAACGTTTCCCCACCGTCATGCTGAAAACGTATCTTGCCGCTGTCCAGATCGGCCTGCGTAAAGGTGCTGTATTCACCAAGGCTTACCCAGTTGCCGTTGCCATCACTCTTCTGAAGATCGCCGCCCGTTGCGCCATTAGCGAAGCCGAGGAAAGTGTAGACCACCTGTGATGCGTCAACGCCGGTTGCGGTGTAGCTCAGGCCCGGTACGTCAGAAAAGTCACCGCTGGTGCCGTTCAGTACGATGGTACCGCCTTCTTTCACTTCGCCACGGGCGTTACCGGAGGTGAAATCCACGCCGGCCCAGGCGGAGTCACGATTGGTAATAGTTGTCACGCGTTCCGGAACGGTGCCAGTGCCGCCGCCCGTCGCTAATGCAAGGCCGATGGTGAAGGTGAAGCTGGTCAGCGTTTCGGTGCCCGAAGTATAAATGCCGCCGATGCGGCTGTAGGTTGTGCCGTCGGTGTTCCAGCGCAGCGCGGCGGTATTATCCACCACCACAAAGTTAAAGCTGTCGGTCTGGTCCGTCGTGCTGGCGCTCGTGTACTGAACGTACTGCACCTTGCCGTCAAGAATGTCCTGCATGGTGAAAGTGCCGCCGTTGGAGAGGCGGTAGCCGTCAAGCAGAAGGTAGCCATGGGTGATTTTGCTGTCGTCAACGATAAAGCTGAGGTGGTTGTCCGTAGAGTCCACGTCGCTGGCGCCAATCATGTCGGAAGTGAGCGTAACGGCGTTATCGAAATCATCTACCTGAGCGTGGAGCGTCACGTTATCAAGCGTCGGGTCGTCATCCACCGGCTGCACGCGCAGCGTAATGGTGCCGTCGGTGCTGGCAGGCGTGCCGGTGCCGCCGCCCTGGTCGGTGACGCGCACGCCAAAGCTGTCCACGCCCTGGTTCTCGCTGCCGTTGTTGGCATAGGTCAGCAGGTTTCGCTCGGCGTAGTTAAAAGTCTGGCCGACAGTAACGGCACGGCCATCAAAATAGAGCGTGCCGTTCGCTGGCAGAGAGGTGATAGTGACAGTTAGCGTCGTGTCGCCCGGATCTCCGCCGCCGTCAGCCGCAATGTACTGGCCAACGTTGCCGGTGTGCTGTGCATTGCTGGGCTGGCCCTCAAAGACCACACCGCTACCGCTGATGGTGGGGGCCTGGTTTTGCGGCGTAATGTCCAACGTCACGCGGACGGTGTCGGACTGCGCTTTCGGCGTTGCGCCATCGTTTACCATAGCGGTAAATCCGTCAGCGGTGTTCTGGTCCGCGCCGGTGGCGGTGTGAACATACTTCACCTTGCCATCAATCACGTCCTGCTGAGTAAAGATAGAGCCAACGCCCATCCGGTCGCCATTCAGCGTCAGATAGCCGTATTCCGGCAGGGCAGTCAGGCCATAAACGATCTGTACCGGCTGCTGGGTACCTTTGCTGACTTCCGCGTCGATGGCGTTGAGCGATACGGTTGTAATAGTAGTACCGCCCGCGTCGATCTCCGACACGCTCTGCGTGGCGTTGGCAACGCTTACCGGATCGTTTGAAGGAGTAACGGTCACGTCGATGGATTTGCTGGTGCTGACGCCGGAGCTGTCTTTAACCGTCACGTTCAGCTTGCTGGCGGCAGCGGTGTTGCCAAGCTCCACGTCGGAAGATTTGAAGGTTATGCTATTCAGCCAGGCCTGCGCTTCGCTGGCTGTGCCGGTCATTGACAAAGTGCTGTTGCTGGTCTGGCTATCGCTGAGCGTGCCTGTGTCGCTGTTGCTCAGGCTAACGGTCACTGTCACGGTTTCGGTGGCGTCAGTAGTGCCAATTTCCCAGCCGCTGAGCGTGGCGGTGTCCGCGCCTGCGGCATTAAGCGTGCTCGGTTCAGCGACAGTGATGCCTTTCTCCGGTGCTGTGACGTCCGGCCCGGCCAGCAGGCCGTCATAATCAAACGCGAAACTGTTGGCTTCAATGCTGCCGGTGTGGCTTTCCAGTGCCCAGTCGCCGGACAGCGCTGCGCTGCCGGTCATATCGCTGGAGGCTGCCACGTCCGCCTGAGTCAGTACGGCAAAGCGGGAGATAAAAGCGTTGTCCTGCGCGGAGATGTCGCAGCCGTAGAGCAGGATATCGCCGCTGTCGCTCAGGCTCGCGCCAATGGCGCTGAGCTGGGAAGAGTAAGCAGAGAGATTGTCTGCCGTCAGCACGTCGGTGCCAAGCGTAATAGTGTCGGATGCCCCATGGCTCAAAATATGAATGGCTGAGAGGTTAGTTTCACCTTTCAGCGCATCGGCAAGCTGGCTCAGGCCAGAACTTTTTTCATCGATAATGACGACCTGGCTACCCTGCGGCACCTGGTCCACCAGCGATTGCCAGCCGGAGATATGCTGGTCGATAACATAGATATTGCTGGCGGCGCCGTTCTGGGTTGCGGGCGTAGCCGTCGTGGCGTGAGGAATATCGAGCGCCTTCGCAGGTTCGGTGGCATTTTCATGATGTACCAGATCGCTTGCTGTCTCGGCATGGGCGGCGGTTTCGGCCAGCCCGGCTCCATCAAACAGTTGGCGAGACTCAAGAGCAAAACGATGCGCACGAGGGCGTAAACGACGGCTTTTTATAATGGTCATAGGATTACCGCTCTTAAAATTTAGAGGCAGAGTTAAAGTTCGGGATTCAGCATTGCCTGGAGCGGACACCATGTCGCCGTGCCACAAGAAATGGCAAACAGGAGATATATTCATCGAAACTATCGGAGGGTCGCTTAGCGCGCGAAGAATAAATAAAGCTTAAGGGATAAGCAAGATGGGTTCAGGCTTTTACCAGGAAAGCAATAAGACAAATGACCTAAGTTTGTTTTGAAATTTATTGTTTATTATCATGGGCATAGATTTATGCATTACAAAACTATTATCTACAAACGCTTAACTACGCAAAAAGTTATGAATAAAATTAAAGGGAAAACCTATCAGTTTTTCTAATTTAATTCTTTTGTATGCCGGTAAATTGGTTTTTTGTTCTTTAATTTATTTATTGTCTAGCATAATATTTTTTAAATGTCCGGTGTATGCCGGACCTGACAAAACGATCGCCCACCTATCAATATTAGTAGGTAAATAAATTGGTTTTTTGTGAGGTCTGTACTAAAGCGTGTTTTAAAACCTTAAGGTGGTAGCTTTTCCTTGCGGGCGTGCTTTGCTCCCAGAAGACAATAACGCCCGGGATCAATGCTTATGTGCGAAGGTATCATCGCTATATAAAAGCCTGGATTACCGCTGTTATTTATATTGGTTTGCTTTCTGATTCGCTGAATTATAGATCGGTGGGTTTATTAGCGACTGTCAAAAATTTTCGTTTTCCACAACGTTTATTGCCCGGTAAAAGTCCTGCTATTACACCACAGAATATTACGGTGGTGCACCGTCCGCGCGCAGGAAAACTTCGCAATACCTCGCAGAGTCCGTTACCCGCGCTGCGATTTTGATTTACCATAAGTAATACTCCTTTCAGCCAGACATACGGATATTCCAGCACATGCGTTATAAAGCCGCCTTACTCTCACTTCTTGTTTTGTTATCCGCCTGCAGCAGCAAGCCGAAAAACGAGCCGCAGACTCAGCAAACGACAGGTACGCCCTCCGGCGGTTTTCTGCTGCAGCCGCAGCATAATGTTTTTATGCAGACAGGTGACTTTGCCTATAACGCCGAGGCCGAAAAATTTATCGATAAAATGGTGAGCGAGCACGGCTTTGACCGCCAGCAGCTGCATGAAGTGCTGTCGCAGGCTAAAAAACTCAATTATGTGCTGCGCCTGATGGATCAGCAGGCGCCGACCACCGCCCCACCTCCGGGGCCTAACGGTGCATGGTTACGCTATCGCGGTAAATTCATCACGCCGGATAATGTGCAAAACGGCGTGGCGTTCTGGAACCAGTATGACGACGCGCTCAAGCGTGCTTTTCAGGTCTACGGCGTGCCGCCAGAAATTATCGTAGGCATTATCGGTGTGGAAACCCGCTGGGGCCGCGTAATGGGTAAAACAAGGATCCTTGACGCGCTGGCTACGCTCTCCTTCGCCTATCCGCGCCGGGCTCAGTATTTCTCCGGAGAGCTGGAAACTTTCCTGTTAATGGCGCGCAACGAGGGCGACGACCCGCTGGCGCTGAAGGGCTCGTTCGCGGGCGCGATGGGATACGGTCAGTTTATGCCATCCTCCTTTAAGGAATACGCGGTTGATTTCAACGGCGACGGCCACATCAATCTGTGGGACCCGGAGGACGCCATTGGCAGCGTGGCGAATTACTTCAAAGGACATGGCTGGGTGAAAGAGGATCTGGTGGCGGTGCCGGCTGCCGGCCAGGTACCGGGACTGGCAAACGGCTTCAACACAAAATATTCCGTCTCTGCGCTGCAACAGTCTGGTTTAAGCCCGCAGGGCTCGTTGGGCAATCATCAGGAAGCCAGCCTACTGCGTCTGGATATGGGCGACCGTTACCAGTACTGGTACGGCTTACCAAACTTTTACGCCATCACCCGCTATAACCACAGCACCCATTATGCGATGGCAGTATGGCAACTGGGCCAGGCCGTGGCGCTGGCCCGCGTGCAGTAAACGAATAGCGGGCCGTTGGCCCGTTTTTTTGTACGTCACGCTTCGTTACAGACGAAGTGTAAATCAGCAATTTACAATGCGCTCAGCGTGCTTTATGTTATGTTATAACAAAGCAACCTGAGTGCCTGTTATGCCAGTCTCTTCCGATCGCACCTTATTTACCGCGTCAGCTCCGCTGCGCTTCGTTGTCGTTCTGCTTCTGCTGTCGCTTCTGTGGTTAATGATACTTTGGGCGATAGCGCTGCCATGATTACCCTTGAACACCTTGTTACCGGCTACCACGGCAAAGCGGTAACCCAGCCCCTGAACGGTACGTTTGCCGCAGGCAGTATGACGGCGATTATCGGGGCCAATGGCACCGGAAAGTCCACGCTCCTTAAAACGCTGCTGCGCTTGCAACCACCGGTATCCGGGCATATCTCTTTTGCGGGCGGTTGCGCGCCCCGCGCCGCCTGGCTGCCGCAGCTTGCCGAGATGGATCGCCAGTTTCCCGCGACAGTTTATGATGTGGTCTGCATGGGCAACTGGCCCGGGCGCGGCCTGTTTTCTGGGTTTAACCGCCAGCATCGCCAGCGCGTTTGTGAAGCCATCGAGCGCGTCGGGCTGGGTGAACTTCATCGACAGCCCATTGAAACGCTTTCCGGCGGGCAGTTTCAGCGCATGCTTTTTGCGCGCTTGCTTGTGCAGAATGCGCCGCTGGTTCTGCTGGATGAACCCTTCACCGGCGTTGATGCGCAAACCAGCAGCTTCCTGATGAAGCTGGTCTGTCAGATGCATGACGCCGGGAAAACGGTTATCGCAGTGTTGCATGACAACGCTTTAGTAAAGCGCCATTTTCCTCAGGTTTTGCTGCTCAGCCCGGAATCCTGTCGCTGGGGCAGGGCCGCAGAGATCCTGCCTCACTATCAATCTGCAAGCCTGAATATGGCGTTATCCGCATGATCTATCACTTCTTAATTGCGCCCTTTGTCGATTACGGCTTTATGCGCCGTGCGCTGGTGGCGTGCCTGGCTTTGTCGCTGAGTACCGCCCCGCTGGGCATTTTTCTTTTGCTGCGGCGCATGAGCCTGGTTGGGGATGCGTTATCGCACGCTATTTTGCCAGGCGTAGCGGTGGGCTATTTACTGGCAGGCATGTCGCTGCTGGCAATGGGTATTGGCGGGTTTGTAGCTGGAGTCGTAGTTGCGCTGGCTTCGGGCCTGGTGAGCGCCCGCACCAATCTTAAGGAAGATGCAAGTTTTGCCGGCTTCTATCTCGGATCGCTGGCGCTGGGGGTGACGCTAATTTCACTGCGTGGATCCAGCGTCGATCTGCTGCATTTGCTCTTTGGTTCCATCCTCGCCGTAGACGCTCAGGCTACGATCTTCGTGGGCATTATCGCCAGCGCCACGTTGATTCTGCTTGCCTTGCTATACCGCGGCCTGGTGATGGAAACCTTCGATCGCGCCTTCTTGCGCGTCAATAGCCGCCTGACGCCCCATCTTCTGCACGGCGTATTTCTTGCTCTGCTGGTGCTGAATCTGGTTGCAGGCTTTCAGATCCTCGGCACTTTGATGTCCGTGGGCTTAATGATGCTGCCTGCCGTATCCGCCCGCTGCTGGGCAAAAACTTTACCGGTCACGATGGCGATCGCCGTGTTATGCGGCCTGTTTTGCGCATGGCTCGGGCTGGCGTGGTCTTTTTATGCCGCTCTTCCTGCCGGCCCGGCCATTGTTCTGACCGCCAGCGGCGCGTTTTTTATCTCGATTCTTTTCGGTCCACGTAGTGAATTAACCCGGGGTTTATACCGGGCCAGGCTATTAATCAATAAGGGGATTAAATGAAACGTTCTGGAATAGCGCTGTCTTTGATGCTGACCATTTTCAGCCAGGCTGCACTGGCGAAGAATTTGAATGTGGTAACCAGTTTTACCGTGCTGGCGGATATGGCGAAGCAGGTGGGAGGCGAGCACGTGACCGTCACAAGCCTGGTCGGCCCGGATGGCGACCCACATAGCTTTGAACCTTCGCCGAAAGACAGCGTGGCTTTAAGCCATGCGGATGTCGTTATCGTCAGCGGGCTGGGCATGGAAGGGTGGATGGATCGGCTGGTGAGCGCCTCTGGCTACAAAGGCAAAGTGATAGTGGCCTCGCAGGGCGTAGATACGCGCAGCATGAATGAAGATGGCAAAACGATAACCGATCCTCATGCATGGAACAGCGCTGAAAACGGGGCGATCTATGCTGATAACATTATGAAGGCGCTAATAGCCGTCGACCCGGAAGACGCGCCCGCGATTCGTAAGACGGGAACAGAATATGCCACGCGCTTAAAGCTGCTTGATAGCTGGGCTAAAACCCGTTTTGCCGCCATTCCCAAAGCTCGCCGCCATGTGCTGACCAGCCATGACGCCTTTGGATATTTTGGCAAGGCCTATGGCGTAACCTTCCTGGCGCCGGTGGGGTTTTCTACGGAAGCAGAAGCCAGCGCCGCGGATGTCGCTGCTTTAATTAAGCAGCTTAAAGAGCAGCATATTAAAACCTATTTTATTGAGAACCAGACCGATCCGCGCCTTGTGCAGCAGATTGCTAAAGCCAGCGGCGCACAGCCGGGCGGGGAGCTTTATCCTGAAGCCTTATCGCCTGCTGGCGGACCGGCCAGCACTTATGAAATGGCTTTTAAGCATAATGTGGAAACTATCGCCGGCAGCATGAAATAATCCCTTCGGCCAGCGTATGCTGGCCTTTTTCATTTCTGGAATCCATCCCGAGGTTTGCGATGTAAGCCCCTGAAAGCGCGGTAAAGTGCTATCGTAATATTTTGTGAGGGGTTTACAATCGGAGCAAGCCATGACAGACAACACGTTGCGTCAGTTAAGTCATCAGGTGGGTGAGGCGCTTGGACGTCTGGAGGCCACTGTCACCACGGCAGAATCCTGTACGGGCGGGTGGATAGCCAAAGTCATTACCGATATTTCGGGCAGTTCCGCCTGGTTTGAACGCGGTTTTGTTACCTACAGTAATGATGCCAAACATCAGATGATCGGCGTCGGGAACGACACGCTGGAAACGTATGGCGCGGTGAGCGAAGCGGTAGTGCGGGAAATGGCGCAAGGCGCGCTCTGTGCGGCGGGTGCAGACTATGCTATTTCGGTTAGCGGCATAGCTGGGCCCAATGGCGGCAGCGAGGAAAAACCCGTCGGCACCGTGTGGTTCGGCTTTGCTTCAAAGCAGGATGGCACCGTTGCCCATCATCAGCTTTTTGCAGGCGACCGCGAGACAATCAGGCGCAAATCTACTGAATATGCTCTGCAAACCCTGTGGGATGAATTTCTAAAAAATAAGCTTGATACTGTATGACTATACAGTATAATTGGCTCAACAAATCGTATTAAGAACGCAGCGTGACGCATTCGTGATTCACCTGCATGACAGGAGTAAAAATGGCTATCGACGAAAACAAACAGAAGGCGTTAGCGGCAGCGCTGGGCCAGATTGAAAAACAATTCGGCAAAGGCTCCATCATGCGTCTGGGTGAAGACCGTACCATGGATGTCGAAACGATCTCCACCGGTTCACTGTCACTGGATATCGCTCTGGGGGCCGGTGGTCTGCCAATGGGCCGTATCGTTGAAATCTATGGACCAGAATCGTCAGGTAAAACGACCTTAACCCTGCAGGTTATCGGTGCTGCACAACGTGAAGGTAAAACCTGTGCGTTTATCGACGCTGAACACGCGCTGGACCCGGTTTATGCCAAGAAGCTTGGCGTTGATATCGACAACCTGCTGTGTTCACAGCCGGATACCGGCGAACAGGCCCTGGAAATCTGTGACGCGCTGGCGCGCTCCGGCGCAGTAGACGTTATTATCGTTGACTCCGTTGCGGCGCTGACGCCGAAAGCGGAAATCGAAGGCGAAATCGGCGACTCTCATATGGGCCTTGCGGCACGTATGATGAGCCAGGCGATGCGTAAGCTGGCCGGTAACCTGAAGCAGTCCAACACGCTGCTTATCTTCATCAACCAGATCCGTATGAAGATCGGGGTGATGTTCGGTAACCCGGAAACCACCACCGGTGGTAACGCGCTGAAGTTCTATGCGTCTGTCCGCCTTGATATTCGTCGTATCGGTGCGGTGAAAGATGGCGATAACGTCGTAGGTAGCGAAACCCGCGTTAAAGTGGTCAAAAACAAAATTGCTGCGCCGTTCAAGCAGGCTGAGTTCCAGATCATGTATGGCGAAGGCATCAACTTCTACGGTGAGCTGGTTGACCTGGGCGTGAAGCACAAGCTGATTGAAAAAGCGGGCGCATGGTATAGCTATAACGGCGAGAAAATTGGCCAGGGTAAAGCCAACGCCAGTAACTTCCTGAAAGAGAACAAGCCAATGTCCGTAGAAATCGAGAAGAAACTACGCGAAATGCTGCTCAATAATCAGGACGCTACGCCGGACTTTACCGTTGACGATCACGATAAAGATACCGCTGAATCCAACGAAGAGTTCTGATTTTCAACAGGGGTTGCCACGGCAGCCCCTGCTTATTTCTGCTTTAACCTATTTATCTTATTCTTCTTAACAGGTCATCTGTTATGTCCGAATCAAGCTCAGCTCCCCGCCGCAACGCCTATGCCCGTTTGCTGGACAAAGCCACCCGTATCCTCGCTATGCGCGACCACAGCGAACATGAACTCCGCCGCAAGCTAACCGCTGTACCCACTTTTCCTGGCAGCAACAGTCAAGATCGGCCTTCCTTTACCCCTGAAGATATTGAAAAGGTCATTGCCTGGTGTTATGAACATCGCTGGCTGGATGATGCCCAGTTCGCCGCTCGTTTTATCGCCAGCCGCAGCCGTAAAGGTTACGGACCGCAGCGTATTCGCCAGGAGCTGCAGCAAAAAGGTATCGACCGGGCCACGGGTGAAGCCGCCATGATGGATTGCGAAATAGACTGGCAGGCGATAGCGCGTGAAATGGCGGAAAGAAAGTTCGGTGAGCCGCTGCCGACGGAGTGGAAAGAGCGTGCCAGAGTGCAGCGTTTTCTTCTGTATCGTGGCTTCTTTATGGAAGATATCCAGGGCATCTACCGAAATTTTGCCGATTAGGCTCATACGGGATTTTACTTCCCCGGTAAGAAAACTTATCTTATTCCCACTTTTTTCCAGGTAAACTGGTCATCACTTCAGCATCGCTGCGGGTGATGTCTGGTTTACAACTCCTCGTTAGCTTGATTTCAGGATAATTATGAGCAAGAGCACCGCTGAGATCCGTCAGGCGTTTCTCGATTTTTTCCATAGTAAAGGCCACCAGGTTGTAGCGAGCAGTTCCCTGGTTCCGAATAACGATCCGACTTTGCTGTTTACCAACGCCGGGATGAACCAGTTCAAGGATGTTTTCCTGGGCCTCGATAAGCGTAACTACTCCCGTGCCACAACGTCTCAGCGTTGCGTGCGCGCGGGCGGTAAACACAACGATCTGGAAAATGTCGGTTACACCGCACGTCACCATACTTTCTTCGAAATGCTGGGTAACTTCAGCTTCGGTGACTACTTCAAACACGACGCTATCAACTTCGCCTGGGAATTATTGACCGGTGAACAATGGTTCAATCTGCCAAAAGATCGTCTGTGGGTGACCGTCTACGAAACCGACGACGAAGCCTTTGAAATCTGGGAAAAAGAAGTTGGCGTTCCGCGTGAGCGCATTATTCGCATTGGCGATAATAAAGGGGCGGCCTACGCATCTGACAACTTCTGGCAGATGGGCGATACCGGTCCTTGCGGCCCGTGCACCGAAATTTTCTTCGATCATGGCGATCACATCTGGGGCGGCCCTCCGGGCAGCGCCGAAGAAGATGGCGACCGTTATATCGAAATCTGGAACATCGTCTTCATGCAGTTCAACCGTCAGCAGGATGGCACTATGCTGCCGCTGCCAAAACCGTCGGTTGATACCGGTATGGGCCTGGAGCGAATTGCTGCCGTTCTGCAGCACGTTAACTCCAACTACGAAATCGATCTGTTCAGCAAGCTGATCCAGTCCGTTGCCAGAGTGACCGGCGCTACGGATCTGGCCAGCAAATCCCTGCGCGTTATTGCCGATCATATTCGCTCTTGCGCCTTCCTCGTTGCGGATGGCGTTACGCCGTCTAACGAAGGCCGCGGTTACGTTCTGCGTCGTATCATTCGTCGCGCAATCCGCCACGGCAATATGCTGGGCGCGAAAGAGACCTTCTTCTACAAGCTGGTCGGCCCGCTGGTTGAGGTTATGGGTTCTGCCGGCGATGAACTGAAAGCTCAGCAGGCGCTGGTTGAACAGGTTCTGAAAACGGAAGAAGAGCAGTTTGCCCGTACCCTGGAGCGCGGTCTGGCGCTGCTGGATGAAGAACTGGCAAACCTGAAGGGCGATACCCTGGATGGCGAAACTGCTTTCCGTCTGTATGACACCTACGGCTTCCCGGTCGATCTGACGGCTGACGTTTGCCGCGAGCGAAACCTGAAAGTAGACGAAGCCGGTTTTGAAGCCGCAATGGAAGAGCAGCGCCGCCGCGCGCGCGAGTCCAGCGGTTTCGGCGCCGACTACAACAGTATGATCCGCGTGGATTCCGCTTCGGCCTTTAAAGGCTACGATCATCTCGATCTGAACGCAAAAGTGACCGCGCTGTTTGTTGACGGCAAAGCCGTTGAGCAGGTAGCGGCCGGTCAGGAAGCGGTGGTTGTGCTGAACGAGACGCCGTTCTACGGCGAATCCGGCGGCCAGGTTGGCGATAAAGGCGCAATCAAAGGTAACGGGATCGACTTCGCCGTTAGCGATACTCAGAAATATGGCCAGGCAATTGGTCATCTGGGCAAGCTGGTCTGCGGCGTGCTGAAAGTTGGCGACAGCGTGAAGGCTGAGGTGGATGAGGGGCGTCGCGCTCGCATTCGTCTGAACCACTCTGCAACGCACCTGCTGCACGCGGCGCTGCGTCAGGTTCTGGGCACGCATGTGGCTCAGAAAGGCTCGCTGGTAAACGATAAAGGCCTGCGCTTCGATTTCTCCCATTTTGAAGCGATGAAGCCGGGTGAAGTTCGCGCGGTTGAAGATATCGTTAACGCCCAGATCCGTCGCAATCTGCCGATCGAGACCAACGTCATGGATCTCGAAGCGGCGAAAGCGAAGGGGGCGATGGCGCTGTTTGGCGAGAAATATGATGACCATGTGCGTGTGTTGAGCATGGGCGATTTCTCAACCGAGCTGTGTGGCGGCACTCACGCCAGCCGTACCGGTGATATCGGCCTGTTCCGCATCGTGGCGGAATCAGGGACTGCTGCCGGCGTACGCCGTATTGAGGCGGTTACGGGGGCAGGCGCTCTGGCTATTGTGCATACGCAGAGCGACCAGCTGCATGATATTGCTCAGCTGCTTAAAGGCGACAGCCAGAATCTCAACGACAAAGTGCGTTCCGTGCTGGAGCGTACCCGTCAGCTTGAAAAAGAGCTGCAGCAGCTAAAAGAGCAGCAGGCTTCGCAGGAGAGCGCAAATCTTTCCAGCAAGGCAGTAGCAGTGAAAGGTGTGAAGCTGCTGGTAAGCGAGCTGGACAACGTTGAACCGAAGATGTTGCGTACCATGGTCGACGATCTGAAAAATCAGCTTGGCTCAGCGGTAATCGTTCTGGCCACCGTGTCGGAAGGTAAGGTTTCTCTGATTGCTGGCGTTTCCAAAGATGTGACTGACCGCGTGAAGGCGGGGGAGCTGGTGGGAATGGTTGCACAGCAGGTCGGAGGCAAGGGCGGCGGTCGTCCGGACATGGCTCAGGCGGGTGGTACAGATGCGGCTGCCTTGCCTGGCGCGCTGTCCGGCGTGGAAGCCTGGGTTGCGGCTAAACTCTAAGTAAAAAATAAAGTGCAGGCGGGTGCCGGCGTCATATTGTGAAACGGCACCCGGATATTTGCACACTATCGATAATGATAAAGTCAGGTTGAAGTTGAGTATATCGGCTAAACTTACTCATAACAGAATGTAATGCCGTGACTGCTTACACTTTATGTGTTTGTCATCGCTTACTTTTTGGCGTTATATGATGGATAATGCCGGGATACACCAGAGACCCGACTCTTTTAATCTTTCAAGGAGCAAAGAATGCTTATTCTGACTCGTCGAGTTGGTGAGACCCTCATGATTGGGGATGAGGTGACCGTGACAGTACTTGGGGTGAAAGGCAACCAGGTCCGTATTGGTGTGAACGCCCCGAAAGAAGTCTCTGTGCACCGCGAAGAGATCTACCAACGTATCCAGGCTGAAAAATCGCAACAAACGAGTTACTAAAGTTACTGCGTCTCGCTAGCCCTTAGCGAGGCGCTCCTTTTCTTCTCTCTCCTTTTCCCAGTTTTGCCTGTGTTAGCCCTTCTGACTTATCCTTGTCACGCCATTAGCCGCGAAAAACTTTGCACGCTTTTTTTCTGGAATCGCGATCTTGCCTGTTGATAAAACACTCTTTTTGTTTCCAAATTATGCGAATTGCATGTGATTTGTGCAATTGACGCCGGGGCGGGAAAAATTGTTTGACTTATAAGTGCGGGAAAGTAATATGTGCGCCACGCAGTGCCGATGAGCAGAAACAAGTTCAGCGGTGCGACTCGAAAGAGGCGTGTGGTGAGGTGGCCGAGAGGCTGAAGGCGCTCCCCTGCTAAGGGAGTATGCGGTCAAAAGCTGCATCCGGGGTTCGAATCCCCGCCTCACCGCCATTTTGCATCCGTAGCTCAGCTGGATAGAGTACTCGGCTACGAACCGAGCGGTCGGAGGTTCGAATCCTCCCGGATGCACCATTCTTCTTCGACGTTGTTAGGTTTATCTGACAGCATCGAGCCAGAAGTAAAAGCAGTGCCCCCTGATGCATCCGTAGCTCAGCTGGATAGAGTACTCGGCTACGAACCGAGCGGTCGGAGGTTCGAATCCTCCCGGATGCACCATCTTCTTCGACGTTGTTAAGTTTATCTGACAGCATCGAGCCAGAAGTAAAAGCAGTGCCCCCTGATGCATCCGTAGCTCAGCTGGATAGAGTACTCGGCTACGAACCGAGCGGTCGGAGGTTCGAATCCTCCCGGATGCACCATCTTCCCCCTGCCATCAGCAAATGGTAGTGTTCCAGAGGACGTTAAGTTTTCAGCGAACGCCAGGGAGGATAACGTTGCTCACGCAACGGCCCGCAGGGCGAGCATCGGCGAGTAATCCTCCCGGATGCAGCATTCTTCTTCGACGTTGTTAAGTTTATCTGACAGCATCGAGCCAGAAGCAAAAGCAGCACCCCAGATGCATCCGTAGCTCAGCTGGATAGAGTACTCGGCTACGAACCGAGCGGTCGGAGGTTCGAATCCTCCCGGATGCACCATCTTCCCCCTGCCATCAGCAAATGGTAGTGTTCCAGAGAACGTTAAGTTTTCAGCGAACGCCAGGGAGGATAACGTTGCTCACGCAACGGCCCGCAGGGCGAGCATCGGCGAGTAATCCTCCCGGATGCACCATCTTCCTCTTCAAAAATTCTCTATTTCTAGCGCCTTGCGCGACCACACCTTCAAAATATCTGTATATAAAATAATCACCTCCTGTACTAACTCCGTCACAATAAGCGACAACTTTACCTGTTTACGCTAAAGTAACGCCTCGACATTTGGTGAGGCGAGGGATGAGATGTACGAACGTTACGACGGGCTGATTTTCGATATGGACGGAACCATCCTCGATACCGAACCAACACATCGCAAGGCATGGCATGAGACATTGTCTCACTACGGCATGCAGTTTGATGAACAGGCGATAATAGCGTTGAACGGTTCACCGACCTGGCGCATTGCGCAGGCTATTATCGACGCTCACCAGGCCGATCTCGATCCGCACCATCTGGCGCAGGAAAAAACGCAGGCGGTCAGGGCCATGCTGCTTGATACGGTACGTCCGCTGCCGTTAATCGACGTGGTGAAAGAGTGGCATGGCCGCCGCCCGATGTCTGTTGGCACAGGTAGCGAAAACGATATCGCCGAAGCGCTGCTGAATCATCTCGGTTTACGCCGCTACTTCACGGCCGTTGTTGCCGCCGATCACGTCAAAAATCACAAACCTTTTCCCGACACTTTCCTGCTGTGCGCCGAATTGATGGGCGTTGCGCCTGAGAAGTGCGTAGTATTTGAAGACGCTGACTTTGGGCTGGAAGCGGCGCGTGCGGCGGGCATGTATGGCGTGGACGTTCGCCTGCTGTGAGTGACATGCTGTCACTGGCTTCTTTGTTCACCAGCAGTTTTCTCAGTGCCACTTTGCTTCCCGGCAGTTCAGAAGCTGTGCTGGTCGCCTTACTGGTGGCAGGCGTTGGCCCAACCTGGCTACTTATTTTAATAGCAACAATGGGTAATAGCCTGGGAGGGTTAACTAACGTTATTCTGGGGCGTTTTTTCCCACAGTCTAAACCTTCGCGCTGGCAGGGGAAAGCAACCGCCTGGCTGGCCCGATTTGGCCCGGCGGCTTTATTACTGAGTTGGTTGCCGTTGATTGGCGATCTGTTGTGTCTGCTTGCCGGATGGTTACGTCTGGCGTGGGGACCGGTACTCTTTTTTGTATGTCTTGGCAAAG
This sequence comes from Dryocola sharpae, assembly GCF_051307055.1. Classification (GTDB taxonomy): domain Bacteria; phylum Pseudomonadota; class Gammaproteobacteria; order Enterobacterales; family Enterobacteriaceae; genus Dryocola. Next base: position 3,324,397 of record NZ_CP149994.1, on the reverse strand, counting down.
CGATTCGCTATATCGTTGTTGCGGCTGCAACGGTACAAGGCATGGCGTGGTGGCAATAATTGAGGGCGTGCGCGTTCATCGTCAGCTTTTACAATTATGCTTAATAAAAATGAATTCGACAGGCGGGAGGTCAATTTGATCCCGGACGTATCACAGGCGCTGGCCTGGCTGGAAAAGCATCCTCAGGTAGTCAAAGGCATTCGACGCGGTCTTGAACGCGAAACATTGCGGGTTACGCCAACTGGCGAACTGGCAACGACAGGGCACCCGGAAAGCCTCGGCTCAGCGCTGACACATAATTGGATCACAACAGACTTCGCTGAAGCCCTGCTGGAATTTATTACCCCGGTGGATGGCGACATCGACCATATGCTGACTTTTATGCGCGATATCCATCGCCATGTTGCCCGCGAGCTGGGCGAAGAGCGCATGTGGCCGCTGAGCATGCCGTGCTATATCGACGACGGTCAGAATATTGAACTGGCGCAGTATGGCTCGTCTAACATGGGACGCATGAAAACTTTGTACCGTGAAGGTCTGAAGAACCGTTACGGTGCGCTGATGCAGACGATTTCTGGCGTACATTACAACTTCTCGCTGCCGCTGGAGTTCTGGCAGGCGCGTCTTGGTGTGAAAGATGCGCAGAGCGGTAAAGAAGAGATTTCAGCCGGCTATTTCCGCCTGATTCGTAACTACTACCGTTTTGGCTGGGTTATCCCGTATCTGTTTGGCGCATCGCCTGCAATTTGCTCATCGTTCCTGCAGGGCAAAGAGAGCTCGCTGCCGTTTGAGAAGACAGAATGCGGCATGAATTATTTGCCCTACGCGACATCCCTGCGCCTGAGCGACCTGGGCTATACCAGTACAGCCCAGAGCAACCTCGGTATTACTTTTAACGATCTGGCGACTTACGTTAAAGGACTGAAGAGCGCGATCAAAACGCCCTCGGAGGAGTTCGCGAAGATTGGCATGGAGAAGGATGGTAAACGACTGCAGATCAACACCAACGTGCTGCAGATCGAAAATGAACTCTATGCGCCGATTCGCCCGAAGCGCGTGACCGGAAAAGGCGAATCGCCATCAGATGCGCTGCTGCGCGGCGGCATCGAGTACATTGAAGTGCGCTCGCTGGATATCAACCCGTTTTCCCCGATCGGCATGGACGAACAGCAGATTCGCTTCCTCGACCTGTTTATGATCTGGTGCGTGCTGGCCGATGCCCCGGAAATGAGCAGCGATGAGCTGCTGTGTACGCGTACCAACTGGAATCGTGTCATCCTTGAGGGCCGTAAGCCTGGCCTGACGCTTGGCATCGGTTGCGAAACCGCACAGCATCCGCTGTCGAAAGTGGGTAAAGATTTATTCGCAGATTTACGTCGCGTAGCGGAAACGCTCGATGGCATTGCCGGGAATGATGAATACCAGCGCGTATGCGATCGGCTGGTCGCCTGTTTCGACGATCCTGAACTGACGTATTCAGCACGCATTCTACGATCTATGATTGATAATGGTATTGGCGGCACGGGCCTTGCCCTGGCGGAGCAGTATCGGCAGATATTAGTTCAGGAGCAGCTGGAGATTTTGACGCCGGACGCCCTGCAGCAGGAGCACGACGCCTCCTGGCAGCGCCAGCGTGAAAGGGAAGCCGGTGATACCGAGCCGTTTGATTCATGGCTTGCGAAGCAGGCTTAATACAAAAGAAAATGGCCACAATCAATGTGGCCAAAATATTCATCTCTGAAGACAGGGATGATGATAACAAATGCGCGTCTTTCATATACTCAGACGCGTGTTAAACAGAATGGTTCATTTTATTTTAAAAAAAATCACTTATCGGAGGTGACCAGATGCCGTTGTTGGATAGCTTCACAGTCGACCATACTCGCATGGGTGCGCCAGCAGTGCGTGTAGCCAAGACGATGCACACGCCGCATGGTGATACCATCACCGTGTTTGACCTGCGTTTTTGTGTTCCGAACAAGGAAGTGATGCCGGAGAAAGGGATCCACACGCTGGAGCATTTATTTGCAGGCTTTATGCGTGACCATCTCAACGGTAACGGTGTCGAGATCATCGATATTTCGCCAATGGGCTGCCGTACCGGCTTCTACATGAGCCTGATCGGTGTACCAGACGAGACCCGCGTCGCCGACGCCTGGAAAGCGGCGATGGAAGATGTGCTGAAGGTTAAAGAACAGAACCAGATCCCTGAGCTGAACGTGTATCAGTGCGGGACTTACCACATGCACTCTTTGCAGGAAGCGCAGGATATCGCGCGTCATATCATTGAGCACGGCGTTGCCGTCAACAGCAATGATGAACTGGCGTTGCCGAAAGAGAAACTTAAAGAGCTGCATATCTAGCTCTTTGCGTTACAGAAAGGAGCCGGATGGCTCCTTTTTTTATCGCTGGCATATGCTATCTTCATCTTTTTCTTCAGAAATAAGACTATGTCGACCTCGCTTCAGTTCAGCTTTGCCACACGCCCGCTGGTGCCTTTCGCCCATGATTATTCCCATGGGGCGATGGAGCCCTGGCACAGCCATGACTGCGCGCAGTTGCTGCATACCTTAAGCGGCGTGGCGCGAGTTGAAACGGAACAGGGCTATTGGGTCGTGCCTCCTGGCCGCGGCGTCTGGCTTCCTGCGGGAACGCGGCATCGTCTCCATGTGACGGGAAACGTCGCCGCCAGAACATTATTTATCGATCCCTTTGCAAGGGCGGATCTGCCGTCCGTGTGTCAGGTTGTGCAGGTATCCGCGCTTCTGAGAGAACTGATCGTGACCTCGCTCGAACTACCTGAAGAGTACGCCGCCGGCAGCAGGGAAGAGCGGATCTACGAGCTGATTCTCGATGAGATCCGCGTCATGACGGCGCTGCCCTTTAACCTGCCGGAGCCTGAAACCGCAAATCTGCAGGCGTTATGCCGTCAGATCCAGGCCGAACCAGGTCGGTCATGGACGACGGCGCTGGCGGCAAGGCGGCTCAACGTTAGCCAACGGACCCTGCTGCGCCATTTCCGCCAGCAAACCGGCCTGGCGTATGGCGAATGGGTGCGCCGGGCAAGGCTGATGGAAGCCTTAAGCCGCCTTGCTCAGGGTCAGTCGGTACTGCGTGTGGCGCTGGAGCTGGGATACGAAAGCCACAGCGCTTTCAGCGCGATGTTTCGCCGTACCCTCGGAGTCTCGCCAAGCGACTATTTCCTGTGACTAGCCGTGCCGCGGCAGAGCGTTAAGCAACGCTTGCAGGGAGGCGCGCGCCACATCGTTGTCGATCCCCACGCCCCAGCGGCTTTCGCCTTTAGCAAACGTCAGGCGGATGTAGGCCGCCGAGCGGCTCTCGCTGTGCCTGCCAAGCGTATGTTCATGATAATCTTCAATAGCAAAAGCGATATTAAACTGCGTTTTCAACGCATCGGTAGCGGCGGAAAGCAGCCCGTTGCCTTTCCCCTGTAAGCGCAGAATGCCTTCTGCGGTCTGAATTCGCGCCTGTAACGACAGCACACCTTCCGCCTGACTTTCGCTGCGGTAATCCAGAAGCTGCCGTCCGGCGCTCTGCTGCGGGCCATACAGCTCGCGAAACAGCTGCCAGAGCGCGCTCAGCGTCATCTCATTGCCGTCCCGGTCAGTTTGTCGCTGCACGTGGCGGCTAAAATCCTGTTGCAGGCTGCGCGGCAACACCAGCCCATGATTTTGCTCCAGCATCCACGCGGCGCCGCTTTTCCCTGACTGGCTGTTTATGCGGATCACCGCTTCGTAGCTGCAGCCGATATCATCGGGATCGACAGGCAGATAGGGCATCTCCCAGAGCGGCGAGGTGGACTGCTGGCGAGCCGTAAAGCCCTTTTTGATGGCATCCTGATGCGAGCCGGAGAACGCGGTAAAGGCGAGCTTCCCGGCGTAAGGATGACGGGGATGTACCGGTAGCTGATTGCACTGTTCCACCAGCTCCACGAGCTGTTTCATATCGCTGAAGTCCAGCTGCGGGGAAATCCCCTGGCTGTAGAGGTTCATCGCAAGCGTCACGAGGCAGACGTTTCCGGTGCGTTCGCCGTTGCCGAAAAGACAGCCCTCCACCCGGTCGGCGCCCGCCAGCAACGCCAGTTCGGCGCTCGCGACACCGCTTCCGCGGTCATTATGAGGATGAATACTGATACATACCGCGCTGCGTCGTGAAAAGTGACGACAGAAATACTCAATCTGATCGGCATAGACGTTTGGCGTATTGACCTCCACGGTCGCGGGCAGGTTGACGATCATCGGCCTTTGCGCGCAGGGCTCCCAGACATCGGCCACCGCCTCGCAGATTTGCAGGGCGAAATCAGGCTCGGTAAAGCAAAAGGTTTCCGGGGAGTATTCATAGCTCCACCTGGTCTGCGGGTTTGCTTCACACAACGCCCGGATCTGGCGCGTAGCGCTGACCGCCAGCTGGATAATTTCTGCTTTGCTCTGGCGGAATACCAGGCGACGGAAGAGCGGCGCCGTAGCGTTATAAAGGTGCACCGTGGCGCGATTTGCGCCAGCGAGCGCCGCAAAGGTGCGTTCAATAAGATCGCTGCGCGCCTGGGTCAGCACCTGAATGGTGACATCCTCCGGTATGCGCTGTTCTTCAATCAGCTGGCGAACGAACTGAAAATCTGTCTCCGAGGCGGACGGGAAGGCGACTTCGATCTCTTTAAATCCGCATTTGAGGAGCTGTTCCCAGAAACGTAGCTTGCGTGCGCCGTCCATCGGTTCGGCCAGCGCCTGGTTGCCGTCGCGCAGGTCGGTGGAAAGCCAGCGCGGCGCGTGGGTTAACTGCCTGTCGGGCCACTGGCGATCCGGCAGGGAAATGGGTGGATGGGGAAGGTATTTTTGCGACGGGTCTTGCAGCATGGCGGTTCTCCTGGGCCGTGGGTCAGCCTTTATCCTGCCAACTCAGGGCGGAGATTACCGATGCAAAACTGACAACTTGTGCTGCGAATCCGCCAGATGACCAATAAAAAAAGGAGCCGCCTGGCCCCTTTAACCTTCTACGCTAGTGCGCGCCGCTTCCGCCGCCGCCCGCGCCAAACGGCGGTTTGGCGAACCAAATCAGGCCTAACAGCAGAAGGAAAATGCCTGCTGATATCCAGAATATCTCGTTGGCCGAGATAATCAGCCCCTGGTTGGTTATCTGCTGCGCGATATAGCCGGAAGCCTGCTGCTGCGTCATCCCTAAGCCCTGCAGCTGGTTATAGGCTTCCACCGCATTCGGATTATACGGCGTGACCGATTCCGTTAACTGCGCATGGTGCAGCGCTTCGCGGTTGGTCCACAGCGTTGTCGTAATCGATGTGCCAATGGAACCGGCAAGCGTACGGGTAAAGTTCGACAGGCTCGATGCCGCGGCCATACGTTCCGGAGGCAGGCCGGAGAGGGTAATGGTCGTCAGCGGCATAAAGAAGCAGGCCACGGCGAAGCCCTGAATAAACTGCGGCCAGGCCGAGGCGCCAAAATCCATTCCTGGTTCGAAGGTCCAGGCTCGCCAGTAGAAGCAGACCGCGTACATAATAAAGCTGAACGTGACCAGCCGCCGCATATCAAGCTTATGCGCGAAGCGGCCGATTATCGGCGACAGCAGCACCGGAATCAGCCCAACCGGCGCCGATGCCAGACCCGCCCAGGTCGCCGTATAGCCGTATACCTCCTGCAAAAGCTGCGGCAGCAATACAATCGCGCCGAAGTAGAGCATATAGGCAAGGCTGATGCACAGGCAGCCGATGGTAAAGTTTCGCGACTTAAACAGCGACAGGTCGACTATCGGGCTATCGTCGGTCAGCTCCCAGACAATCAGGAAGCTTATCGTTACCACCGCTACCGCGGTCAGCACCACGATTTCCGTCGAGTTAAACCAGTCCAGCTCTTTACCCCGGTCGAGCATGATCTGCAGGCTACCGATACCGACCACCAGCAGCGCAAGACCGATGGCGTCAATGCGGCGCTGTTCCGTCCTGGTTTCGCGGCCACGCAGCGTTTGCAGGGTCATCAGCACTACCGCGGCGCCAATCGGCACGTTGATAAAGAAGATCCAGCCCCAGTGATAGTTATCGCTGATATAGCCGCCGAGAATTGGCCCGCAGATAGGCGCAACGATCACCGTCATCGACCATAAGGCCAGCGCGATGCTTCGCTTTGCCGGCGGATAGTTATTGAGCAGCAGGCTCTGCGACAGCGGGATTAGCGGCCCGGCGACCACCCCCTGGATGACGCGGAAGAAGATCAGCATTTCCAGGCTGTTGGACACCCCGCACGCCCAGGAGGCGATAACAAACAGTATCGTCGACCACATGAACAGTTTGACTTCGCCGATGCGTTTGGCGAGCCAGCCGGTCAGAGGGATCGAGATGGCGTTTGCCACGCCAAACGAGGTGATCACCCACGTCCCCTGGCTCATGGATGAGCCAAGGTTACCGGCAATCGTCGGGATCGCCACGTTAGCGATGGTGGAGTCCAGCACCTGCATAAAGGTCGCCATCGATAACGCGATGGTCATGATGACCAGCTGGGCACCTTCTAGCGGTTTTTGCTGTGCCATACAACCTCCGCTTTATTAACCCGCATTTGCCTGGATAATCTGATTAATCAGCTCGTTAACCGGTTCCAGCTTCAGCTCACGCGCGTTGCTTTCATAGGCCGGAGAAGTACGGGCCTGGCTTGCCAGCACGCTGCCGTCGCGATTTGAGGTATCGACGGTGACTAAAGTGGACAGGCCGATGCGCAGCGGATGCTGCTCAAGCTGTTTTGCGTCCAGCTCGACACGTACCGGCAGGCGCTGAACCACTTTGATCCAGTTGCCGGTGGCGTTCTGGGCAGGCAGCAGGGAGAAGGCGCTGCCGGTCCCCATATCCAGACCGACCACTTTGCCGGTGTACTCCACCTGGTCGCCATAAATATCACTGACCACGGTGGCCGGCTGGCCAATACGCATATGCGCAAGCTGCGTCTCTTTGAAGTTTGCATCCACCCACAATCCACTGGCCGGCACGATAGCCATCAGCGGCGTGGTTGGGCTGATTTGCGCGCCAACCTGGACGGCGCGGCGAGAAACATAGCCGGTCATCGGGCTGACGATTTTAGTCCGTTGCAGCGCCATCCAGGCGTTACGTAAATCGGCGGCGGCCTGTTTCACATTCGGCTGGTCTTCAAGCTTGCTGCCCAGAATCATCGCCTGATTGGCGTTGTACTGCTGAACGGCAACGTCAAGGTCGGCCTGCGCGGATGCAACGGCATCTCGTGCGTGCTGCAGCTCTTCACGGCCAATCAGGTTCGCGCTGCCTAAAGGCACGCGGCGGTTCAGGTCGCTTTGCGCCTGTGCCAGCGCGGTCTTTTTCAGTTCGATAGTGGCCTGATACTGCTTGCTGTTGATCATCTGCTGGCGCGTCTGACGCACGCTTGATGCCAGCACGGTCTGTGCTTTATCAAACGCCTGTTCGGCATCGGCCTGGTCGAGCGTTACCAGCACGTCGCCCTCTTTGACGAAGTCGGTATTATCGACCCAGACCTTAGTTACGCTGCCGGAAACCTGGGACATAATCTGCACCTGATTCCCCGCCACATACGCATCGTCCGTATTTTCGTAGTGACGTAATACCAAAAACCAATAGATCCCGTACGCCACGGCAATAATGACAAACAGCAGGGTCAACAGCAGAAGGGCGCCTTTACGTTTGCCTTTCTTGTTTACCGGTTGCTGCGGGTCTTGAGTCTCCGCATGTGCGCTCATGCTTATCTCCACACTTTTTTATTATTGCGATCGGCTAAAGGACCGACCTGTTAGATCTTAGAGGCCAGCAAGGTGAGTTGCTGGCCTCTAAGTTGTTATCTTTTATTGGGACACGTGATTCGGCGTGACGGCGGCATTTAACGCACGGCTTCAGGTACCGACTGCTCTTCGTCCATTTTATCAAGACGGGTGAGCAGTTTGCGGGTAATGGCTTCCAGCTGCTCTTTTTCAGCGCCGCTCAGAGAGGACCACAGCTCGTGCAGGCAGTTATGCTGTGGCGGCAGAACCTGACGCAGGAATTCGTGACCTTTATCGGTCAGCTGCAGGTGCAGGCAGCGACGGTCGTTGTCGCTTTCGCGGCGTTCAATCCAGCCGCGTTTTTCCAGTTCATCGGCGATGCGGGTCGCGTTGGTACGCGACGAACCCAGCGCGCAGCTCAGCTCGGACGGCTGAATGCTGTGGTCTTCCTGGGATTCAAGAGTAATTAACGCCATAAATAACGTCTCGTTAATCCCCTGAGCTTTCAGCATTTTATTGCGATTTTCCAGCAGCTTACCCTGCATATGCATGCACAGACGGGTCAGCAGGATCTCCTGATAGGGAAAATCCTGATGGCGCTTGGCGCGAAATTTTAGCATTTGTTCAATGGGCGTAAACGAACTATCCATTTTGGCATAACCTCATTAGTTGCAGCCGATATAGTAACGATAGTGACAAATAAAGTAAATGTATTATTTAAGCGTTTTTAATTCGTCTGGCTTATATCACCATCATGAGTTTCCAGGCTAATCCATAACCCAGAGCGCTGAGCAGCGTAGGAATGATAATGCTGCGGGTTTTATAAAAGCTCATGCCAAGGATGGCAAAGCCGACAAGCGTTGGCAGCGCACGCCTGCCGTCGTGCATGATTTCCGGCGCGCTCGACACCACCAGCAGCGCGCAAATGGAGGCGATGCCGATGCTATCGAGCAGCACGCCCGTCGCACCGCGTTTTGCCGGTCGAGGGGCGTTCGCCCGCAAGCGTAGCGGTAAATAGCGGAATAAATAGTTAGCTAAACCGACCAACAGGCCGAGCAGCAGCACTTGCGTACTCATCACACCTCCTTATGACAGCGCGATTGTACCAGGGCTGCCAGACAGCCGCAGACAATGCCCGCTAAAATGGCTGCCGGAATCGACACCAGCGTGACGCCCAGCAGCGCGCCCGCAAGCGCCGCGGTTACGGTCCAGGATTGCTTGCGCTGGAATGAAGCGAGCAGGAAGCTAAGAAACAGCGCGGGCAGCATAAAGCCCAGCGCGGCTTCCACCGCCGGCAGGTGGTCAAGCAAACCGTTGCCGGACCACGACCCCAGCGCCGTACCAAGCACCCAGGAAGACCAGGAGCAGAAGGCGATGCCGATCATCCAGTTTTCGCTCCAGCGGCGGTTATCCCTTACCAGCTTCGCGGTGGCGGCGGCGAACACTTCGTCCGTCAGGCCAAAGGCCCAGACGGCGGTTTTCGGTTTACTGAGCGTTTTTGCGATGCGGCTGCGCAGGGAGGGGCCGTACAGCACATGGCGCACATCCATTGCCATGACGGTAAGCGCGGCCACCCAAAGGGAGCTTCCCGCCGCGAGCAGCGCGGTTATCACGAACTGGCTGGCGCCGGCGTAAATAACGCAGGAGAAAAACAGGCTTTCGAGCGGAGTGAATCCAAGCTTAGTGGCGTTGAGGCCGAAAGCGAAGGCGACGGGGATATAGCTGATGACGATAGGTAAACTGTCTTTCAGTCCCTCAAGCCAGGTTGCTTCAGCGGGTTGATTATCAGTGGAAATTGTTGCGGGACTGTCCATATTGATTGTTTATAAATAACCAGCGTTAATGTCACTCGAATTAATAATCAGGGACAACCTTAACAGAGTGTCCCTGGCCTTAACACCCCCAAATGCCCACAAGGGTTGTAAAGGATTATTGGCAGCCCGCCTGATGGTGATAGCCTCGCCACCACACCACCAGATTTAGTAGGGCCATAATGGCGCCCGCGATGCAGACCCCGTTCCAGCCGGCGTGCTGATAGGCGCTGGCTGAAATCAACGACCCCGCCGCCCCCCCAATAAAGTAGCTGGTCATATAACCGGCGGTCAGACGATTACGGGCTTCCGGCATCATGCGATAAATCACGGCCTGGTTGGTGATATGAACGCCCTGCACCGTGAGATCCAACAGCAGAATGCCGATAATCAGCGCGATAACCGAGAACTGCCCCAGCGCCGTGGCGATCCACGACAGCAGCAGCAGCGCCAGGCCAATCGTCGTGGTGAGATGCGCCTTGCCCTTGTCAACGAAACCGCCCGCAGGACGCGCGCCTAACGCCCCCGCAGCGCCAGCCAGCCCGAACAGGCCGATAACGCCTTCGGAGAAGTTAAACGGCGGCGAGGCCAGTAAAAACGCCATTGAGGTCCACAGAATGCTGAAGTTTGCAAAGGTCAGGCAGCCCAGCAGAGCGCGGGTGCGCAGCAGGCTGTTTTTAATAAAGAGACTGAAGACGGAGCCAAGAAGCTGCGGATAATTGAGATGGCTCTCCTGTTTCACCGTGGGCAGGCCGCGCCACAGAGCCAGCGCCATCAGCACCATCAGTACGCTCGCAACCCAGTAAACGGTGCGCCAGCCGCCAACGTCTGCCAGCAGGCCAGCCACGGTACGCGCCAGCAGAATTCCGAGCAAAAGGCCGCTCATAATGGTGCCGACGACTTTCCCGCGTTTTTCCGGCTCGGCAAGGTGTGCGGCCAGCGGCACCAGAATCTGCGCCACGACGGAGAACAGGCCGGTTAATGCGGTGCCGAGGATCATCATTCCCAAAGTCTGGCTGGCGGCGGTGATCAGCATGCCGCCCGCGGCCAGCAAGGTCATAAAGACGATTAGCCCGCGGCGCTCAAACATATCGCCAAGCGGGACCAGCAGCAGCAATCCTGCCGCATAGCCGAGCTGCGCGGCGGTAACGATAAAGCCGGCCTGATTGATGGAAAGGGAGAAAGCGTGCGCGATGGTATCAAGCAGGGGCTGCGCGTAGTAGTTACTGGCAACCGCAAGCCCGGTCGCCACAGACATCAGAACAATCAGCGTGGAGCTCAGTCCATGTGCGGAATTTTTCATTGTTATCTTCTGCAAGTGATGGGGATGCGGGAATAATAACGAAAATATATCAGGGCAGGAGTCGGATTGTGCGGCGGGGGAGTCGATAAGGGAAAATAGTGGATGACGCTCCGCTTACCCGCCCTACGCAGACCGTAGGACGGGTAAACAAGGCGCCACCCGCCGGGACGTTATTTCGCGGCCAGAGCTTCTTTTACCCAGCCGTCGAACTGCGCCTGGTGAGCTTTGATCCAGCCGTCAACGTGACCCTGAATGTCGGCTTCGGAAGCGTGACCGTTATGCATCATCGCGTTCTCGGCGTTGATATCCGCCAGCGGCAGCTTCATCAGGCTGAACAGTTTGGCGGCCTGCGGGTTTTTCTGCGCCCAGGCTTTATTCGCCACGATGTGCATGGTGTTCACCGGGAAGCCGTAGTTGGCGCCGTTTGGCAGCTTAGTGTCGATATCTTTCTGCTCGCCCGGCATGGACGAGAACGGCACCTGCAGCCACACCACATCTTTACCCGGCACCATCACATCGCTTACCCAGTACGGCGTCCAGGTATAGTACAGGATTGGTTTACCTTCTTTATGACGGGTAATGGTATCGGCGATCATCGCGGAGTAGTTGCCCTGGTTATGCACCACGGTTTTGCTCAGACCATAGGCGTCAATCTGGTGATTGATAACCGCTTCGCAGCCCCAGCCTGGGGTACAACCGGTCAGGTCCGCTTTGCCGTCGCCGTTGGTATCAAACAGCCTGGCGATTTTTGGATCTTTTAATTGCTCGATGTTGGTGATTTTGTACTGCTCGGCGGTTTTTTTATCGATGAGATAGCCCTGAGCTGCGCCCTGAACGTAAGTGCCTTCACGATAGAACTTCTTGTCGCCGCCTGCTGCTTTATACATATCGTCGTGCAGCGGCTTCCAGTTGGTAGCTACGAAGGTGATGTCGCCTGCGGCCATGGAGGTATAGGCGACGTTGTAATCAACTTCGCTTGGTTTGGCGACCGTATAGCCCAGTTTTTCAAGGCCGCGGCTGACTATTAACGTCTGAAATGTCTCTTCTGAAATGGTGCTTTGCGCCGGCTGAACGGTAATGCCTTTACCCGGCAGATCGGCCGCGAAGGCGCTGGTGGTAACGAGTGTGGCAAGGGCCGTGGCTAAAATAGCTGTGTGTCGCATCGTTATTCCTTTTGGGTCGTAGGACGGGTAGCTGGGCCACCCGCCGGAGAGTATTGAGAAGGTGAATGGCGCTAGCGCTTGTCCACCTTAATGAAGGGACGGGTCAGCAGACCCAGCGGGCCGGTGGTGTACCAGCGGCGGTTGCCACGGCTGCGTGAATCGCGGCCAATGGACTGTGTCAGGCGGTCGAGAATAATGGCGAGGATAACAATCCCCACGCCGCCGACGGTGGCAAGGCCCATATCAAGACGGCCAATGCCTCGCAGTACCATCTGACCAAGCCCACCTACGGCGATCATTGACGCAATAACGACCATGGAGAGGGCGAGCATCAACGTCTGGTTTACACCTGCCATAATGGTTGGCATGGCCAGCGGTAACTGTACTTTAAATAACATCTGACGCGGGCTGGCGCCGAACGAACGGGCGGCCTCGACCAGATCTTCCGGCACCTGTTTAATGCCGAGAATAGTCAGACGCACGATAGGCGGCAGGGCGAAGATAATGGTCACCACCACGCCCGGCACGTTACCGATACCAAACAGCATGACAATCGGCACCAGATAAACGAACGCTGGCGTGGTCTGCATCGCATCGAGTAGCGGGCGGATAATCTTCGCGGCACGTTCGCTTCTTGCCAGCCAGATGCCGAGCGGCAGCCCGATTATCATACAGAAGAGCAGCGCCGTCAGTACCAGCGCCAGCGTAACCATCGCCTGCGACCAGGCGCCGATTGCGCCAATCGCCACCAGGGAAACCAGCGTCGCGATGCCCATGCCGAGGCTCGACATCTGCCAGGCAATCAGCGCAAACACGATGATGGCTACCGGCGCGGGCATCCCCAGCAACAGCTGCTGGAAGCCGCTCAGGATGTAATCCACCGGCACGCGAATGCCCTGGAACAGCGGACGGAAATGGGTCACTATCCAGTCGATACCGTGCGTTACCCAGCTGTCGAGCGGGATCAGCGTTTTATGGAACGGATCGAGAATATTAAAATGTTCAGGCTGCGGCGCAGGAGCGGAAGTTAGCCAGTCGGCGCCGCCGCCCGCGTCTGGCGTTGTGGTGGCCTGGCTGCCCCACGCATCTGCACTTGATGCTGCCTGACTGGTCGTCGTATCGGCAGCCACGCTGCCGGTATCCCACGGATTTGATGAATCACTCATTGGTTACCCCCTCACGGTCTAATGCCTGCAGCAGCACCCCTTTTGAGATGATGCCCACGTACTGATTTTCTTCACCCACAACCGGTACCGCGCACGGTGCCTGGCCTACATGGGTGAGCAGATCGCTCAGTGACGTATCGGCGGAGACCGCCGCCGGGGACTCCAGGAACGCGCTGTCTAAGCCCTGACCTTCGGCCAGCGCGGCTTTCAGTGAATCGGTTGAGACGATGCCGAGGAACTTCTGCCCGCGCTCAATGACATAGCCATATTCGCGGTCATCATCCTGCAGCAGTTTCAGCGCGGAACGCGGACCAAAGCCGGGAGTTTTGCGCAACAGGCCGGCCGGGCTGCGGCGGGCGATATCTTTTGCGCTAAAGACCTGGCTGATATCCACGCCGCGGAAGAAGGTGCGCACGTAGTCATTCGCCGGATTATTAAGGATCTCATCCGGGGTGCCGACCTGCACCACTTCGCCGCCCTGCATAATGGCAATTCTGTCGCCGATACGCATCGCTTCATCCAGGTCGTGAGAAATAAACACGATGGTGCGCTGATGTTTAGCCTGTAATTTAACTAATTCGTCCTGCATTTCCGTACGAATTAATGGATCGAGGGCCGAGAACGCTTCATCCATCAATAATATATCTGGATTAATAGCCAGCGCGCGGGCTAAACCAACGCGCTGACGCATCCCGCCGGAGAGTTCATCGGGATAAGCATGGGCATAATTTTCCAGCCCAACCTGACGCAGGGCATCAAGCGCTTTTTCCTGACGTTCAGCCACCGGCATGCCAGCTAATTCCATACCAAACGCCGTGTTATCCAACACGTTCATATGAGGCATCAAAGCAAAGGACTGGAAGACCATGGAGATCTTATTTTTGCGCACCTCACGGAGCTCGACGTCTGATATTTTGGCGATGTCCACGCCGTCAATCAGCACCTGTCCGCGGGTTGGTTCAATCAGGCGATTGAGAAGGCGAACCATGGTGGATTTACCGGAACCGGATAACCCCATGATGACGAAGATCTCGCCTTCTTCAATGGCCAGACTGGCGTCTTTCACGCCAAGCGACAGCCCTGTTTTTTCTAATATCTCAGCTTTTGATAAACCTTTTTCTATATATTTGAATGCGCGTTGCGGATGCTCACCAAATACTTTATATAAATTCTTTACTTCTAATTTAATTGCCATGCAATAAAGTTAATCCCATATTTAATTTATATATACACAATTCCTGATGGAAATAATCACCTGCATATACCCTAACATACTCAGAATCTGAGACAAGCCTCAATTGCCGATATAACAAATATCCGCATGGCGCTCGCGGCTGAAATTTCCCGTGATACCGGGGGCTGCGAGCAAATCCGAGGAAAGCGATATTTTTTGTCAGCAGAGGATGATTCTGTGCCAATAGCCTGATATTCAGACAGAATGAGTATTCATATATTGAGGTGCGGCGAAATGAATAAGTTAGCGGGTGGATAAGCATGCGGCGGTATCCACCCTGGCGTAAATTTATAAATCAGAAATCCCAGTCTTCATCCTGTGTTTCCACCGCTTTACCCATTACATACGACGAGCCCGAGCCTGAGAAAAAGTCGTGGTTTTCATCGGCATTTGGCGAAAGCGCGGCCAGAATCGCCGGATTAACCGCCGCCATTTCCGCCGGGAAAAGCACGTTGTAGCCGAGGTTCATCAGCGCCTTGTTGGCGTTATAGCTCAGGAAAGCTTTCACCTCCTCAACCCAGCCCACGCCGCCGTACAGCGCTTCGCTGTAGGCCACCTCGTTATCGTAGAGATCCATCAGCAAATCCAACGCGAAGTTTTGCAACTCGCTTTGCCGCTGCGGACTCTGTTGCGCCAGCGCCTGCTGAAATTTATAGCCGATGTAATAACCGTGCACCGCTTCATCCCGAATAATCAGGCGAATCAGGTCGGCGGTGTTGGTTAATTTGCCGCGGCTTGACCAGTACATCGGCAAATAAAAGCCTGAATAGAAAAGAAAGGATTCCAGGAACACGCTGGCAATTTTTTTCTTTAGCGGGTCGTCGGCATGATAATGGGCGAGGATAATCTGCGCCTTACGCTGCAGCGGCTCGTTTTCTTCGCTCCAGGCATAGGCCGCGTCCACGTCTTTGCTCTGGCACAGCGTCGAGAAAATCGAGCTGTAAGAGCGGGCGTGCACCGCTTCCATAAAGCTGATATTCGACATGACGGCTTCTTCGTGCGGCGTGACGGCATCCGCCATCAGCGCCGGGGCGCCACTATTATTCTGGATGGTATCCAGCAGCGTCAGCCCGGTGAACACGCGGATAGTAAGCTGCTGCTCGTCGTGCGCAAGCGACTGCCACGCGGGAATATCGTTAGAGAGCGGCACCTTCTCCGGTAGCCAGAAATTACTGGTCAGCCGGTTCCAGACCTCCAGGTCCTTTTCATCCTCGATTTTATTCCAGTTGATGGCGCTGATGCGGGTTAACCGTGTCATATATTCTCCTTATAAAGCGCAGGACACGCAGCCCTGCACCTCAGTTCCTTCCAGCGCCATCTGTCGCAGGCGGATGTAGTAAAGGGTTTTGATGCCTTTCTTCCAGGCATAAATCTGCGCTTTATTGATGTCGCGCGTGGTGGCGGTATCGCGGAAAAACAGCGTCAGCGAGAGACCCTGATCCACATGGCGCGTGGCTTCGGCATAGGTATCGATAATTTTTTCCGGGCCGATGTCGTAGGCGTCCTGGTAAAACTCCAGGTTGTCGTTGGTCATAAACGGTGCGGGATAATAAACGCGCCCGGTTTTGCCTTCTTTGCGGATCTCAATGCGCGAGACGATAGGGTGAATGCTCGACGTGGCGTGGTTGATATAGGAGATCGAGCCGGTCGGCGGGATCGCCTGCAGGTTCTGGTTGTACAGGCCGTGCTCCATCACGTCGTCACGCAGCTGCCGCCACTGTTCGCGTGTCGGAATAGGTATGCCCGCTCTGGCAAACAGTTCGCGCACTTTCGCGGTTTTTGGCTGCCAGCTTTCCTGCACGTACTGATTAAAATATTCGCCGCTGGCATAGCGTGAATTTTCAAACCCAGCGAAACGCTGTTTACGTTCCCGCGCCAGCAAATTCGAGGCGCGCACCGCATGCCAGGTGACGGTGTAGAAATAGATATTGGTGAAATCCAGCCCTTCCGGCGAGCCGTAGGCAATTCCCTCGCGCGCCAGATAACCGTGCAGATTCATCTGCCCAAGCCCAATGGCGTGCGAGGCCGCATTCCCCGCTGCAATGGAAGGCACCGAGCGGATATGGCTCATATCGGCAACCGCCGTTAGCCCGCGAATCGCGGTTTCCACGGTGCGGCCGAAATCCGGTGAATCCATAGTATGGGCAATGTTCAGCGAGCCGAGATTACAGGAGATATCTTTGCCAACCTGCGCATAGTCAAGGTTCTCGTCGTAGGTCGAGGCGCTGTTAACCTGCAAAATTTCCGAACACAGGTTGCTCATATTAATACGCCCGGCGATCGGACTGGCGCGGTTTACCGTATCCTCAAACATGATGTACGGATAGCCGGACTCAAACTGGATCTCCGCCAGGCGCTGGAAGAAATCCCGGGCGCTGATAAAGGTTTTACGGATGCGCTCGTCCGCCGCCATCTCTGCATAAAGCTCGCTGACGGCGATATCGCCGAACGGCCTGCCGTAAATGCGTTCCACGTCGTAAGGCGAGAAGAGCGCCATCGGCTGATTATCTTTCGCCAGCTGGAAAGTGATATCCGGGATGACCACCCCAAGCGAAAGCGTTTTAATGCGGATCTTCTCGTCGGCGTTTTCTCTTTTGGTATCAAGGAAGCGGAGGATATCCGGATGATGGGCATGCAGATAAACGGCCCCGGCTCCCTGACGCGCGCCAAGCTGATTGGCGTAGGAGAACGCATCTTCCAGCATTTTCATAATGGGGATTACGCCGGATGACTGGTTTTCGATGCGCTTGATAGGCGCGCCCGCTTCGCGCAGGTTTGAGAGCAGGAAAGCCACGCCGCCGCCGCGTTTGGAAAGCTGCAGCGCAGAGTTCACCGCACGGCCAATCGACTCCATGTTATCTTCAATGCGCAGCAGGAAGCAGGAAACCAGCTCGCCGCGCTGCCGTTTTCCGCAGTTCAGAAAAGTCGGTGTGGCGGGCTGGAAACGGCCGCTGAGCATCTCTTCCACCAGACGATACGCCAGCTTCTCGTCGCCCTGCGCCAGGGTCAGCGCCACCATGGTTACGCGATCTTCGAAATGTTCGAGATACTCTTTGCCGTCGTAAGATTTCAGCGTGTAGCTGGTGTAAAACTTCCATGCTCCGAGGAAGGTTTTGAAGCGAAAGCCGCTGTTATGCGCTTTCTCAAATAAAGCAACGACGAAGCCACGATCGTAACGCGTGAGCACGCCTTCATCGTAATAACCTTCCGCCACCAGCCAGCTAAGGCGCGCATGCTGGCTGGCAAACCGCCGCGTGCGGGGCAGCACGTGCTGCTCGTGAAATTTTTCCACCGCCAGCTGGTCTTTTTCAAACTGGATGCGGCCTGCGGAATCGTAAAGATTCAGCATGGCGTTTAGCGCGTGATAGTCCGCGCCCTCTGTCGTCGTTACGCGGATTGCTTCTGTCGTTGCCAAAATTCGTTCACTCCCTTACGCACGTTCGCAATGTCTTGTTCGGTGCCGAGCAGTTCAAAACGGTAGAGATACGGCACCTGGCATTTTTGGGCGATGATGTCGCCCGCCCGGCAAAACCCTTCCCCGAAGTTACGATTGCCGCTGGCGATCACGCCGCGCAGCAGCGCCCGGTTGGCGGGGTTGTTTAAAAATCGAATCACCTGGGCGGGCACCGCGCCCGCTATACCGCCGCCGCCGTAGCTCGGTACGATCAAAATATAGGGTTCCGTCACTTCCAGCCGCTGTTTAACTTCCAGCGGTATGCGCAGGGCGGGTAACCCAAGGCGTTCAACAAAACGCAGGGTGTTTTCCGACGAGCTTGAGAAGTAGACGAGATTACTCATGCTCTGGCTCGGGCGCGCAACTGGTTAATCATGTCCGGGCGAAAGCCGCTCCAGCTTTCCTGTTCTGTCACTACAACCGGCAGTTGGCGGTATCCCAGCGCGCGCAAATTGTCCGCGGCTTCGGGATGTAAATCGAGATTGATCAGTTCGAAAGTAAAGCCACGGCTTTCGATAGCGCGCTTAGTGGCGTGGCACTGAACACAGTCGTTACGAGTGTATATAGTAATGCGCATGATTCTTATTCTCTCTTTGGGTGAGAATATGAATACTAGATGTGGGATATAAAATTATCAACCACACAAGATATAGTATTTTTAGATAAGCACTGCACGAATGAATAGCGTGACGGCGGGGAAGCAGTCTGGCGGGGCCGAGCGGCGGGCGGCGCATGGCTTACCCGCCACAATTAAAGTTGCATACGGTGGGCTGGATGGACGGTGCTTGCGCCATCCACCAAAAAATTACATGCGCATACCGATCGCCAGACGGTTAAATGCGTTCATCAGGCTGACGGTAAACGCCAGATCGCTTATCTCCTGCGCGGTAAAGAACTGCAGTAGCGGTTCGTACACGGCATCTTCTGCGCCGCCCTCGGTAATTAAGGTTACCGCTTCGGCCCAGGCCAGGGCTGCGCGCTCTTTATCGCTGAAGTGCTGGCTTACTTTCCAGCCTGCCAGCGCGTCCAGCTTAGCCTGGTCCATGCCCTCTTTGCGTAATGCTCTGGCGTGCATCTCCAGGCAATAAGCACAGCCGTTAATTTGCGACACGCGCAGGAAAATCAGCTCAATCAGCGTGGAGCCCAGCGGGCTGGCTTCCAGGCCTTTCAGCGCCTGGACCATAGGTTTGTATACCGCCGGGGAAAGATCATAGTAGGGCTGACGTAGTGCGATCATGCTGTGCTCCTCATATTGGTGAAGGGGCAATTTAGCACTATGATGGACTGCTAAAGAGAGCCATAAATTAAGTAAAAAAGCAGACCATGACGACCAGGCCCGTATCACTGACAGTAAAGGCTCACCATGCTATCCCGCGTTATCAGCAGATTGCCCGCCAGCTCAAACAGGCCATCAGCGACGGCGAACTGCTGCCCGGCAGCCGTCTGCCGTCAAGCCGGACGATGGCGCATGAACTGGGCGTGGCGCGGGCAACGGTTGAAAACGCCTATGGCGAGCTGGTAGCGCAGGGCTGGCTTGAGAGGCGCGGGCAGGCGGGGACGTTTGTCAGCCCCTCGGTAACCGCCGCCGTCCATAATCAACATGTCTCAGGCAGCCAGCCGCAGGGCGCGCCGCTGCCGTTTCAAATGGGGCTGCCGGCGCTGGATGCTTTTCCGCGAGCGCTTTGGGCACGCTTAATGGGACGGCGGCTACGCCTGCAAACGCCTTATGATTTAATGCTGCCGCAGAATAACGGTGAATCATCGCTTAAGCAGGCCATTGCCGATTACCTGCGTTTCTCGCGCAGCATTGAATGTCAGCCGGAGCAGATATTTATCACCGCCGGTTTTCAGGCTGCGATGCGCCTGGTGGTACGCACGTTGGCGACGCCCGGCGATGGCATCTGGCTGGAAGACCCCGGGTATCGCTATATTCGGCCGGTCTTTGCCGATGCGGGTATGGCGCTTCATCCGGTGCCGGTAGACGATAAAGGAATGCAGATTGACTACGCTCTGGAGCATTATCCGCAGGCGCTTTTTGCCCTGCTCACTCCCGCGCATCAAAGCCCGCTTGGCGTGGCGCTCTCGCTTGCCCGGCGTCATCAGCTGCTGGAGTGGGCTGCCGCCCAGCAAAGCTGGGTGATTGAAGACGATTACGACAGCGAGTTTCGCTACCACGGCAAACCGCTGCCGCCGATCAAAAGTCTGGACGGGCCGGAGCGCGTGATCTACGCCGGGACATTCAGCAAATCGATGTTTCCCGCGCTACGCGTCGCCTGGCTGGTGGTGCCGCAGCAGCAGGTTGAGGCTTTCAGCCAGCAGGCCAGAGTCCTGCCGTGTACGGTGCCGAAGCTTATCCAGCAGACCCTCGCTGATTTCCTGCAGGAAGGTCATTTCTGGCGCCACCTGAAAAAGATGCGCCAGTGCTACAGCGAACGCCGCGTATGGCTGGAGACGGCGCTACGCAGCGAAGGGTTTGACGTGGTGCCGCAGGCAGGGGGCATTCAACTGGTGATGCGCGTAAAGGGTGACGATCGTGCTCTGGTCGCCCGCGCCCGTGCGTCTGGCCTTGCCGTTCAGGCGCTTAGCGACTGGCGGATCGCGTCAAAAGGTGAGGGAAGGATACTCATGTGCTTTACGAACGTGGCCTCGCAGCAGCTGGCTCAGCGCTTTGCAATACGGTTACGGCAGGCCATAACGTAAAAACCCCGGAAGCAGGGCTACCGGGGTCAAACGCGTATTTAGTATCAACTATCGTTATCCGTTTTAGTCTGCAGACAAGTCTTAGCGGCGTGAAGTCAGGAGTGCGCCAAGGAAAAGGCCGACGGCTGCGCTGATGCCAACGCTGTGCCACGGCTTGTCGCGAACGTAAGTGTCCGCGCAGCTCACCATGTCGCAGGCAGCTTGTTTTACGCGGCCTCGTCCCTGAATGCGGGCCCGAGTCTCTTTCAGAAGAGATTCAGCTTTTTTACGCGCCGCTTCGCCTTCCTCTTTAACATCGCTACCGAAAGACTTCAGAACCTCTTCCAGCGTATCCGCCAGCTGGTTCACGTCATGGTTAATATCATCAACGCCTTCATTTACTTCGTTTCGATTTGGTCGATTAAGCATGTGTTTCTCCCTATGTGCGATGTGACTTTGAGTGTAGACCATAATCTTTAGTAATGAGGCAGGTCACGCTCTTTCACCGTCTTTATGGACTAATCTGAAAGCCCTGCTAATGCTGGTTAATGTATCTTGCAGTGGCTAAAAAGATGACGAGGAAAAATTATGTATTTAAGACCTGACGAGGTGGCCCGCGTACTTGAAAAAGCCGGTTTTACCGTGGATGAAGTGACCCCTAAAGCCTATGGCTATCGCCGTGGCGAAAACTACGTTTATGTCAACCGTGAAGCGCGTATGGGGCGTACGGCATTGGTTATTCATCCGACGCTGAAAGAACGCAGCCAGTCGCTGGCCGAGCCCGCGTCGGAGGTTAAAACCTGCGATCACTACCAGCAGTTTCCGCTTTATCTTGCCGGGGAAACGCACCAGCATTACGGCATCCCGCACGGCTTTAGCTCGCGCATCGCGCTGGAGCGTTATTTATCGGGGTTATTCGGCGAGCGCTAATCTTCAGGGCTGGCGCTGCGCCAGTCACGCCGCTTACGCCCGGGCTTTCGCGTTCCGGTAGCCGCTAAGACGAAACAGGCGGCGGCAGTAGTCCAGAAAATAGCCGTAAGCTGCGCCCATCATCATCGATACCACAATATTTGAGCTCACGGCGGCGATAATCTGATGCCAGTCGGCTCCGACCACCAGCAGGATCGCCGCATAGACCGGCGACTGAAAGCTGACATAAGCCAGCACGTCCGCCAGGTTTTTCGCCCAGTTTGCCTTGCTGTAGCGCCTGGCGAAGCGCATGAGGGCGTCGCGATAGAGGCCATATGGCCATGCGATAAGCATGTTTACCGGGATGGCGACAAGGCGCGATGACAGCGACTGGTCAAAACTCATACCGGAGAGAAAAATCTCAATCATCATGTTTACTACCGAGCAATAAACCACCATCGCAAAAGTATCCGCTGCAGCGTGGCGCAGGCGCGACTCAGGAGAAAACATTATTCTGACTCCGGGAAAACATTAGCGATAAACACCAGTGTTCGGCGTTGTTGCTAGTGATAAGGGTTGTGATATTTATTCTGAGTAGATTATAGCGCTGCGTAAAATTGAGCAATTAGCGTAAAATTTTTATTTATCGGCTTTTTATCAATAAAATCTGCTAAAAGTCAGTTATCCGCCGCGGTTTCCTGATTTTGTCGCCTGTTTGTACTTTTTCGCTTTTATATCAGCTGATTAGTTCAATCTCCTTTTTTATGCTTTCCGACTTCTGAATCATGGTTATATTATTATTTATATAACGATAGTTCAGACGAGGGCAAACGGATGGAAAACCATTTTGGCAAAGGATTGATGGCGGGACTCAACGCGCGTGAAGTCAAAAGTGTCGCCACGGTGACAAGGTTTTGTCCCGACTATAAACGGGGCTTCGTATTGGGATTTACCCATCGCCTTGCTGAGCAAACCGGCGATCGCCAGCGCGCCGCCTGGAAAGCGGGCGTGCTGACGCGCCGTTACCAGCTTGATAAAGAAGCAGTGATGGACTTTTTTAAAGAAGTTAACGCTGAGGCGGCTGTGAAATGTTTTTTAGCGGGCTATGAGAAAGGCTATTGATTAGCGCCTTATATACCGCTATGCCCGGTTAGTAAGAACTGGCGGCGACAAGAAAAAGCATGTTTTATTGGTTTCAGACGGGCGACAAGGCCCGTCCGAACGGTTAGCAGACGCCAAAATCACCATCTTCTTCATACAGCGTTATTTCTGACGTCTTTAACGTGACCTTTTCGCCGCTGAGAATATTGGCCGGTGTACAAATCACCTCATCCCCCTGAATGTCCAGTATCTCAAGCTTAGGCCCGCCTTTTTTAGGTTGAACAAGATCGCCTACTTTAAACATATCTAGCCTCTTAAAAGTCAGGTAGTAAACTGCCAGTCAGCACGGCTGACAGCCGGTACCTTTAACCATATATCAGACTGAGCAGGGGATAAAGCAGCCCCGCATAACGTTCAGGGCATTATTGGTATAGGGTAAGAGAAAGGAGGTAGTATGTTTAATCCCAATGAGTTACAGACGCTTTATTCCAGTACGAGCGAGAAGACCCTTGCGAAATGGGCGATGCATCCCGAGCGCGGGCAAATAATGCAACAGGCGTTCTACAACCAGCATAAGCTTGCTATCACCAGCGGCATTAAGCCTCCGCTCACCGAGCCGTTACACGACTTATTATGTGAGATAAGCGAACTCGCCCGGCACGATCCGCTGGCCGATACCATGCCTTTAGCCGGGCTGCATTTTACCTTTTTTGCTATTACCATGCCGGTTTATCAGCGCTCCGATCTTGCCGGCATCGATCCCTGGCTTTTAGCTACCTTCGCCAGGCTGACAAAAAATCATCGGGTGACCATCAGCAACCTGCGGCTGGTGGCGCTGCCTAATCAACTGCTGCTTGCCGGAACGCCGGATGCGAAAAGCCATGCGGCAAAAGAGGCGTTTGCCCGGCAACTGCTTGATTCTCCCTGGCGTGATAAACTGCGCGAGCGGCATGGCGATATTCCTTTGCCGCCGCCTTTCTGGCACAGCACGATCCTGCGTTACCAGGCTGACTTTCTTCCCGCCCGCTTCAGGGCGTATTTCATGGCGCATCAGGCAGACAGCTATGGCGATGTGTCTTCCGCTCTCCGGCTTGCCTTCACCAACTATAACTGGACGGAAATTTACGACTGCTAGCGACGGTTCCACGGCATGACGGCTAACAGGCGAGCCATGCCGCAAAATCCGCTGATACCCGCAAACAGCAGGCCCGCGCCTACAAAACCGGCAAGCAAAAAGAAGGCGGGATGTACGGCATATCCCAGAACGACACCGGCCAGCACCAGCGTACCCGCCGCTATTTGCACCTGTCGCATCAGCGGCAACGGCTGTGATTTATCGGCAAGGATTTCCTGCCCCTCTTTTTTCCACGCGTTCAGCCCGCCTTCCAGCAGCAGGACTTTTGCCGGGGCGACGGCATCTGCCAGTTTCCGGGCGTTTTGCGACGAACGCGTGCCCGACTGACAATAAAAAATCACCGTATCGTACGGTTCGAACGGGCCAAGGCGGTCGCCATGTTCAATCGCTGAAAGCGACAGGAGATGCGCCTCAGGGATATTCTCGCGCGCGTATTCGTCCTGCTCGCGGATATCAATCAGCGCCGCGCCTTGTGCAAGCAACGCTCTGGCTTCGGCAGGGGAGATGTTGTGGATAGTCATGATGTTCCTTGAGAGCGTCAGGTCATTTTGAGCAGGCAAAGGCGTAGTCAGGATAGCTTATCAACCAGCTTGCGGCTCCGTTCAGTCATTTTCATGCCTTCGCTTTTGTTAAGCTCAGGCGGGCTTGTAATCAGCGGATCGATCACGCACAGCTGCGCCAGATTCTCAATCACTTTTTGGCGTTACCGCACCAGAGTATCCTCACAAAAAAATCTTGCAAGATCATCACCGTCTCTGACCTGAAAGGCAACAATTCCCGCCGTAATCGCGCTCATTTGTCGCTAAATTAACCACACATAATGTATGAGTTAGTTCACATTTATTTGCAAAAGAATAAAATATTCCTTTTAAAATAAAATTGGATCATTAATTATTCCATGCGGCGCCAGACCACTCTATAATTTATTCGCTAAGGGAATGATGATAATGAAAACAAAGATTTGTACTATTTCTCTCCTTGCCATGATGGCAAGTTTTACTACACAAGCTGCTGAAATTTATAAAGATAAAGATGGTTCTACCGTAGAACTGTATGGCCGTTTAGGGTTTAACATCTCTGATAAAAAAACCGGCGATGCCCAGGGCGACTTTGATGGCCGCTTCGGGCTGAGCGGGCGACAGGTGGTGAATGACACCGTGTCGGTTATCGGTCTTGCCCAGTATCAGGTCAACTCTGCTGAGTATGCCAACAACGTGGAAGGTGAAAACGACAGCCTGACCGCGCGCTATGTCTGGGCGGGTCTGGATATGTCCGAATACGGTAAAATTACCGGCGGGCGCGTCTCCTCCGGGCTGATTATGTTCACCGATATTGGCGATGTGTTCGCCAGCTCGGACGTTTCAACCGGCCGTCAGGCAAGGCACATTGACCCGACCGCCGTACAGGTATTCCGCCAGGACGGCACCGTGCAGTACCAGAATACGTTCGGTAACGTTGATTTTTCTACCGCGTATATCATCGGTAATAACACCTCCGATCTGGATTACGGCTACAACGCCGCGATGCGTTACACGCTGGATATGGGGGATGCCGGGAAGCTGGCTCCGGTTGTCGCTTTCCAGAAAACCCGTGCGAAGCAGAGCGATAACAGCCGCACCAATGGTGCAGACACCTATACCTACGGTGGCGTGGGGACGCGCTATTACCTCGACTCACTGATGCTTGGTTTGCTTTACTCGCAGGACATGGTGACCTACACCAACGGCTATGCGGACAGCAAAGATAAAAACTGGGAGTTCACCGCCGTTTATAACATTAACAGCGACTGGGCGGTACGAGCCGGTTATCGCCATCTCAATAATGAAGGCGGCGATGAGCTGAAACTGCGTGATACCACCTTCGAGGCGCAGTATAAGCTGACTCCGCGTAGCTCGATTTACACGGCTTATATTTTGCGTAACGGGCATGACGGCAAAAACGTGATGACCGGCCGCAGCGTTTCGTTTGGCGGAAGTTCTGCTTCAGAGAACTTCTGGCACACCGGGCTTCGCTACGAATTCTGATAATGCAGGCTGGCCGGAGCAGGGGAACTGTTCCGGCCGCAAAAGGAGTATCCGATGTTCAGAACGATGATAACTCTGCTGTTGCTTACGTTTTCCGGCCTCAGCGTGGCCGCTACGCTAAAAATGGGGGAAAATGTGAATGTCCTGGCGGCACGCGATGCGCAGATCAATCCTCTGGCGAAGGCAATAACGCTTGGGGCCGGCGAGCAGGCGATGATTGTGCGCTTCGATGCGCCGACCAATCCCGGTTCTGCAAACGAAAGCCAGGGCCGTATTACCTCCAATGCCTGGCTGCTGACCTTTGATGCGCCGCTCACCGGAGAGATTATCCTCACCACCGCGACGCCGCGTACGGAACATGAAACGCGTAAGGCCGCTCAAAATCCGCATTTTGCGCTCAGAAACGTTGACGGCCCGGCAATTGTATTAAAAAGCCGGCCTCTGACGCTGCCGCAAAGCACTTTAACGACGGATTACAGTCAGTATTTACCGGGCGCTTCGGTTCCTTCACAGGCCGGCGTTGCTGCACCGAACGGGCATGGCGCCTCCTTAAGCCAGGTCCAGAATGAATTTTTGAAATTAGATGCGACCCAGCGCAAGGCTTTTTTGCGCTGGGCGCTGGAACTGTAATGTTGCCAACCGGCATTAATGAATAGCGAGACAATGATGAAAATCGATTTAACTGCCCTGACCACCGAAGGCCGTAATACTCAAAGCGAAAATATCGACATGCTCTCTACCGAAGAGATGCTGCGAGTCATTAATAAAGAGGACCAGAAGGTAGCTCTGGCGGTTGAGAAGGTGATTCCGGCTATTACTCAGGCTGTCGATGCCATCGTTGCTGCTTTTCAGAAGGGCGGACGCTTAATTTACTGCGGCGCCGGCACCTCCGGTCGCCTGGGTATTCTTGATGCCAGTGAATGCCCGCCAACCTACGGTACGCCGCGTGAGCAGGTGGTTGCGCTGATTGCAGGAGGCCATCAGGCCATTTTACAGGCGGTGGAAAACGCAGAAGACAGTATGGAGATGGGCGTTGAGGATCTGAAAAACCTCCAGTTCAGCGCCAGTGATGTGCTGGTCGGGATTGCCGCCAGCGGCCGCACGCCTTACGTCGTGGCCGCGTTGAACTATGCCAACAGCCTGGGCGCGACCACCGTTGCGCTGACCTGTAACGCGGGCAGTGAAATCACGCAAATCGCCAGGATCGCCATCATGCCGGTGGTTGGGGCGGAAGTGGTGACGGGCTCTTCGCGCATGAAAGCGGGCACGGCGCAAAAGCTGGTGCTGAACATGCTGACCACCGGGGCGATGATCCGCAGCGGGAAAGTTTACGGCAACCTGATGGTGGACGTAGAAGCGACCAACCAGAAACTCGTTCAGCGCCAGATCAACATCGTTATGCAGGCCACGGATTGCGACCAGAAGACGGCGTCGCAGGCGCTGGCCGCCTGCGATGGCCATTGCAAAACCGCCATCCTCATGGTGCTGGGCAAGCTGACCGCAGCGCAGGCAAAACAACTTTTAAATGATAACAACGGCTTTATTCGCCAGGCTTTAGCCAATACGGAGATCTAGCAATGGCTAAGATTACGGAACAATTAATTGCCACCATTCTGCAGCTGGTGGGCAATAAAAGTAATATCCAGACCTGCGGGCACTGTATGACCCGCCTGCGTCTTACGCTCAATAACGACCAGTTAATTGAGCACGCCAAACTCAAGGCGCTGCCCGGCGTGCTGGGCGTTATTAACAGCGACGATCAGCTGCAGATTATCCTCGGGCCGGGCAAGGCGCAAACCGCCGCTGAAATGATGAATGCCATGCTGGCGGGCGGCGCGGATTCCGCCGCTGCACAACCGGACGTGGGATCGGTTGCCAGCGATACCAAACAGAAGATGAAGGCGAAGCAGACCAGCGTGGTGCATCAGTTCCTTGCTAAATTTGCCACCATCTTTACGCCGCTGATCCCGGGCTTTATCGCCGCCGGGATGCTGCTGGGCTTTGCTACCTTAATTGAACAAGGCCTGCTGGCGGAAGCCGCGGAAAAAAATGCCACCATCGTGCATATCGTTGGTTACATGAAGATTTTCGGCAAAGGCCTGTTCACTTTCCTGCCTATCCTGATTGGTTATAACGCGCAGAAAGCCTTTGGCGGCTCGGGCGTAAACGGCGCCATTATCGCCTCTTTGTTCCTGCTGGGTTACAACCCGGAAGCGACGGTGGGGTACTTCTCCGGCATCGATAACTTCTTCGGTATGGGCATCGACCCGCGCGGCAACATTATCGGCGTGCTGATTGCGTCTATTCTGGGCGCGTGGATTGAGCGCCAGATCCGTAAAGTTGTTCCGGATAACCTGGATATGATCGTCACCTCGCTGCTGACGCTGCTGATCACCGGTGCGCTGACCTTTACGCTGATTATGCCTTTTGGCGGCGAACTGTTTAAAGGCATGTCGTGGCTGTTCCTGCACCTGAACGGCAACCCGTTTGGCTGCGCTATCCTTGCGGGCCTGTTCCTGATTGCGGTGGTCTTCGGCGTGCACCAGGGCTTTATCCCGGTCTATTTTGCGCTGATGGACGTGCAGGGTTTCAACTCGCTGTTCCCGATTCTGGCCATGGCCGGCGGCGGGCAGGTTGGTGCGGCGCTTGCGCTTTACTTCCGCTCGGCTAAGCACTCCATGACCCGTAATCAGGTGAAAGGGGCGATCATTCCGGGCCTGCTGGGCGTTGGCGAGCCGTTGATTTACGCCGTCACGCTGCCTCGCGTGAAGCCTTTTGTAACCGCCTGCCTTGGCGGCGCCTGCGGCGGCTTCTTTATCGGGCTGGTGGCATGGCTCGGCCTGCCGATTGGCCTGAACACCGTGTTCGGTCCGTCCGGCCTGGTATCGCTGCCGCTGATGACCTCCGCACAGGGTATCTATGCCGGGATGGGGATTTACGCGGTGGGCGTGCTTATCTCTTACACCTGCGGTTTCATCATCACCTGGTTCTTTGGCCATAAAGACGTTGATCTGACTTAAGAACGAGGGCAGGCGGCTTCCCCCTCACTCATTTGCCGCCTGCTCTTTTTTTGCTTTATTTTTCCTCATTCAGTTCCCCAATAATGCATGTCTGGCGGAAATTACTTCGATAAATTCAGCAATTGGTTTCTTTTTCCGGGGGCCGTTCCATTGCCAGCGCGCTCGCGCTGGCAGGATCAAAGAGCGAAAGGCTCTCAATCTGATCCAGCATAATCACCTTGCGAAAAGCCATGGCGCTTTTGGGCTCTGAATCCAGGGTGATGTCATGATCGGCATACCATTTACTGTAATTATGCTCAATGCGCAGATTCATCTTCTCCCCGTCGCGATAGCCGCTCAGCATCGGGATCAGCACCACGTTTGCCGTCTTTTCGTATTCGAGGGTCGCGGTGTGTATCATTCCAATGTAAATTCGCCTCGACTTAAGCGTCACCAGCGCCAGCTCGCCTTCTTCCATACACTGATAGAGCAGCTGTTCGATGCCGCTTGAGCGCGCAAGGCTCTTATAGAGCGTTTTCCTGCCGTTGCCGTCGAGCCGCGCGCTGCCGGCCCAGTTAGAGCGGTACAGGCAGAAAAACACGGCGAAGGCCAGCATGATGACAACGGGGGCCTGGATGCCAAGAAAGCTCCAGTTCATGAACACCATTTGCCAGTCGGCGTATTTACCCGGCATGAGGTGCAAGGCGTTGATGGCGGCAGAAAGCGCAAGCAAAAGCAGCCAGATCAAGCCGGTGGCGATAACGCCCTGCAGCACGAAGATGCAGCCATAAAGGGCGACGAGAAAATAGACATCCCAGCCGAAGGAGCGCTTAATTTTAAAACGCGTGGACAGGTCGCGACTGGTGTACCAGTAGCCGCATACCATCAGCACCATAAAAATAGCCGTTCCCATATCAGGCTCTCTTCAGAGCGTTAACATGACGCAGAAAGTCTTGTCGTACCTCTTTGCTTCTAAAATTTACCGATGCGTTGCCGTCCTGATCGATAATAATGCGATCTCCGTCCTCAACGGCTTCAACAACATCCTGATGGCTCATTACCTGCAAAAGCAGTTCGGGACTGGAAAAAATCGACATAAGAAAACGGCGCATATAAATAGATCCTTTTGGAGAGAACAGACAAGCCTGGTCAAATAATTATGGCGCAACCATCGGCGGATGCTGAAAATCCTCGCTTGTAGGGGGAGCGGGTGGTTTTACTGCACGGGCAGGCAACCTGAACCTGGCCGCTTGCCCCCAGAATCGTTTGCATCTCACTTCCTTTCTAAAATTTCAGACGGCTATCCCATAGTGACCGAAAGGCAGGCGGGTAAACTTCGGGCTTAACCCCGTCATTGCAGGGTTACGGCCGTTAAGTCGGTAACTTTTTTACAGTAATAGTTTTGTCAGAGAAAATGGATGCCATATTTCAGGCGCAGATACTGGGGCAGTTCTGTCTGGGGAATATTACATATATCAGCGACAAAAGCATCCGCACTGATTTTACGATTAAGATTACTCGACAGACCACATGCCAGCAACTTTTCTATGTCCGTATGCTGAAGGTAATAATTCAGTTTCAGGTGTGGAATACCCTGTTGGTCGAGTAACATAGAGATGCGATTCGAGAAAACAATGGTCAGGTGATGACTGAAGTCCCTGAGTCGGTATATTTCATGAATATTAATCGTGACCGTTTCGCTGACATCAACATGTGATTTAAGGCTGGCAATAAAAAAGCTCACCTTCTCCGCAGCCGAGTTAGTGACTATCGTCACCTTTCTGGAGTTTCGTCCCGCCAGTTTGCTGTTGATAATAAATTTCTTAAAAATCAGACATAAAGTAGCAACCTGATTATGTTCAAATTTTATCTGATAAGCCGATTCTATTTCATGCAGTGCATCTGTTACACCGAAGAACAAGTCAGGGAAATGCTTTTGTGTCTTTGAAAGGTTATTATCGAAAATTGTATAATTATATTTCTTCCTGATAATGCATTTCTGCACGTAAAGATAGATTTCATCAAATAACCCCCGGTGTTGTGTAATACGGGTAACTATTCTGAACTGAATACGGTAAATCAGCCTTCGGATGTATTCCTGCAATGAAATATCCACCAGGGAAAGACACTCCACGTTATGATCGAGTGAAATAATGAAATGGTTTATGAACCGGTTTTCTGTTTCATCCGCGAGCAGGTTCTGTTCAGGCAGAACAATATTCAGTTCGGGTAAAATCATATTTTCAGTACCTTGATCCATCCGCTTCTTCACGATCAGCAGATAGATAAACAACAGCTTACGGCCGGGATAGGAAAGATCTAGATAGTGCTGATCAATAAAGTCCCGAAAGGCATCCGCCTGCAGGTTCACCTGGTCCAGGTAATCATGACTGAAACGCTGATACATCAGCCTCTGATAGACATTATTTGCTGCTCTGGCCACGGGCCGGAAATGGTGATTCAGTTCAGTGACCGTGGCAATAATTCGCATGACTATTATACGAAAACCTGTCTCATTTCCCCGAATGGTTACCCCCTTACGGTTAACCACTACCAGTTCCAGTTTGTATGCCGAAAGATAGTCTGCCAGCACCTTCATGTCTTTCTTCTTTGTGGTGAGGCTGACGCCTATCTCCTCGTAGAGTCTGGACGTATTGACAGTACCGTACAGAAAACAATAAAAAATAATCAGAGTTATCCGTTCTTCCACCGATGACAGATAGTTACCCAGATGCGTTTTCTGAAGAAACTCCAGAAAATCCTCATAATTAATTCGGCAATGAAAGGCATCATTTTCACAGAATAATTGTTTGTCATACGGTAAATAATAATTAATACTGGACTGGCATCTTTTCAGGCTGATAATGCTTTTGTCCGGGAAAATATTATTAACATCCTTAAAGAGAAGTTCACCATTCTCCTGCATATAACTTAAAAACTGTATATCAAAATTGTTAATGCTGATAGATACCTCCTTTGTCTGACTCATTTAAAATATCACCCGCGACAGTAAGTCAAATATTTATTTTGTTTATGTGATGTAATGCACAGAAAAATTTATTAGTGTTCAGCAGTAGCCACAAGAGGGCACATAGGGTGATTTTCCGGTCTCACAAAGTGACCTTGATGCATTTTCCCTAATCCATAGACTGAAAACGTAATCATTTTACTTCCATCATTACTTCATTACCTGGCCTGGATAATTATGAAAACAGATAATATCAAAGACGGAATTCAGCGCTTTGGCCGCTCACTTCTGTTGCCTATTGCGGTTATGGCACCCATCGGCATGATAATGGGAATCTGCGCTGCGCTCAGCCAGTCCTATATGGTCAATAAGCTCCCGTTTCTGGGATATGATTCGATACAAATTGCACTCAATAGCCTGAAAGACATCACAGGCATCGTTTTTAACAATATCCCCTTACTGTTTGCCATGGGTGTGGCTTACGGTATGGCCAAAAATGAAAAGGGGATTGCAGTTTTTTCTTCGGTACTGGCCTATCTGACGCTAACAATTGTAATGAATGTATGGCTGAAGATTAATGGCCAGCTTGCCGGTAGCCATATGTCTGAAGTCGGGCAGGGCCTCGTTCTGGGTATCCAGACGCTCCGGATTGAGGCCATGGGCGGCATTATTTCCGGTCTGGTTGCTGCCTGGGTTACCGATCGGTATTTCCGGCTTGAACTGCCGCTGGCTTTTGCATTCTTCAGCGGAAAGAAATCGGTTCCTATTATTACTTTTGTCTTCATGATCCCAGTTGGTCTATTGATTCCCTATATCTGGAACGGAGTGACGACTTTTCTGACAAGTATTTCATTTATAATGATGAATGATCGTTTCGGTGTCGGCATATACTGGTTTCTGCATCGCGCGCTTATTCCGTTTGGTCTGCATCACGTCCTGGCCTCGGTTGTACGTTTTACCGAAGCGGGGGGGAACTATATTATTGGCGGACAGGTATATACCGGCATTATGAACGCCACCAATAAAATTCTTTTTGAACTTGGACCGCAGGATCCAAACTGGTCTCTGATGCCCAAATTGACCTCTTATCTTGCTGCGGGTCAGATGCTGAATACCCTGTTTCGCATACCGGCTATTGGTCTGGCAATGTATCATACGTCATTTAAAGCTAACCGCCCGGTCGCGAAAGGTATTCTGCTAACCATTGTCCTGACAGCTTTTCTGGGTAATGTGACCGAACCACTCGAATTCTCGTTCCTGTTTATTGCGCCCGGATTATTTTTTATTTATACATTACTTTGTGGATTAATGGCGATCCCGCTTGCCTGGCTTGATATTTCTATCGGTTATATTCGCGGGACCATTTTTGACTTCGGTATTTTCGGTTTGTTATACGATAATACCCACTGGTTCCAGTTAATATTGCTCGGTGCAGTGAATTTTGTCGTGTTTTATGCAGTTTTCCGCTTCGCCATTGTGAAATTCAACATTCAGACACCAGGACGCGAAGAAGAAATCAGAAATAATTCCCTGCTGAAAGAAAAACGTTATGTAGAAATAGCTACAATTGTCCTGAAAGGGTTGGGTGGAAAAGAAAATATTAAGAATATTGATAACTGCGTGACCCGTCTCCGAATCGATCTGAAAGACCAGGGCAAAGTGGATCGCGAGTTACTCAAAGATGCGGGTTCCTCTGGCGTCTTTCTTC
Organism: Dryocola sharpae; assembly: GCF_051307055.1. Lineage (GTDB taxonomy): Bacteria > Pseudomonadota > Gammaproteobacteria > Enterobacterales > Enterobacteriaceae > Dryocola. The sequence goes on along the minus strand of NZ_CP149994.1, from coordinate 3,290,982 downwards.
CCAAGAATAACCATATTCATGTTGTATTTGGCCCGCACGTCGAATTTGTGAAAAATGCTGTCGTGGACAAAATGGCAGGGCAATAACCGGTGCATTTTGTTTGCAATAAACCATATTGAGGTGTGATATGAGTGCTTTATTTGATTCTAAAACTAAATCAATGGACGATCGCGGCATCCGAGCTCTGTTGAGTGATGACCATAAATATCAATCCTGGCTTGATGTAGAGGCCGCGCTGGCGACTGCACAGGGAGAACTGGGGGTTATCCCCCGCGAGGCTGCAGCGCAAATAGCCTCAGCCTGCCAACTTAAAAATATTGATCTTGAAGAAGTACAGAAGTTACAGGAAAAAATCGGCCACGGTTTTGTTCCTTTTCTGAAAGCGCTGGTCAGGGCTTGTCCGGGCGACAGCGGCAAATATGTACATCTGGGAGTGACAACACAGAATATCCAGCAAAGCGCACAGCTACTGGTTACCAGAAAAGTACACAATAAGTTTCTGGTCGTCACTCATGACATTCTGCACAATCTCGCCGCCCTGGCAGAGCAACACGCTCAGACAGTTATGCCTGGCCGGACCCATGGTCGTCATGCCATTCCCATCACATACGGTTTTAAAGTCGCCGTGTGGATCGATGAGATACTTTCCGCTGCTGCGCGCCTGGAGGAAAGCGAAAAACGGGTTTTCCGGGTGATGATGGGCGGTGCTGTCGGAGCCTTCAACGCCAGCGGGAATACCGGCCGCAAAGTTCAGACACGTGTAGCCGGGCTTTTGAATATGCAGGAAATGTCTGTCCCTTCACGTAATATCGGTACGCATAAAGTAGAGTATGTGATGGCGTTATCCCTGCTTGCCAGCGTATGCCATAAGATGGCTGAAGAGGTCTATGCGACCACGCTGGAAGAGATCGGCGAAGTTATTGAAGGTTTCCGCGCCGGTACCGTCGGAAGTAGTACCATGCCACATAAAATAAATCCGAAACTGGCAAAGGGCATTATCGCCAACGCTCAGAAACTCTACTCCCTGCCTGCTGTAATGATGTCTGCCTGCTGCCGGCCATATGAAGCCGACAGTTCAGCGTACATGCTGCTTGAATCTTCTCTGCATGAAGCACTGCAGCTAATGACGGAGATTGTACTCCGGGCTGAAGAACTGACGCGTTGCCTGCATGTTAATCCTCAAAAAATGTCCGCTAATGCTGAGATCAATCACGGTCTGGATAACAGTGAATTCGTCATGATGCAACTGGCCAGTACGCTCGGAAAGGATCAGGCCCATGCCAAAGTTTATGAAATGGCCATTGATGCGAACCTGAACGGCAAAGAATTTATGCAGTGCTTGCAGAAAGATAAACAAGTCTCCGCCCTGTTTACCACAGATGAACTGAAGCAAATGCTGATACCTCATAATTATACCGGTGAGGCAGCTAATATTGCACTTGAGCAGGCTCAAAGAGCGCGAGGAGTTGCACAGGCACAGGAGTAGCAGTTCCGGTCAGTGTTTAAACGGTATAAAAGGTCGCCAGAAGCGGCCTTTTTTATTTTCCGCTTTTGCCTTTTTCGGATCTTCAGTAAAAAAGAAAGAAAAATGGACAGGCCTGCCATCTCTATATGCCACCCATCTGCCTATATTGAGCATATGCAGATGGGACCAGGGGGCATAAATCCAGGAGGTCATTATGCGAACCGTATCCATTTTTAAAACGGCAACAACCGTGCCCACCGCCATCATAGAGAACGTAGTCCGCTTCCTTGGGTTTGGCGGATTTCTTTAACGGATAGAGGTTTGGTTTGTCTTGCCATTGCCGGATTTCCATAGTTTTAGGCACCTCAAAAACAATAAAGCTTTCTGAGGTGCCTAACAAGGTGCCTAAAAGGTTCGGATTTAATTAGTTGGCATCAGACTTCGCGGGACAAATTGAGGGCACAAAAAAGCCCGCAGGGCTTGCGCCGTGCGGGCTCTCAGGACTTCATCGGATGACTCTGGTAATCACCGATGGAGAATTTTGGTGCTGGCGGGAGTTGAACCCGCGTCAGCTAATATTTAACTTAATGATTTATTGGATTTATTTTAACTTATTTTTCAATGCGTATCCTTTGCGGCACCTTTGAAGTCCATTTGCAGTCACATTGGTTTTAGCTTTTTCTCATGCCCCTGGCTGGATTTGATTAATCGGTACAAGATTATGTCCTTCTGGATTATTCAAGTCTTTTCCTTGAACCATTAATTCAACCAGTTCATTTGTTGGGTAGCAGATACCTAGCTCCCCGGTGTTAGGATTTGCTCTATGCTTCTCAACAAATGAGGAACCGTTCCATTTTTTTGAAAGGTAGGTAATCCCCTCGAATGCAGCCGGATCTTGCTTTTGAGATTCTAATATCATATGAAATCCTCTGCGCTCAATTCCCTTAAGAAAACTCGAGAAACACTCTTTTAAAAGTTCGTCATCTAGGTCCTTAAATTTGATGCCTTGAGCTAAAAATTCGAAGTAATTGAGAATATAAAGCAGTCCATTGATAGCATCTTTGTACTCTTCTGGGACGCGCATGTTTTTATACTCTTCTTTGTCTGGATTGCAGCGCCACTCAGACAGTTCTTGTGGTACATATCGCATGCCTCGGTAAATTCTAGTGCTTGACCTCAGTTGTTTTTGATACTCGGGACTCGTACGAGTATTGATAATCATGTTAAGCGTATGAGATCTACGGGTGTTTGCCGCTGAGGTTATACACTGAATCCACCAACCCATTCCAACTAGCATGCCGGTGACAATGATAGAAAGGGAAGTTTGATATGTTGGTAAGTAGCGAAGGATTGCGTATCCGATCAGTACGATAAGAAAACATACCATACTGAACATTGGCAGAAATTCTGAAGTGTCTGGGTATCGTTTTTGGATGAAGCAAAAAATGCTCGATATAGCTGCGGCTGCGGCTGCACCAACTACAAGCCAGTCGATAATGGCCATGTTGAATGGCAAAGCTTTGGGATAGATGAGCGTGAAGACAGACCGTATGATCATCATCACTACAAAAAGAGTTGTTGTTATGCTTACCAGTGTTTTTGCCACTTTTCTCTGCCCCATTTAAAAGGCCTCCATCATGGGAGGCCTTAAATCATCTTTCATTTAGGTTGACAATGATAGGTCTTAACCTTCACCGAAACCGACTGTAAATGTATTTTTCATAATATGCTCCGCCTTCACCCGTTATTAAGTCACTGAAAAGTAAGTAAAAGTTTTTAATCTTGCTGTAATGGCCATAGGATATCAATTTAGTTGATACTTAATCAAGCGGATTTGATATCCGGACGCACTTTCTATTGCGAATAAAATGCAATGGATTCATTCGCTTAGGCAATGTCAATATAACTATGCAAAAATAAAGTTGTTGAATGGTTTAAATTTATTTAAAATCAATAGGTTAAAGCATTCTGTTATGCTTTTTTTATCTTCACATACCTCATATTGTAGCAGAACCTTCAGATTACAATTTTGATTGTACAAATTAGGATATCAGCTCTTCGAAAGGTTCTTTATGACTGAGCGGCCAACATAGGACTGAAGATAAGAGCCATAATGACGAAACAACATCTCAGGACCTTTGTGCCCCATTTGCCCTGCTAGCCAAAAAAGGTTTACGCCTTGGCTGATATGCCTGGTCGCGAACGTGTGCCTGGTCTGGTATGGGTTGCGATATCGGATCCCAGCTTTCTTCAAAACCGGCACCCAAGCCTTCTTTCGTATAGCGTCGGCGCTGGCCCAGGGCTTACCTGTTTTCGGATCGCTAAAGATGTATTCGCTACGCATAAAGGTATGCTGTTTTTGTTCCTGGAGTGAACGCAGCGCCTCATCATTCAGTTCAACCTTTCGAGTTCCGGCTTTGGTCTTTGTTCCTTTTATCACTCCAACCACACTGGCATTCTGGACATGAGCAGTGTTACTTACAAAGTCGATACCAACCCAACGTAATGCACAGAGCTCAGAAGGGCGAACACCGGTGTTGAAAGCAAAACGGAAGGTATTAACCCATTCGGAATATCTGCAACTTTGATAAATGGAATTCGTTTCATCCGGCGACATCGGATCAACGATGTATTCACTTTCGCTGGTGGATTTTTTCTCCTGGTAACGTGAAGCTGTAACGAGCGATACAGGGTTAATCTGCAACACACCATCAGTAACTGCTTCATCGAGAGCTGATCGCATAAATGACAGCTGGTTTCGAATGGTTTTAAGTGCCGTAGTCTGGCTTTGTATCTACGTTTTAAGTGCTGCTGGCGTAAGCTCACTGGCCGGGAGCATATGAAATTTTGAAAGTGCGCTCCGGCACTTTTTATATCCGCCAATTGTCGAGGGCGATAACTTACGGGTTTCGCAGATCCCCAGATATTCATCCAGGTACGTTTTCACTTTTTTTCCAGCAGCTGCGTTGCCAAACAATTTGAGGCGTGGCGAGCGGGGGAAGTGCTCAGCATAATTGAAGGTCCCTCGCTCAATTTTATTATGGATTTCGCCGAGTATGCGCTCGGCGTATTTCAGGTTTTTGGTTGTCACATCCAGATTAGAAAGCGGAACTTGCTTACATCGTGCTATGTTAGTTTGCCGGGAGCAAGTCAGGGATGTTATGCCTGAGATCGAAGCCATTTCCAATGACATAGAGTGTAGTTGTTTGCATAGCCCTCTCACGACAGATGACTTGTTTGCGTTGAAATACCAGAATATCTCGTGTTTTATAACAGCAGATACCTTATACCCCCGGAAAATTATGGAAAAAATCAGCCCCGCAACAGTTCAGTTCATCAAACTTGGTGAGGCAGGTGAATGGGAGCAGCAGTGCCTGTCGGAGGGCACGCTTCGGTTTGGTTATCATAAAACCCCGGACAATCTTTGCGTTGACGACCGATGGGAAGAAGTTCACAAGATATGGCTTCAAGAGCGGAAGGGAAATAAGGCCAGCGCCAGCAGTGACGTCAGGCAGATCAAAACTTTCTACACGGCAGATGAAGATACACTATTCATTACCATCAGGGGGGGATTTCTTTACTGGTGTCGACCCGTGGGGCCGGTTGAGGTACTGGCAGATAGTAGCCGGGTCAGAAAAACGATAGAGGGGTGGCAAAACACCAGTGTTGGGGGCGCGCGATTAACCACGGATCATCTGAGCGGAGACCTGTTAAAGGTTCAGGGGTATCGGGGTACGATCTGTAACGTAAGCGCACATGATTACGTTGTGCGAAAAATCAATGATGAAGATCTCCCTGCGGTGTCTGATGCTAAGCAGGCTGAAGTAACGTACCTGGCCGCGATAAAAAATCTGTGCCAAATGCTGACCTGGCAGGATTTCGAGCTACTGGTAGACCTTGTTTTTTCAACCAGCGGGTGGCGGCGCACCAGTATTGTCGGTAAAACCCAAAAAACGCTGGATCTTGAGCTTGAATCCCCCACCACCAGCGAGAAAGCTTTTGTTCAGATTAAATCATATGCGGACGCACATGCTTTCAGTGATTACGCAAAACGGTTCAGAGAAACCAGTGCCTATGAACGGATGTTTTTTATCTGGCACAGCGGACCGTTATCCGAAAATATCAAAGCCGAAGGCATCACGTTAATCGGCCCCGACAAGTTAGCAGGACTCATTCTGGACAGTGGTTTATCAAGATGGCTTCGTAAAAAAGTTTCATGATATTTCGGCTGTTTCTTCAACTCATCGGCAATGAATCAACGAGATAAGGTTCTGGAAACGGGCTTTACCTAAACGCCATCTGACCTCAGCCGCAGGCGCGAAATGCCTACTCAAGCAGTTCGGTGAAATTTACCGGCCTGCCGGTAAGCGCAGTCGGGCTGACGACCCGGGGAGCCGAAGGGGCACTAGGTATGATGACTCTTGTGTCTTGAATACACAGTCAATAATCACACCTTTGATCAATGTCATTTTGTTCAATAGTTGATCATCCTGCAGAAGTCTGCAGTTAAATGCTCTTTTTCAAGGATCATATGGGAATTAAAAAAATTTAGTTCTTCAGTTTAACTGAAGTCTGATTGATATTATTTTTTACAACCTTTTATTTAATAGTAATATCAATTATTTAAATACACATGAGTCGTTAATGAATTCCAGAACCTGCAATAAACACTGTCTTCTTGAACAGTATCCTCTGACGTGATAGTTTCAAAATATTACTGTTATTTGGGAGGAATCTCATGGCGACTTCTGTATTGGCTAACTGGCACGGTCATGATTATCAGGCTCGGTATTTCTGGATTGAGGCATCCCGGCTTAAAAATCCCCAACAAGATTTCGTCGTAGAAGTTTCCTATGAAGCCGATGGCCCTAAAGCCTTTGATGACGTAATTACGCGTTATAATCCCCCCCGCCGCAGCACCGGGCCCGAACGGATTCAGGCCGATTACTATCAAATCAAGTTTCACGTTACACAAGCCGCTAGCTTCGGATTCGAGGACCTGATTGACCCTGCATTCATTGGTGCTGAAACCTTCTCGATCCTTGAAAGGCTAAAACAGGCAAAAGGAACTGAGCCTGCCAACTCTGCTTTTCATCTTGTGACGACAGATCGAATTATCGATGAGGACCCACTTGGTGAAATAATCAGCAATGTGGATGGCTCAATACGACTCGATAAGTTGTTTGATGGCACGACCGACAGGAGCCGTAAGGGAAAGGTTCGCAAGCTCTGGCGCCAACATCTTAAGCTTTCCACGGACCAGGAGCTGGAGCAGGTGCTTTCTGGTTTTCACATTCAGCAGTCACAGCCCACGCTTGAAGCGATGCGTGAAAAAGTTAATACCTGCTTCCAGATCATTGGCTTGATAACCTGCGAAACAAGTTCGGACTTCCGTTTCGATGGCGCTGCGCGTGCCTTACGCAGTAAGGAACGTTATCGCTTTACCCGAGAGCAGTTCAAAGCCCTTTGCGTGGAAGAGAACTGGCTCAGATCGGAAGCACCTGAAAGCTTCAGAAATGTTGCGCTACGCTCTTTCAGCGATGGACCATTGGACATAATGGATGCGCTTCCGGAACACACACTCTCCCTGCTTTCTCTCTTCGAAGGTCGATTTCCCTCCCCTGGCATTGAGTGGAATGATGTTATTAAGCCCCAAGTAGAAACCTTCCTCACAGGTATAAGGCAGACGGAGCGTAAAGTTCGGCTGTATCTAAATACCCACAGCTCCATTGCAATGCTTGCCGGAAAATGTCTTGGTCACAAGTCAGGCGTAGAAATCGAACTGGTCCAGAAAGGGAGGATGGGCGACTCCATCTGGTCTGAGAACGAATCGCAGGGTGAACCTGATGCGGTTATCGAAACCGAGACTGTCGGAACCGGAAGCGATGTCGCTGTAGTGCTCAGCATTGCGAGAAATGCGCTGCCAAAAGCGCGCGCATACATACTCGAAAATCAGCCTGACATAGGACGTATCATTCACGTAACCCCCGCAAACGGGCACGGGCAACGATCTGTGAAAAACGGTTCACATGCCGTAGCGCTTGCCGAACAGGTATCCGATGTAGTTACGGATGCAGATTTACCGGTTGAGGCAAGCCTGCATATTTTCAGCGCTGCGCCAAATGCCGTTAATTTTTATCTTGGCCAGCACACTGATTTTCTTGGGACATGCGTCTTTTACGAGTTTGACTTTCAACGCCAACGAGATGGCTCCTACCTTCCTTCATTTAAGGTTTAATCACCATGGAACTTCAACCTCAGTTCAACGAATTTTTAGCAAATATCAGGCCGACTGATACACAGAAGGAAGACTGGAAAAGTGGTGCAAGGACACTGCGCGAGCGCCTGAAGAATTTCGAACCACTCAAGGAAATTGTCGTATCAACGTTCCTGCAGGGCAGCATTCGTCGTTCAACGGCAATCCGTCCGCTCGGCGATAAGCGCCCTGATGTTGATATTGTCGTGGTGACCAATCTTGACCATACCCGGATGTCTCCCACTGATGCAATGGACCTGTTCATCCCATTCCTCGACAAGTATTACCCAGGTAAATGGGAAACTCAGGGGCGCTCTTTTGGTATTACCCTCTCCTATGTCGAACTGGACCTGGTGATCACCGCCATCCCAGAGTCAGGGACAGAAAAAAGCCATCTTGAACAGCTCTATAAGTCAGAGTCAGTTCTGACTGTTAACTCTCTGGAAGAGCAAACTGACTGGCGCCTGAATAAAAGCTGGTCCCCAAATACGGGATGGTTGTCTGAGAGCAACAGTGCGCAGGTAGAGGACGCCCCCGCTTCAGAATGGAAAGCGCACCCGTTAGTGCTACCTGACAGGGAAAAAAATGAGTGGGGCCGGACGCATCCTCTCGCGCAGATCAGATGGACCGCTGAGAAAAACCGAGTTTGCAACGGTCACTACATCAACCTTGTCAGGGCGGTGAAATGGTGGCGACAGCAGAACAGCGAAAACCTGCCGAAATACCCTAAAGGCTATCCGCTGGAGCATCTGATTGGTAACGCTCTGGATAATGGAACCACCTCAATGGGCAAAGGTCTGGTTCAGCTGTTGGACACTTTTTTGTGCCGTTGGGCAGACATTTACAGCCAGAAAGGTAAGCCGTGTTTGCCAGATCACGGCGTTGAAGAACATGACGTGATGGCGCGCTTATCAACCGACGATTTCTGTTCATTTTATGAGGGTATTGCGGGTGCGGCGGAAATTGCCCGTAACGCGCTGGCGTCTCAGGATCCTCAGGAAAGTGCAGAACTCTGGCGCCAACTGTTCGGATCCAAATTTCCTTTACCCGGTCCTCAGGGCGGCGATCGCAATGGTAGATTTACAGTGCCAAGTAAACCAGCTGAACCACAGAAAACCGGGCGCTTCGCTTGAGTACAGTCGTTCAGCAGGTGCCAGGAGAGCTGCAGACAGCGCTCACCCTTATCAATAATGATCCCAGGATGCGGACGAACAATGCTTGGGCGCTCTCTGCTGACAAGAGATGGTCGCTTAAATTCACCGCCGGGCTTTCCGTACCCTGCTCCAGGTTCATGCCAGACAACAGCGTCTGGCATCTGGTCCTCTGGCAGGAAGAGGCTCAGATACGCATAGAGGTCTATCCCGATAAATCGGAAGGTATATCTGCAACGTTTCAGCATCAAAACTACAACTTTTCGGATGCGTCTACTCGCGAATGGACATCAGGAAATCCGTGCCTTGAGAATACGCCCGCCGCATTTGGTCGTAACTTATGGGGGCAGGAACCCGAAGCATTACTCGACAGAATCAGTTGGCGACTCAGCAGGCTGCTGCTCTGGATAGATGCCGCTGCACAGGACAAACTGGCCACAACCGGGGATGCTGTTGAACTCCCCGCCTTCCCCGGTCAGTCACCCTTTACGGTGATCGATTTTAGCGAACAGACTGATGATCTCCCTTTCTGGGCATCGAAAACAGGAGAATGGGGGTTTGCAAGCAGCACTGGATTGCCCGGTGCGCGCGGTACCCGCTTTTTGCGTGAGTTTTTTGATAACAAAGGAAAGCTAATCTGGACAACCAAATGGTCCCCGTTCATGCGCAAAGGCGCGAGAACAACGAACGTAGTGTGGTCTGTTTTGCCTACCCTTCCCGTTCTGGCTCCTTGGCAGGCCCCCAGGACCTGGCAGGAGCTCAACCATTGCTTCGCACAATGGGGGTTATCACTGCCGGACCTCTTTTCAGATATTGGGCGTTCTGTCAGAACACTGCGCAAGCAACGCGCGCCCGGATTACTCTTGCTGGGTTTTCCGCTGGAAAACAAAATTGGAGATGAGCCAGCGCGCATTCACTGGCTGGCGCTGCGTCTGGCCGGTCTCAGTAATACAATGACAAAACGCCCCGGATTCCGCCCAACGGAACGAAATCGCAGAGCCTGGGATCGCGAACAGCCACTTTCCCAAGAGCCCATCAGGTGGGTGAGGACGCAGAACTGGGCTGCCGACCAGCTCAGAACACGTGGCGAAGCAGCCAACGACATTCGGAGCAAAAAGGTGCTGATAATCGGTGCAGGCTCACTGGGCAGCATGATTGCAGAAAACCTGATGCGCATGGGTGTTGTCAGCCAGGGCATTCTGGACGCAGACCTCCTACAGACCGGAAATCTGAGCCGTCACGCCCTGACAATGACGTCAGTTGGCCATAACAAAGCGGCCGCGCTGGTTGAACATCTGAATCGTATTCTGCCTGACGCAAGTGCACGTTCATTCAGCTGCGCGTTTCCCCCTGAGAGTGAGGTCGCAAAAAACTCACTGCGTCAGTACGACGTGATCATTGATTGTACCGGTGATGATGGTGTTCTTAAATCACTGGCGGCATTTGACTGGCAAAGTGAAAAAATATTTATCAGCCTCGCTATGACATGGCGGGCTGAAGGTTTATTTGCGTTTGCTGCCAGTGAAACAACGTTTCCGGTGAAGGATGCTTCCAGCCGCTTCGACGCCTCGGCGTCACCTGAGATCGAGATGGATGAGGCGAGAATAGAAGGCATCGGGTGCTGGCATCCTGTATTTCCGGCCCGTGCCGATGACGTACAGTTATGGGCGGCCGTCGGTACAAAATTCATTTGCCGGGTGGTCAGTGCGCCAGGGAGAATCTATGAATATTTTAAGCAGATGCCTGATGGCACTATCGAGAGAGAGCCGCATGAGTATTAAAGATGCGAATTTTTCGAGTGAGGGTGCACTTTTTTATACGGTCGTCATTAGCTCCTCAACCATTGAGCAGATGGTTTCCGAATGTCTTAAAGCTGGCGTAAATGAAACAGGTGGCATTCTGATTGGCTCATACAGCGAAGACAGTTCTACGGCAATGATCGTGGAAGCCACGACCCGTCCAGCGGATTCACTCGCTGGCCGGAGTACATTTCAGCGCGGCGTCAGAGGGCTGAGGTCATTACTTCATACCCGCTGGAAAAAAGGATTGTATTACGTTGGTGAGTGGCATTTTCACCCAGGAGGCTCACCCGAGCCCAGTGGTGATGACTTCAGGTCCATGACAAGCATTGCAGCAAACCCTGGTTACCAGTGCCTAGAGCCTGTAATGATCATACTCGGAGGGGATCCAGCAGGCTCTTACAGTCTCAGTGCCAGTGTATTCCCCAGAGGAGACGCTCCCATCAGACTGCGAGAGGTCCAGATTTAATATCTGTCCCCGTTGTTCTTCAACAGACCATGGTCTTCAGGCCCGAAACACCACTTTTTGCGGCCCGGCTGAGCTTCGTGCTCTGCCGGTTCGCTCAGCCGACAGAAACTCAGGCTGGCCAGCGAGCCGAAGTGTTCATTGTGTGCGGCGTCACTTAATCATTGGTTCCATGAACGATTTCGGTTGAGGTGCTTAATACAAACCACACACGCTTATAAACCGCTTTCCGAAACAAGAAAACGCGGGATTGCAGGAATGATCGCTTTCAGAGCGACCATTACCAGACCATAAAGCCTGTGTCATTACCATCTGCCCTGCCGTTGATTCAAAAAGAATACTGTCATCACTGTCCGCTTTTCGCTCATGAGGGACAACCATACTCAGACCTTCTGCAATTTGGGGGATTTAAGTATGAACAAGGCACCATGGAACAAAGGTCGTATCATCGGCCAAAAAAAACACTTCAGATATCTTATCTCTGGGGCACGGGTTACTTCATTTTTCTGCTCTCAGTAAATGAAAAAAGCGCGCCGGATCAAATCTGCTTCACGTGATTGCGTTAATCCCGTAGCCGGGATGTTTTAACCCCATTAAGATGGCGGATACACTTTCTGTATGAAGGATCCGCCAGTGATTGGCTCACAATGGAATAAATGGGATTTACACATCCACTGTCCCCTGACGTGGCTGGCAAACAACTTTACTCCGGACGATATTGAAAATTATGTTCGCACGCTGGGGGAGCATCAACTTTCCCTCATCGCCGTAACGAACTACTTTTATTTCCGACAGAATGAACTGGAAATCATCCGGGAAGAGATTGCCCGGCAGAGTCTGGAGATAACGGTACTAGCCAACGTGGAATTTCGTCTCGATCAGCAGAATCGGGATGACCAGTTCATTAACATCCATATTCTTTTTTCTGAAAAGCTATCAACCGAGCGTATCAATGAAGCCCTTTCCCGCCTTCCGATCAGGCTGACGGATGGCGGGGGAAGAATGTCTATTGCTGTGAGAAAAGCGTTGGCGACAGCGGACACGCTGTCGATACCATCACGGTTGCTCTGTCAGAGCTGACTTCTCATCTTAATTCCGCGTTGCGTCCATTCCAAGATTTTCTTATTGCCGTGTGCCCCAACGGCTACGGCGGATATCGTCCAGGGTCCACCGGACGGTCCGCAGCCGCCGCGACTGAGATTGACCGCCAAGGACAGATAATTTTCGGTGGTGCCGCCGATCGTGAATTTTATCTGCGAAGCGACCGTTATCCCGGTGCCACAATCAAACCCGTTTTTCTATGTTCGGACGCGCACAGCGTGGCACAGATTGGCGGGCGTTATACGTGGGTAAAGGCGATGCCTACCTTTGAGGGACTCCGGCAGGCTCTGCTTGAACCCGAGTCGCGGCTGAGGATAGGTGATGACTGGCTGGCTACCCGCACACCCAAGGCCCACTTCAGTAAGATCGAGGTGGAAGGGACAATATTTAATGGGCAAGAGATCCGTTTCCGGCAACTGGCAATCCCCCTGAGCCAGGACATGGTCGCCATTATCGGAGGCCGGGGAACCGGAAAAAGTCTGCTCCTAGATGCGCTTCGTTCCCGGTTTGCCGGAGCCGCCGCTAGGGGAAGTGAGCAACGTGCGGTGAACGTGCAGAATCTCTGCGTTGAACTGGACAAGGCTAACGGGGAAAAGGTGCGCTTTGATGCACATTCAGAAGGATATGAATACCTCCATGTATCGCAGGGCGAAATCAAAAAACTCTGCCAAGAGCCCGGTCTTATCAGCGATGAGATTAAAAAAATGCTGCGACTATCTCCTCATCATGAGGCTGGCAGTACGGGTATTCAACTGAACGAAAATCTCAGTGCTTGGCGTGTATGGCGTGAGTTTCTTACCTATAAAAATGAGCGTAATGAGTCAATCAATACACGAGCATTTCAGGAAGCACTGGCGAGAACGGCCCGTGAAAAAATTGATGTCCTGACCAGCACCCGTAACAGGGAGCTGATCGCGCAGTTTCGTGACAACAGCGGCCAGCAGGCCACCCTGGCACAGGCCAGAAAACACACCTCCGGGCTGCAAACAGCGATTGAGACTGCCGCCCGAGATCTGATTACAAAGATTGACGCCGTCAATACTGCCGTCGATGACGGCACAGTTATCCCGTACCCTGATCTGTCATTGCTGGCCGCCGCTGTCGGGGCAAAGCAGGCTAGCATTGACGAGCATACTGCCCGGCTTGCCGAGGATAATCACCGTATTATTGCGTCGTTTCAGGAGCAGGGGCTGGGTCAAGATATCCCGGGATTGCTGGAGAAGGTGCAGGAATATCAGCTGCAGGCGGATCGAGCTGAGGCACACCTAGGGACTATCGACACCCGGGAGACACAATATCAGCAGGTGTTACTCCAGCGAGGCGAACTGGCTACCGCGTTTATTGACACGCTGCTGGCAAGGCAGGCGGTTATCGATGCTGCCTATGCCTCGCTGGCTACCAGACAGCACCTGACCCACGATCAACAGGCGCTAATCCAGGATATTCTGACGGACATTCGTATTTATGGCCGGCCTCATTTTGATGTGGCGGCGTTTTACAACGGCATGCTGGATCATATGAACCGCGGCCGGTTCAGGGCTTCCACTGAACAGACGTCTGTTGAACGGCTGCGCGATGTGTTCCGGGTACAAACCATTGCAGATTTACATGCACTGCTATCTAATACTCCCGTAATTGCACTACCGGAATGCCGTGACAGGAAACTGTCTATTGAAGAATTTCTGTGGCGCAGTGAGTATTTTAATAGTCAGGGGCCGTATGCCCTCCTAAACTTCCTCTTCAGTCCGGAACATATCCAGCAATACCTGAGCGTCAGGGCGGAGTTTGAATACAAGGGAAAAACCGTCGAGAAACTGTCTGCCGGTCAGCGCGGAACCTTTTATGTCTGCCTCAAACTTGCTACGGATGCGTTTGGTTCACCTTTTGTCTTTGACCAGCCGGAGGATGATCTGGATAACGATTTCATCATGCACAATCTGGTGCCGTTATTTCGGAAAATCAAACAGTACCGTCAGGTTATCATAGTGACTCATAATGCTAACCTGGTGGTGAACTGTGATGCAGAACAGGTGATCATTGCCACAAACGATGAAGAGGTGATCAGTTACCGGGCCGGGGCACTGGAGTACGGCGATCATGACGCACCAAATAGCATGCGAAGGGCAATCTGCGATGTGCTTGAAGGGGGGCGCCACGCATTTGAGGCCCGGGAGCAGAAATACGGCATGCTCTGGCTCAATCCCTAGATAGGAACATTATCCCGGGTCTCTGGAGGGCATTTTACAATGGCCAGCAGAGATCCGACTTCGCATGAAGCACGCGGCGCTGTGAAACCATAGCATTGTGATATCAGCCATTATCTGCGCTAGCTGCATTTCGTTGTTACCGGCCTAAAGTCCTCTCCACTTCAGAATGTCAATTTCGTTATTGATGATAATATCTTGATATGGGCGACAAAAAAATTTGATCATCTCTATACCTATAAGTGTACAATGCTTAAAAAATGATAGGGGTGAGTATGGATATCTGGGATTTTAATAAGCTATTTATTTTTATTCTTTTTGTTGTTCCAGGGTTTATTAGTATTAAGGTTTATGAGGCGCTTCATCCATCTGTTAAAAAAGATTCATCTAAAATAATTATCGATGCTGTAGCCTATAGTTGCATTAATTACGCGCTTTGGTTTTTGCCAGTCTATTTTTCTGAGAAGAATGACTTGTTTAATTATTCCTCTTTTTTATACTACTCATTGTACCTTTTTGTTTTTTTAATATCCCCTTTACTACTGCCAGTAACGCTGCATAAATTGAGGCTGTCGCAGTTTTTTAGAAAAAGATTACCACATCCAGTGGGTAGGCCGTGGGATTTTTTCTTTAGAAATGCACCTGCCTGCTGGGTGATTATTACCCTTAAAGATGGAAAAAGAATCGGGGGACTATACTCAGGGAATGCATTCGCCTCAAGTAGTCCGGAGCCAGAGCAAATTTTTTTGAGTGAAAGTTGGCACGTTAATGAAGATGGGGGATTCGAACGACGTAAAGAGCGGA
The DNA here is from genome assembly GCF_051307055.1 of Dryocola sharpae. GTDB lineage: Bacteria > Pseudomonadota > Gammaproteobacteria > Enterobacterales > Enterobacteriaceae > Dryocola. Next base: position 3,275,736 of record NZ_CP149994.1, on the reverse strand, counting down.
CCTTAGGAATACTAGTTCTGACCACAGATATTCTTACGATAGAGTTTTACTCTATTTAATTTAAACACAGTAAAAGGTGACATAAATTGACTGATAGTAAAAAAAATAATGAGCTGCTAAACACAGATGGCTATCAACCGATGATGGAAGGCTACCAACCTAGAATTTCTGGTGAACACCTTGGCATCAATGGCTATCAACCACAAAATCACGGTAGTACTGGTTTTTTTAACTCACCGATAACTATGCAGCAGCAATCAAGCCTTCCAGAACCAGAGAAACATGGCTACCAACCTCCGTCACAGACCCGTCCGGTAGCACCTCCCCCGCAAAAACCATAATCTAAATTATAGCGTGGGCACCCACGCTATAATATTCCCTCTAGTTTTTAACCTATCCAGCACCTTTTAGAACATTAGTTCTACGCTGTGGCGTACCCGTAGCTATTAGCCAAAAAATGTACGCCCTGATCTCTGAAGGCTGCTACAGCTGCTACATGTAGCAGGTTGTAGCAGGTTGTAGCAGGTTGTAGCAGGGTACTGAGGCATATTATCTTATTTTTAGCTGGGGAAGGTGAGAGTTATACTACTGAATTGGTAGGGGGAGCAGCCCCCTACCAGAAGATCCATTAGCAAGTAAATCCTCCTAATTGTAAGCACTGGCTTGTGCCAAAGTTGCGGTAACCGCTGTGAACATCCTTTGTTCTGGTTTTCGCCAGATATGCCAGTCGAATTAGGAAATTCCAGTAGACTAGGTTACGATCCAGTGCATCAAATCTGCTAAACCTGTAAATAGCATTTGGTGGGAATTCAGCTAATGAGGAGTAATCTTCGTGAGCAAGCCCTATAGCACTGCACCAGGCTTTCTGTATTCGGGTTGCCATATTTTTAGCATTGAGTTCTTGGTAATTGCCTAGGTACCCATACACATCTGCATTAAACAACAACATCAAATGATAATGTGGGTGTACGCTTGTATCACGTTCCCTGCACCATCCATAAGATGGTAATGCCGGATCTCTCGGTCTTCTGGACCGGTTATGATCCGCTCGTAACTGGCTTTTCAATGACTCATAGAAGCGAGTGATTGCCTGCATATCATCTCGTTGGAAGCATATTGGTAGATCAGGCTCTCCCGGTACATGGGACTGGGCGGATCTCGGGTCAGTGCGAATAGCTAGTATCCGGTTATTCTGCTCCAGAGTGCCGTAGACCATGTTAAGTAGTGGGTTGAGAATATCGAAATCAATAGGCGATCTATACTTTCTGGAGGCTATTTCTACCAAGTCATCGATTTCTTCGTTGGTAAGTGAATATTGTGATTCCATAATAATCCTTAATCTTGTAAATATTAATCATTGAATAATGGGTAGCACTCATGCTACCCATGTGATGTTGGATATAATCTTTGCAGAAGGATGTTCAGGTATAGGATTAGATCATTGATGAAGGTATATTACATATACCAGTTAAAACCCATAGGTTACTCTCCTTAATAATTTAAATCGAAGCCTCAGTGTTACTAGCCTTAAGAACAAAAAAAATTAACCAGACAGAGTTCAATTGCTCTGAAGTTATTCTGGTATCGGTAGTTTATTCATCGTAAGCGATCCCGAGTCTAAAATAGGAGTATTAGTCCTCTCTGCCAGTTCTCTAGGTTCCATTTTTGAACCAATAAATTTTACATAATTAATTCCATTCCTTTCGAATAATTGCACTACATCTTCAGACTCGAGCTGTTCTAAAGTAGGCATTAGATTTTCAGAACTCCTGACTGAATATGGACCTTTCTTAATAAGGTCATTTCGTTTGTAGTCGTAAGAACCATTGCTAACGAGATTATCCTCAAGGTACCATGTTAATTTTTCAGACATCGTAGGTTTTCGGGTTGAATCAACCTTATTAATAAGGTGGTTAGTAAAGCATTGCGCTATTTCCAAAGCTTTCCCGAAAGTCTCTTTAGAAATTATTGGTGAATCAGGTGTGATAAACATTTGCATTATGGCTGCAATTCTTGAAGCTTGCTCCATGAATCGAGCACCAAAATCATCATAATGTTGCAGTTCCCCTCCTTTTTTTATTTTTTTCTGAATGTTTTCACTCTGTGAATCCCAGAGGACTTTTGCCTCCGAAGAAAAAATAACACAGATACGTTCTTCATTATTCTCTCTGCGCTTTATCCCATCCTGCATATGCTTAGTGAGAAGAGAGAAAAATTTCTCAAGTACTGCATCATCAGACCATATACCAGCATCAGGGATATAGCAGAGTTCTGGGATCTGTCCCATGTCGATAGGCAATAAACGAGCTAGCCACCCTGAACTCTTTGCCTTTTTTCCCTGTTTATCAAGAAAGTCATCAAACAAACTAGGTTGCATCATCAGCAGCATCGTTAGCCGCGCATCATCAACATCGTAGCTGTCACGTGAAGCTCTGCTATCTGCAATTCTCCCTTTCCCCCAAAGAGAGTTGAGTACTGGTGTATTACGAAAAAGATTACCGTCGAATAGCCCTCCCGCCTCATCAGACCCGAGCATCAACGACGGAGAACCCCGCGCTAATACTTTCCTAAGTCCCTCACTCGTAGAATCGTTTTTAGTAAGATATTTTCTTGTTGGAACTGCTGATTTTCTTCTTTGGCACTCCTCCAATGCTTCAAGCGCTTCAGTCACATCGGTCTTCAGGCGAATTGCTTTGCTATATTGTTTATTAAGTTCTTTTAACTCAGTTTTCCAAGATATTAGCTTCAGCTCATACTGTTTCTCCTTTAACAGAAAATCATCTTTTAGCTCTTCTTCCAGTCGGTAGATAGGCTCCATCAACAGCTTGAATACCGTTGATTTCCTGCTTCCTGAGCGTGCCAATAGCATGAGATAAAGTGATATAAAGGTTCTTCCATTTTTAAGCTGAACATCAAATTTGTCCTGGCAGGCAAATGCCATTACCCCAAGTAACACTATTAAAATAAGTTCGGCGGCGGCTCCTGTTTTATAATGTATGCAGCTTATTAACCGTTGTGCAAAAGCGGGAAGTGTCTGGAATTTGAGTCCGAGTTCTTCATTTTTCGTTGATCTATCTTTTTTAGACATACACCTTATCTAGCTCCTCTTTTAGATCAATTAACAAGACTACGAAGCAACAACCACTCATCAATTTCTGATTCAAGCCAACCAATAGATTGTTTCCCAAGTTTTCTTTTCTTAGGGAAGGTTGGATCGTAACGTGGTGATTTAGGATTCAACCAGTCGTAGATCGTAGCCCGTGATATGCCTGTTTTATGGATAACAGCAGGTAACCGGAGTATTCTAACTGCAGATGAAGTGTTCATACTTGTTTGTCCCTCATTGGTTAGGTTTGGTTTTGTGAGATTAGCCGGAATGTGAAGTGTAAAAAATGTAGCTACCAAAAAAATATTTTTTACAGTGTTTAACTTGTTGATAAAAATGGTAAAAATGATATCTCTTGCTAGGTTGCATGAAAAAAGCAGGCGTAAATTTGAAGAGCTCTCGAAGGCTATGGCAGGTTGCGAATGGAAGGAACACGCTCACGCATTGGATGAACATTATCCAACGATGCGGGAGGAGCTTGCAAGAATGAAATTAGTATATTGTGATCCTGCAAGGATTGGTACAGAAGTATCGTCTTATGCTGAGCTACCATCAGGAGAATCCAGATACCATCAGGTAAACGGAGTTCTGCTAAGTAAGGATGAGTACAAGGCAATATATAATCCTATAAAAGAATGCTGGAGAGATTTGGAAACACGGATTTCTAGGGAGACAATGAGACCATTTATCTTAGATAGTTCGATAGAAGATGTATTCATCTCACATTTGGTGTACGTCTCAATGTCGTATCAGTGGGGAGTATCCATTATACAAGATGATGAGCAAGTTGCGTTTGATGCACTGCTTATGGCTTCTGAGCTATTAGATAAATGTCTCGGAATGGTTTGGTTTAAAATCGAATATGATAAAATAAAGAAACTTTCTAAGATCAGGTGTAACGCAGGAAAAAAAAGGAGGTGTTAAGAAGGCCGATATATATAAAATTATACAGGAGGAGCTTGTGAAATTAATTTATAAAAATTCTCCTGAGGATGGTTGGAAAAACAAGAGTGCTGTGATTGAGGATGTTATAAATCCATTGTGGGCTTTTATCGAAAAAAATAATTTTCAAGGATCACATGTAAGCAGTGAAGAATCACTGCGTGAGATTATCTTAAAAAGATGGTCATTACAGATTGATGATGTGAAACATGCCTTTAATGCTAAGGACGTAAAAACTAGCAAATCTAAAATGAGTAAATAAAATCATAATCCGAATTACCGACAAAGGTGTAAGCGCCTATACTGAGCGCTTACACCGTTATTAACCGACAAGCCTTATACCTCGAATGCCATCTCCAATCATACTTCCGTGCTCAGCAGCCATAACAAAATCAGCCCACCAGTGCATCATTGGTCGTCGTTGCTCAAGATAGTCACTACGGTTATACGCACGACGAACCTCATTCTTATCCACATGAGCAAGGGCAGCCTCAATAACATCAGGTGGAAAGCCTTGCTCATTAAGGGCCGTGCTGGCAATAGATCGCAGCCCGTGGGAAACGAGCACACCACCAAAACCTGCTCGTTTCAGCGATGCGTTAACGGTTTGGCTGTTCATTGGCTGGTTAGGTTTTATGCGGCTGGGGAAGATAAATTCCCGGTTACCGCTAAGTGGCTTCATCATTTCCAGAATAGCGAGAGCTTCATCGGACAATGGAACGGTATGATCCCGGTTCATTTTCATCCTGGCTGCTGGAATTTTCCATTCGTTAGCCTCAAAGTCTATTTCATCCCAACGAGCCTCAGCGGCTTCGGCAGGGCGGGTAATAGTGAGAAGCTGCCACATAAACAGGAACCGGGTTGACAGATTAATGCTGGCGGTGCGCATGGTCTGCATGAGTTGCGGTAACTGATCGGGCCGAATGCTTGGCATGTTCTTCTTTTGAGGCTTCTCGAAGGCTTTGCCAATATTGACACTAGGAACAGCATCAATCAGGCCCGTGTTCTGCGCATAAATCATGACTTCGTTAATACGCTGACAAAGGCGACGGACGGTTTCCAGTGCTCCTCTGGCCTGAACCGGTTGGACGGCCTGAACCAGTGTGTGTGCTTTAATATCTGTAACGCTAATGTCGCCAATTGCAGGAAAGATATCTCTTTCAAGAGAGCGCCAGATATCGTCGGCATAATCCTCTGTCACGCTGGCTTTCTTCACATTCCACCATCGTTCAGCTACGAGTTGGAAAGTATTGGTTTTGGCTTCCAGCGAACTGCGCAGTTGTTCTTGCTGATGTTCCTGTGGATCGATTTGTTTCGCCAGGAGAGAGCGAGACTCTGCCCGGTAGTTTCTGGCATCGGCAAGGGTAACTGACGGGTAGGGGCCTATGCTCTTTTTCGCACGCTTCTTGGTAACAGGGCGAATGTAGCGAAACTGCCAGATTTTACTCCCGCTGGGTTTGATCAGTAGCTCAAGGCCATCGCCATCATAGAGAACGTAGTCCGCTTCCCTGGGTTTGGCGGATTCGATTTCCTTGACGGAAAGAGGTTTGGTTTGTCTTGCCATTGCCGGGTTTCCATAGTTTTAGGCACCTAAAAAACAATAAAGCTTTATGAGGTGCCTAACAAGGTGCCTAAAAGGTTCGGATTTAATTAGTTCTCTTCGGACTTCGCGGGACAAATTGAGGGCACAAAAAAGCCCGCAGGGCTTGCGCCGTGCGGGCTCTTAGGACTTCATCGGATGACTCTGGTAATCACCGATGGAGAATTTTGGTGGAGCTGGCGGGAGTTGAACCCGCGTCCGAAATTCCTAGACCGTCGGTACTACATGCTTAGTCATATCTTTACATTCGCCGGGCAACTGCGGACAGACACGCCATTACCAAACTATCCTGATTAAGTTTAATGCTTCAGCCCCAGGCAAGGCATCCACACGATCTCTTTTGGGTTTGACCTCTCTTGATCCCCGTCCTAAGAGCGGAGGCTAGGGAGAGAGGGCTCTTAGCAGGTTATTAAGCTGCTAGGGCGTAGTTTTCGTCGTTTGCGACTATTTTTTTGCGGCTTTTTACGAGGCCAACCGCCCCTCGGCATGCACCTTGGGTTTCGCAAATCCCGTCGAATCCAGAATCAGCCCCACAAGTGTTTTGAAAGTATAACAGAGTTTTGTTGTCAGTTACCAGCCCTTTACCTTGCCTGGTGACGCTTACCGGTAGTAATCAGCGGCCCGCGTGCTTCATGATGCGCGCTTTATCCAGCGCCCATTCGCGATCTTTCAAATCGGTACGTTTGTCGTGCTGTTTCTTACCCTTAGCAACGCCGATTTTTACTTTGCACCAGGCATTTTTCCAGTACATGGAAAGCGCAACTACGGTGTAGCCGTCACGGTTAATGCGGCCGTATAAGTTATCCAGCTCGCGTTGGTTCAGCAGCAGCTTACGGGTACGGGTTGGATCGCAGACAACATGGCTTGAGGCAACGTTCAGCGGGGTGAAGTTTGCGCCGAACAGAAAGGCCTCGCCGTCTTTCAGAATAACGTAGCTGTCGCTGATATTGGCCTTCCCGGCGCGCAATGTTTTTACTTCCCAGCCTTGCAGTACAAGCCCCGCTTCAAATTCATCTTCAATAAAGTATTCGTGACGGGCGCGCTTATTCTGCGCAATAGTGGCTGAGCCAGGTTTGTGTGCTTTTTTCTTTGTCATAGTGCTGCTCAGTATACGCAATCAAGAGTTCAAAAACACCCCGCGCAACTCACGGGCGGAAAGGAGATATCTTAGCATGCCTGCGGGCTAAGAGTTTTTCTTTGCCTGAGGATAGATGTTATTATTTATGAGGTGTATGACTCACAGGAATTACTATGCCTCAGATCAGTCGTACTGCCCTGGTGCCTTACAGCGCGGAGCAGATGTATAAGTTAGTGAACGATGTGGACTCCTATCCGGACTTTTTACCCGGTTGCACCGGCAGCCGGGTCATTGACGCTTCCGCCAGCCAGATGACGGCGGCGGTAGATGTCTCGAAAGCGGGGATCAGCAAAACATTCACCACACGTAATACATTAACCAGCAATCAGAGCATTTTGATGCACCTCGTCGACGGGCCGTTTAAATCTCTCCGGGGAGGCTGGACCTTTACGTCGCTGGGTGCCGATGCCTGCCGTATCCAGTTCCAGCTTGATTTTGAGTTCACCAACAAGCTGATCGAGCTGGCGTTCGGCCGCATCTTTAAAGAGCTTGCCAGCAGTATGGTGCAGGCTTTTACCGTACGGGCCAAAGAGGTTTACAGTGTCGCCTGAGATCAAGGTCGAGGTGGTTTATGCTCTGCCTGAAAAGCAATACCTGCAGCAGGTAAAACTGGCGCAGGGCAGCACGGTAGCGCAGGCGATAGAAGCTTCGGGCCTGCTGGAACTGCGTAGCGATATCGATTTGAGCAAAAATAAAGTCGGTATTTTCAGCCGTCCGGTAAAACTCACCGATGAGGTGAACGAAGGCGACAGGGTGGAGATCTATCGCCCGCTGATTGCCGATCCCAAAGAGTTACGGCGTCAACGCGCGGCGAAAGCACAAAAATAAAAAGGCGCATTAAGCGCCTTTTTTCATCTGCATCTCACCTTAGCGATTTTTTTCCAGCTTTGGCTTGTTGTCGATGTTGGTTAATACGCCGCTGCTGTTGAAGGTCAGCGTCAGCGTTTGCTGCGTTACGCCTTCATGACCAGGCTGCTGGCGGAATACGTAGAACCAGGTATTGGTGCCGAACGGGTCGGACATCATCGGCGTACCCAGGGCATAAGCAACCTGCTGTTGAGTCATACCGGTACGGATCTTCGACACATCATTTTGTGTCAGGTAGTTCCCCTGGTTGATATCGGGGCGGTAAACCACTCGCTCCAGAGTGGAACAGCCTGCGGTCAACATCAGAAGAACCGCTGCGGCAGCAGTCAGCGTTTTACAGCGCATAATGTTTTGATTCCTTTTCGGGGCCGAGCAGCACGTGGCTCATTCGTAATATGCCGATGATAATAAACCTTTTCGCAGTTTAAAACCTTAAGGCGCTCAACTCAGACCCTGGGAGACCAAAAAAGTTGGCTCAAAAGCTGTTCAATTGCCAACGCGCTGGCCGAATGCTGTTTTTTTGTACGGCCTATGGCAGATTGCCCTGCCGTAATTCTGTGCCCCGTTAAGCCGCCAGCAGCTCTTTAGCGTTAGCCAGCGTATTGCGGGTTACCTCGCTGCCGCCAAGCAGGCGGGCCAGCTCTTGCAGACGCGAGCGCTTGTCCAGCGGCTGCATATGGGTTTCCGTCATTTCACCGTCGGTTTCTTTACTGACAAAGAAGTGATGATGCCCGCAGCCTGCAACCTGCGGCAGGTGTGTTACGCACATCACCTGCGTTGATTCGCCCAACTGACGCAGCAGTTTACCCACTACGGCAGCCGTTGGCCCGCTGATCCCGACATCCACTTCATCGAAAATTAACGCCGGCGTTTCCATCTTACGGGCGGTGATTACCTGGATGGCCAGCGCGATACGCGACAGCTCGCCGCCGGAGGCGACTTTTGCCAGCGGTTGCAGGGGCTGCCCCGGGTTAGTGCTGACCCGGAAGTCGATACGATCGGCGCCTTCGGCAGTGAGATGGTTTTCGTTGAATTCAACCTCAATAGCCAGCTTGCCGTGCGGCATAGAAAGCGAGTGCATGCTTTCTGTAATAAGCTGGCACAGCTCGGTTGCGTAATGGGTGCGGCGCAGATGCAGATCGCGCGCCACGCACAGCGCCTGCTGATGGTGATGCGCCACTGCCTGCATCAGCTCATCCTGTGAAGTGGCCTGCTCGTCGAGCTGTTGCTGTTCATCAAGCAATTTCTTGTGGAACAGGGGCAGCTCTTCGGGGGAGATATGGTGCTTACGCGCCAGGTTTATCTGCCGTGAGATGCGTTGTTCCAGTTCGTACAGGCGATTCGGGTCGAGATCCAGACGGTCGCTGTAGTGGCGCAGCTCGTCGCTGGCTTCGGAAATTTGGATGGCGGCTTCTTCAAGCATATCCAGCACGCCGGAGAGCTTGTTGTCCATACCGATAAGTTCGGCCATTAGCTGGCGTGCGGTGTGCAGCTGATTTTGCAAATTGCACTCTTCGCCGTCGGCGAGGAGAGTCAGCGCCTGCTGGCTGGTGGAAAGCAGTTGTCCGCTGTTGGCCAGGCGTTTGTATTCTTCGTCGATGTGTTCGAACTCACCGGCAACAGGTGCAAATTCGTTAAGCTCTTTAAGCTGGTAGTGCAGCAGTTCCGCGCGCGCGGCCCTTTCCTGGGAAAGCTGCTGATGCTGGGCAAGGGAGCGGCAGCTCTGGTGCCAGGCGCGATAGCGCTCTGCCATTTGCGCAACGAGCGCGTGCTCGCCAGCGTAGCCGTCTAACAGCTTTTTTTGATGTTCAGGTTTTAGCAGCAGCTGGTGCGCATGCTGGCCGTGGATTTGAATGAGCAACTGACCGAGATCGCGCAGCTGGGAAAGAGGGACGGCGGTGCCGTTGATAAAGCCACGCGAGCGGCCGTCGCCGCTGATAACGCGGCGCAACAGGCATTCCCGGCCATCTTCCAGCTGGTTTTCTTCCAGCCAGCGCAGGGCGGCGGGAGTATCTTTTAAAGAAAAGCGCGCGCATAAATCAGCGCGGCTGGCGCCCTGACGGACCATGTCTGCTTCCGCCCGGCCGCCCAGGCACAACCCTAAGGCATCAATCGCAATGGATTTACCGGCGCCGGTTTCGCCGGTGATGGCCGTCATGCCGTGATGAAAGTCAATTTCCAGTTCACGAACGATTGCGAAGTTACTGATGGTAAGTTGTGCCAGCATAGCCACCTTCCTGTATATAACAACATAGCTGTAGTTACGTACAGTATATCCTGGCTGTTTATACAGTAAAGCGGCTTATGCGTCTTTTAGAATAATTTTTTTGACCAGCCGAGTTTCGAACTCAATGTGTTGAAATAGCTGTAATCTTTTGGGTGTATCAGGTTGAGGTGATAGTCACAGCGGCGAATCAGCACGTCTTCTCCCTCCTGTATCGGCAGGGCAATCTGGCTGTCGCAGCTGACTTCCAGATCGCTGCGCATGTGCGAAAAGCGCAGGCGGATGGTGCTGCTACTATTAATAACTAAAGGGCGCGCTGAGAGCGTGTGCGGGAACATCGGCACCAGCGTAATGGCGTCCAGAGAAGGCGTTAAAATTGGGCCGCCGGCGGAAAGCGAATAGGCCGTTGAACCGGTAGGCGTTGAGATGATCAGGCCGTCAGAGCGCTGCGAGAAGGCGAAGACTTCATCGATGTAGACTTCGAATTCAATCATATGTGCGACTTTGCCGGGGTGCAGCACCACTTCATTGATGGCGGTGCTTAAGCGGGTGGGCGTGTCGTGCTGGCATACCTGGGCTTCCAGCAGGAAGCGTTTTTCGGCGATATAATGGCCTTCCAGCACGTCTGCCAGCTGTTGCTGTGCGTTATCGGGGTCAAGATCGGTGAGGAAGCCGAGATTGCCACGGTTGATGCCGATCACTTTGATGTCATAACGTGCAAGCACGCGCGCAGCGCCAAGCATATTGCCATCGCCACCGACTACCACGGCCAGGTCGGCGAGCTGGCCGATCTCCGCCAGCGTGCCGGTTTTGACATTTTTAAGGCGCAGCTCCTGGGCAATCTGCTGTTCCACGATGACGTCGTAGCCTTTTTCGCTTAGCCAGCGGTAGAGCATTTCATGCGTGGTCAATGCCGTAGGGTGGCGTGGATGCCCGACAATGCCAATGCAACCGAAATGGGTGTTCGCTATTCTGGTAGTCATCGTGGTGGTCCTTATACGCAGACGTTTATGACAATATGTCACGTTCCCTTGAATCCCGGAAACTGATCCCCATAATAAGCGAACCAGCGAGATGAATGCTAAAAACGCGGAGAATTTCATGAGCAGTAAAGAACAGAAAACACCAGACGAGCAAGTCCCGGACGACATTGCAATGGAAAGCCACGACGAAGTAGAGGCCGTAGAAGGCGTCGAGGTGGATCCGCGCGACGAACAAATTGCCGATCTGACGGCACAGCTTGAAGAAGTCCAGCAGCGTGAGCGTGACAGCCTGCTGCGTACCAAAGCTGAGATGGAAAACCTGCGTCGTCGCACCGAACTGGATATCGAAAAAGCGCACAAATTTGCGCTGGATAAATTTGTAAACGAGCTGCTGCCGGTGATCGATAGCCTGGATCGCGCTCTGGAAGTGGCTGACAAATCCAATCCGGATCTGGCGGCCATGATCGAGGGAATTGAGCTGACGCAGAAATCGATGCTGGACGTGGTGCGCAAGTTTGGCGTGGAAGTGGTGGGCGATATCAACGTGCCGTTCAACCCGGATGTTCACCAGGCTATCGCAATGGTTGAATCTGAAGACGTTGCGCCAAATCACGTGCTGATGGTGATGCAGAAGGGTTATACCCTTAACGGACGCACCATTCGCGCGGCTATGGTTTCCGTGGCTAAAGCGAAAGTGTAAGTATTAAATCAGGCCAGTTATATGACTGGCCTGACTTCCCGGTTTCATTTCTTTCAGCCCGTCCTCCATCATAGATAAGCCGCTGTAAAATCGAACTCTGGCAAGGGTAAGCATGGCCTGCCTGGAGGTTGTCCTGTATAGTGAACGCACCATTTATCATCAGGTATGACAAATAGCATGCAGTTCAACGCAATCTCCAGTGTAACCCGTGGGCTGGATCTGCAAATCGCCAGCGAAATCGCCCGCCAGATCCTGTCAGGTAAAATTTTGCCCGGTACGATTTTGCCGAGTGAAGTTGATCTGTGTGAGCAGTTTGGCGTTAGCCGCACCGCGCTGCGCGAGGCTTTAAAGCTACTCTCCTCAAAGGGATTGCTGGAATCGCGGCCTAAAATCGGTACCCGCGTGCGCCCACGCACTTTCTGGAATATTCTTGACGTACAGCTGCTGGAATGGCTGAGCGGTATTGAAGCAACCGAAGAGATGTACCATCAGTTCCTTGATTTCCGGCGTGTCATTGAGCCTCATGCCACTATGCTGGCTGCCACTAACGCGACGAAAGAACAGCGGATTGAGCTGTCAAAAATTTACCGTGAGATGTGTCGGGTTGCTGAAGATTTTGAACCGGAAGCCTGGGTGAACATTGATACACAGTTTCACCGTATGATCTTTCTGTCATCGGGGAATTGTTTCTACATGCCGTTTGGCAATGTGCTGACCACGGTATTTAAATGGTTTATCAGCTATTCCTCTGCTGCCGGAGGAATGTGCCTGAACGATCATCATCTGATTTATCAGGCCATTATGATTGGGGATGCCCAGGCAGCTTATGAAGCGTCGCTGGGCCTGATGAAAAGCAGTAAACACCGTCTTTAACAGAGCTATTCGTTTACCCAACGGACATCAAACGAGCCCATTTCATCTTCCAGCTCCGCATTGTATTGCGTGAGGAGCAAACGGCGTCGCTCTGCCAGCTCCACTGAAATTTCTATCTTCTCGCGGCTGCTGTGCAGCACTGTCACGCGCTTAACCTTTCCGCGCGCGTCTACAGAGGTTTCACTGGCCTCATCAAAATAGCCATGGGTTTCAAATACCGTTGCGAAAAGCATGCAGCGCCCGCGGCTTCGCAACAGCCAGGCGGGCTCCTGTCGCAAATTGAAATTCGGATCGCTCGCGCCGGTTCTGGCGATAATAGTTTCTCCACCTGATGGCATGGCGCTCACCGCGCTGTAAAACGTATTTTCATCAAGCCAGGTAATACGTACGGACTCTTCCGCCGCTACAGAAATTCTGCCGCAGTCCCACAGATGTTGATAACCATTCGCTTCGCCAAGTGGCCTCCACTGTTCGTGGCTGACCAGCTTTCCGGTAGTTTCAATAAGCTGGCCTCTGGGATGGAGACAATAATCATACTGATGCGGATCGTGACTAAATATCTGGAATAAGTCGATAACTAGCGGTTTCGCCATCCCCTCAACCGGCAACATAAAAATGCTTCGTTGCATGTCAATGCCAGGATAATAATCACGAATAAGAGCGCTTGCGGCCTGACCTGCATCGGCATCGATGATGATGAAGTGTGTTTTCCCCCAGCGGGTTTCAGCCTGCGCGCTTTGCCCCTGGTTCTGACTTTGTTCATCGACTACTACGGTATTGTGGGCAACCGTCTGCTTACAATAACTATTGTTTTCGGGGATGTAACGTCCGCCAAATTTGGACTCCACGTTGACCCAGCGCCCAAAGCCATAATCGCGTAAAAATTCCCGCCCACGATTAAACAGGCTCAGATGCAGACCATCGAAATGTCCATGGTTCAGGGCCGAGTGCAGTTGCGGAATGCTTCCGTGCTGTCCGTACCACAGCAAAGCCACGTTCTCATCCGCTTCGCTATCCTCAGTTCGCAGGATGGACAGGGCGCCTCGATCGCCATCAGCTCCGTCGCGTAACAACACACTTTGCGGTTTCCAGGCATCCTGAACCGTCGATTGTTCATCGATCAGTTGAAGCGCCCCTGAGCCGATCCAGATACTATTCTGACGCTGTGCCAGCGATTTCAGTTGGGCATTTTTACCATAGCGCTGCCAGCAAACGCTGACGGCCATCACGACCCCTTCATCCTGAATATTCATACTTTTTGAGGCATCGTTAAGCGCGGGGAAGCTTCCATCCGGGAGCACCTGTGCAAACAGGGCGTAGCAGGCGCGGCGAATCAACTGATGTCGGTACTGATAAATGCGTAGCTCAGGCTGGCGGCGTTCTATTGCCTCAGCCAGTAAAAGCAGGGGACGTAAGGCAAAGCGATGGTAATAAGAGCCTTCGATGTAGTAACCATCAAGCGAGAACAACCCATCGAGTTGCGCAAAGAAACCACCGCTGCTGTCCATTTTCAGGCCATACAGTGCCTTATCCACTAGCTCCTGGTCATTAAGCACATAGCCACATATGGCAACCGCCGCCACTGACCAGAGACCGTGGTTATGGACGATGTCAAACGTGCTGGCGTGAAGCGTCGTTGCTTCATTAGCCATTAAACGAAGCAGGTTTGTTTCGATAAATTCTTGCTGTGCCTGGCCAAGCGTGGGGCGAACGCAGTGATAAGCCTCGCTGACGTACAGCAACCACATATGTTCGTTTAACGTCTGGTGAAACAGCCTTCCCGGAGGGTTGGAGTCTTTACTAATAGCGTGCCCCAGGGTCGGATAGCGTTCTGCATAACGCAGCAGCAGGGCGCTCACAAACTCGCAATAGCGGACTTCACCGGTAATTAACCATAAACGGCCTGCCAGATTCATGTAGCGATAGTTGAGCTTGTGACGGGTATGTTCTTCTCCGCCCCCCTCGCCGTGGCCAGGAACACTGATTGGTGTTGTCAGATAGCGTTCCAGCTCTTCGATTTGCTTGCGTAACGTATGACCAGTAAGTGAGTCATCCTTCAGCTGCCTGCGCAATTGCTGGCAATCAGCCTCACTAAGGAACAACGGGGCGTATTGAGTCATGAAATAACTCCCAGGGAAAGTCATGGCCGCATTCATCTCAGGTTTAGCTCTGAAAAATGCCGAGCCTATTAGTATGACTAATGGTGGTATTTAAGTAACGATGGCATAACAAATGCGCATAATCCAGACGGAAAAACGACGGATTGTGCATTAAGTGAGCCTGGTCTCATAACTATCATCCTGGGGTTTACTAGTCATACAAAAGGATAAAAGCTGGTACTTACCTTCTGTCGTTTGACTAAGAGAATGATGGCATGGACATAAATATACTGGTGATGATTGTTTACTTCGTGCTGATGATTGCAATCAGTTACGCATTCAAAAAAATGGGTACTGGCTCATCCAGCCACTACTTTCGCGGCGGTGGCCGAATGCTATGGTGGATGGTTGGCGCGACGGCGTTTATGGCGCAGTTCAGCGCCTGGACGTTTACCGGCGCGGCAGGGCAGGCATATCGCTACGGATTTACCGCTGTAGGCGTATTCGTAGGGAACGTGCTGGGATATATCGTTGCCTGGTGGTGGTTTGCAACCCGCTTCCGCCAGCTGCGCGTAGATACGCCTACCGAAGCGATTAATCATCGTTTTGGGCCACGCAATGAACAGTTTTTTACCTGGGTGCTGATCCCTTTAAGCATTCTGAATGCTGGCGTATGGCTTAACAGCCTCGCCGTGTTTGCAAGTGCGGTGTTCAAATATGATTTAACGATGACGCTGTGGTGTACCGGGCTGGTGGTTCTGCTTATTTCATTGTTAAGCGGATCCTGGGGCGTAGTGGCGAGTGATTTTGTTCAAACCCTGATCGTGGCTCTGATCTCAGTGATGTGTGCCGCAGTAGCCTTGTTCAAAGTCGGTGGACCGGTGAAGCTGGTGACGCAGTTCCCATCCGGCTTCTTTACCGGGCCTGATACCGGGCCGCATTACATTTCGATAATGATCGTCTGCTTTATATTTTTCTTTATTAAACAGATACAAAGCTTCAATAATCTGCAGGACTCCTACCGTTATCTGAATGCCAAAGACAGTCAGAATGCGAAAAAAGCCGCCCTGTTTGCGCTGCTACTGATGCTTTTTGGCACCCTGATTTGGTTTATCCCGCCGTGGGCTACGGCCGTGCTTTATCCGGATGCAGCTCAGGCGCACCAGGAACTGGGAAAAAATGCCAGCGACGCGGCATACCTGGTCTTTGCCGAGCGGGCTATGCCTCAGGGAACGGTGGGCTTGCTGATGGCAGGACTGTTTGCAGCAACGATGTCGTCGATGGACACGGCGCTTAATCGTAATTCCGGTATTTTTGTTCGTAGCTTCTGGACGCCAGTTATCAATCGTCACCAGCCGAAGAGCGAGCATTATCAGCTAAGAGTGGGGCAGGTCGCCTGTATCGTCAACGGCGTGCTGGTGATCCTGGTCGCGCAGTATATGCAGTCGCTGCAAAGTCTCAGCCTGTTCGATTTGATGATTCAGGTCGGTACGCTGATGTCGGCGCCGATTATTGTGCCGCTATTTTTCGGTATGTTCATTCGTCGCACGCCTGACTGGGCTGCCTGGGGAACGGTCGTTTTCGGACTCGCTGTTTCCTGGACTATTACCCACTGGTATACCGTTGCCGATGTCACACAGTTGTTAGGCCTGGCGCTTACCAGCCGCGAGCTAAAAGATGCCTCCGCCGTATGGAACATCTTCTCTCACCTGGTGTTTACCGGCGGTTTCTTCTGCCTGACGACCCTCTTCTGGCGTGAGCCAGGATTGTCCCGCCAGAAAGTGCTCACGACCTTCTTCACTAATATGGAAACCCCTGTTTATGCCGATCGTGAACAGGATGAGTTCGACCATCTACAGCGCAGCAAAATTGGCAGGATCTCTATGGTCATGGGGGCCGGTTTACTGCTGATGATTCTGATACCTAACCCGCTGTGGGGGAGAGCGTTGTTCCTGCTTTGCGCCCTCTCAATCATTTTGTTTGGCTGGGCACTGTTGCGCAGCGCCGGACCTGGACGGTTGAATGCAGCTGAGCAGTCGACGCTGCTGTCGAAAAGCTCTGACCAGGCATAACCAGTTTTTTTACCGATATGAAGGAAGCGATATGTTCTCTGATTTACGTGGTAAGCGAGTATTGATTACCGGTTCTACCGGTGGGATTGGCCTGGCCGCTGCGGCAATGTTTCTTCGTCATGGCGCGATGGTGGGGGTTAACGGCCGAAGGAGTGCCGAAAGCTTTAACGCCACGCTGACAGAGCTTGCTCGCGAAGGCGACGTGGCTTATTTCCAGAACGACGTTATGACTTCCGCTGGCTGTCAGTCGCTGGTGAATGCTTTTGTTGAGCGTTTCGGCGGCATTGATGTGCTGATTAACAACGCCGGTGGGCTTGGGGGACGAGCAGGGCTGGAGAATATCGACGACGATTTTTACGATCTGGTTATGAACCTGAACGCCCGCTCAGCCTTAATGATGACTAAATATGCGATCCCGTGGCTACGCCAGGCTGCCGGGCAGCGCGGAGAAACCAGTTCAGTCATTAGTACCGGCTCTATTGCCGGGCGGGAAGGCGGCGGGCCAGGGGCCGGTATTTATGCGGCTTCCAAGGCCTGGCTGCATGACATTCATCGAAACTGGGTGAAGGAATTCACCAAAGACAATATCCGCTTTAATATTGTCTCACCGGGCACGATAGATACCCCTTTCCACGCTGATAAGGCACCAGAACTGCGGGAGAAAATCAGAGGAAGCATTCCTATGGGGCGCTTTGGGGAAAGCGAAGAAGTGGCTCCCAGCTTTTTGTTTTTTGCCTCGCACGCCTGTAGCGGTTTTATCACCGGGCAGATACTGGATGTGAATGGGGGACAAATAGCGCCGTAATCTATAGAAGAAGGCGGGATTTTCCCGCCTTGTTTGTTACTCTTCAACGCTTTCGCGAAGCGGCTTCACCGGCGTGACGCGCACCTGCTTAATCATATTGTCCTGCACGTCGAGAATATCGATATCGTAATGGGTGATGCGCACCCGGGTATCATTCGCCGGGATCTCCTGTAACTCTTCCAGCAGCATGCCGTTTATGGTGCGTGCATCATCTTCCGGTAACGTCCAGTTAAAGGCTTTATTAATTTCGCGCACGTTAGCGCTGCCTTCAATAATCACCGAGCCATCATTTTGCGGCACCACTTCTTCGGCAAGCGTTGGCGACATTGAGGTAGTGAAATCACCTACGATCTCTTCCAGGATATCTTCCACGGTGATCAATCCCTGGATGTCGCCATATTCATTCACCACGAGGCCGACTTTCTTTTTGTTGCGCTGGAATTTCACCAGCTGCACGCTCAGCGGCGTGCCTTCCGGGACAAAGTAGACCTCATCAGCGGCACGCAGCAGCGTCTCTTTGGTGAATTCCTGTTTCTCCGTCATCAGGCGATAAGCTTCGCGCACCCGCAGCATGCTGATGGTGTCGTCCAGCGTGTCGCGATAAAGCACGATGCGGCCATGCGGGGAGTGCGTCAGCTGGCGGACGATGGATTTCCAGTCGTCGTTAATGTTGATACCCACGATTTCGTTGCGCGGGACCATGATGTCGTTCACGCCGATCTTTTCCAGATCCAACACCGAAAGCAGCATGTCCTGATGGCGACGCGACATATTCGAACGGGACTCGTGCACGATGGTGCGCAGCTCGTCTTTGCTGAGGGCTCCGCTGATGACGTTATCGGTTTTAATGCCCACCATGCGCATCAGCATACGGGTGATAATATTCAGCAGCCAGACCAGAGGCATCATCAAAATTTGTAGCGGGCCGAGCAGGACGCTGCTTGGAAAGGCAACTTTTTCCGGGTAAAGCGCTGCGATGGTTTTAGGCAGCACTTCGGCAAAGATGAGTACCACGAAAGTAAGGACACCGGTAGCAATGGCAACGCCAGCGTCGCCATAAAGACGCATGCCTACGATGGTGGCAATGGCGGAGGCGAGAATGTTCACCAGATTATTGCCGATCAGAACGAGACTAATCAGGCGATCCGGCTTGCGCAGTAATTTTTCGACGCGTCTGGCGGCACGGTTGCCTTGCTTGGCAAGGTGGCGGAGGCGATAGCGGTTGAGCGTCATCATGCCGGTTTCCGACCCGGAGAAGTACGCTGAAACCACCACCATGATGACCAGAGTGACGATCAGCGTGGTGGTTGAGATGTGTTCCAAAAGAGATATCCTTTAAATTGCAAAATTAGCCAACGAGCTGTTGCAGAACCCGGCTACCGAAGTAGGCAAGGGTCAGGATCGCGGCCCCGGCGACGTTAAACCACACCACACGGCGGCCCCGCCAACCTTCATGATAGTGTCCCCACAGCAAAATAATGTAGACAAACCAGGCAAGAATAGACAGCACGGCTTTGTCGACGTTCTCCGTGCTGAAGAGATCGTGCATATAAAACAGGCCGGTGGAGAGCGTCAGCGTTAACAGCACCACGCCAACCTGGGTGATGTGAAACATTTTGCGCTCGATAACCATCAGCGGCGGCATTTCGGCGCTAAAGGCGAGCTTTTTATTTTTTAGCTGGAAATCTATCCACGCCAGCTGCAGCGCATACAGCGCGGCGATAATCAGCGTGGCATAGGCAAATAACGCAAGGCCGATATGGATCATCATGCCCGGCGTGGTTTCCAGATGGGTGACGAACTCGTTAGGCACGAAAGTGGCGAAGGCGAGGTTAATCACGGCAAACGCGTAGACAATCGGCAACAGTAACCAGCCGCGGTTGCGCGAGGCAACAATCGTCATTACCGTACAGATCATCAGGCTGACCAGCGAACCGACGTTCAGCAGGCTGAGGTTCTGCCCGCCGTCACCCGCAAAAATGCGGGCTTCCAGCGCCAGCGCGTGGCTGACAAGCGCAACGGCAGCCGATAAAATTGCCAGGCGGCGCCATGTGCTGTTCTTCGTGAGAAGGCCAGGAATAATCAGCGCGAGGCTGGTGGAGTAGGCTACAAGCGCAAGAAGTGCGAAAACAGGCATATAAGGTGTCGGTCAGTTAGCCAGAGATGAAAAAAGGCAGTATAACGTCACCTGCCGCCTGCTCCAACTCTAACCGTTGCATCACATGCAGGGCGGCTTCATGTTATAATCCGCCAAATTCTGTTTTGTGTCGCGTACTGCGGCCCTAAGTTACCACGTTAGGCAAAATACAATGTTTGATAATTTAACTGACCGTCTGTCGCGTACCCTGCGCAATATCAGCGGCCGTGGGCGGCTGACTGAAGAGAACGTTAAAGAAACGCTGCGCGAAGTGCGCATGGCACTGCTGGAAGCGGACGTTGCGCTGCCGGTAGTGCGCGATTTTATCAGCCGTGTAAAAGAAAAAGCGGTTGGTCACGAGGTTAACAAGAGCCTGACGCCGGGTCAGGAGTTCGTCAAAATCGTTCGCGCCGAGCTGGTTGCGGCAATGGGCGAAGAAAACGCCGTGCTTAACCTTGCCGCGCAGCCGCCAGCCGTAGTGCTGATGGCGGGCCTGCAGGGCGCCGGTAAAACCACAAGCGTGGGCAAGCTGGGTAAATTCTTACGCGAGAAGCATAAGAAGAAGGTGCTGGTCGTCTCTGCCGACGTCTATCGCCCGGCGGCGATCAAACAGCTGGAAACCCTGGCTGAACAGGTTGGCGTAGAGTTCTTCCCGTCTGACGTTGGGCAAAAACCTGTCGATATCGTCAACGCGGCGCTGAAGGAAGCGAAGCTGAAGTTCTACGACGTGCTGCTGGTGGATACCGCCGGTCGTCTGCACGTAGACGAAGCGATGATGGATGAAATCAAACAGGTGCACGCCGCGATTAATCCGGTAGAAACCCTGTTTGTGGTCGATGCCATGACCGGTCAGGATGCGGCAAATACCGCGAAGGCGTTTAACGAAGCGCTGCCGCTGACGGGCGTGGTGCTGACCAAGGTAGACGGCGATGCGCGCGGCGGTGCAGCGCTGTCTATTCGACACATTACCGGCAAGCCGATTAAATTCCTCGGCGTCGGCGAGAAAACCGAAGCGCTGGAGCCGTTCCACCCGGATCGTATCGCTTCGCGTATTCTGGGCATGGGCGACGTGCTGTCGCTTATCGAAGATATCGAAAGCAAAGTTGACCGCGCTCAGGCCGAGAAGCTCGCCAGCAAGCTGAAAAAAGGCGATGGCTTCGACCTCAACGACTTCCTTGAGCAGCTCAAGCAGATGAAAAACATGGGCGGCATGGCGAGCATGATGAGCAAGCTGCCGGGCATGGGACAGCTGCCGGACAACGTCAAATCCCAGATGGATGACAAAGTGCTGGTGCGCATGGAGGCGATTATCAACTCCATGACCCTCAAGGAGCGCGCGGCGCCAGAAATCATTAAAGGTTCCCGCAAGCGCCGTATCGCGCAGGGTTCCGGCATGCAGGTGCAGGACGTAAACCGCCTGCTCAAGCAGTTCGACGACATGCAGCGCATGATGAAGAAGATGAAAAAAGGCGGAATGGCGAAAATGATGCGCGGCATGAAAGGCATGATGCCGCCAGGTTTCCCAGGCCGTTAAGCTCATTTAGATTGCTTTTTGCGCCCAAATGAGTAAAATTTTCGGGCTTTTAATATGACACCGGGTTCCGTCCCTCGATGGAGCCCGGTGTTTTATTCACTAAAGAGGATGTTATGGTAACTATTCGTTTAGCACGTCACGGCGCTAAAAAGCGTCCGTTCTACCAGGTTGTTGTTACTGACAGCCGTAATGCACGTAACGGTCGCTTCATCGAGCGCGTTGGTTTCTTCAACCCTATCGCCGGTGAGAAAGACGAGGCAAGCCGCCTGAATCTGGATCGTATCGAGCATTGGGTTGGCCTTGGCGCTACCGTTTCCGATCGCGTAGCTACGCTGATCAAAGCAGCAAAAAAAGCAGCTTAATCTGTCACGGTGGTCATGATGAGCAATCAACTCGCAGCTTCGGTACCTGTTAACCCAATCGTGTTGGGGAAAATGGGCTCCTGCTACGGTATTCGTGGTTGGCTCAGAGTGTTCTCCTCCACCGAAGACGCCGAAAGCATTTTTGACTATCAGCCCTGGTTTATCCAGAAGGCGGGTCAGTGGCAGCAGGTACAGCTTGAGAGCTGGAAGCACCACAATCAGGATCTGATCATCAAGCTGAAAGGCGTTGACGATCGGGATGCCGCGAATCTTCTCACCAATTGCGAAATTGTGGTTGATTCATCGCAGTTGCCTCATCTCGAAGAGGGTGACTATTACTGGAAAGACCTTATGGGCTGCCAGGTAGTGACCACACAGGGATATCAGCTCGGTAAAGTCATTGACATGATGGAAACCGGCTCCAATGACGTGCTCGTCATTAAGGCAAACCTGAAAGATGCGTTCGGTATCAAGGAGCGGCTGGTTCCGTTCCTCGATGGGCAGGTTATCAAGAAAGTCGATCTCGCTACTCAAACGATTGAAGTAGATTGGGATCCTGGTTTCTAAACCTCCGGATAAACGGTAACGAAACGGCGTGATGGGGAAAGGCTTGTGTTTATTGGTGTAGTTAGCCTGTTTCCAGAGATGTTCCGCGCAATTACCGATTACGGGGTAACTGGCCGGGCAGTTAAAAATGGCCTGCTGAGCATCCAGAGCTGGAGTCCGCGCGACTTCACTTATGACCGGCACCGTACCGTGGACGATCGTCCTTACGGCGGCGGACCGGGTATGCTTATGATGGTAAACCCGTTAAGGGAAGCCATCCACGCAGCGAAAGCGGCGGCAGGGGAAGGCGCAAAGGTAATCTATCTTTCACCTCAGGGGCGCAAGCTTGATCAAGCAGGCGTCTGTGAACTGGCAACCAACAAGAAGTTAATTCTGGTTTGTGGCCGTTACGAGGGAATCGATGAGCGCGTGATCCAGACCGAAATTGACGAAGAATGGTCAATCGGCGATTACGTTCTCAGCGGTGGCGAGCTACCGGCAATGACGCTGATTGACTCCGTCTCACGGTTTATTCCGGGCGTACTGGGCCATGAAGCATCGGCAATTGAAGATTCGTTTGCCGATGGGTTGCTGGACTGTCCACACTATACCCGTCCTGAAGTGTTAGAGGGGATGGAAGTACCGGCGGTATTGCTGTCGGGGAACCATGCCGAGATCCGCCGCTGGCGCCTGAAACAGTCGCTGGGCCGCACCTGGCTTAGAAGACCTGAACTTCTGGAAAACCTGGCTCTGACTGAAGAGCAAGCAAGGTTGCTGGCAGAGTTCCAACAGGAGCATGCACAACAGCAGCATAAACATGATGGGCAAGGCTAAAGCCTCCCAATACATCAGTTTACCCAGGATAAGAGATTAAATTATGAGCAACATTATTAAGCAAATTGAACAAGAACAGATGAAACAGGATGTACCTTCCTTCCGTCCGGGCGACTCCGTGGAAGTGAAAGTATGGGTCGTTGAAGGTTCTAAAAAACGTCTGCAGGCATTTGAGGGCGTGGTTATCGCTATCCGTAACCGCGGTCTGCACTCTGCATTCACTGTTCGTAAAATTTCCAACGGCGAAGGTGTTGAGCGCGTATTCCAGACTCACTCCCCGGTAATCGACAGCATTACCGTTAAACGTCGTGGTGCCGTTCGTAAAGCTAAACTGTACTACCTGCGTGAGCGTACTGGTAAGTCTGCTCGTATCAAAGAGCGTCTGAACTAAGATATCGCTAACGCGGCATCCAAACGTTAAAGTGAAACAAGGGGTTAGCGATGAGCTAACCCCTTTTTTGCTGCTGGTGTCGACACAAGGCCGTTTAAAACGTACCAGCTAATACGCCGAGGGAACATTACTCTTTTGGCGGGAACTTCGATCTGTTCGGATCGTTTTCAAGGCCGTTTTTATCCACTTCCACTTCCTGACGGCGAACCGTGTCTTTAACCGTTTCGGTACGCTCCGTGGTTTCAGTGCGCAGGCCCACCTCTTCACGGACATGAGCGGTTTTATTCACCGTAGGCACCTCGTGCGACTCTTCAACTTCAAGCGTCTGTTCTGACCAGTCCACATCATTAAGATAAGCCGGTTCATTAAGGGCGGAACGGAACACGTCGGCGTGCTGTTCGGTAAGTGAGATATCTTCCGCCACTTCATCTTCAACCGTATAGCGGCGCAGGCGAACTTTACCGTCGCTGACCCGACGTTTGCCTACGTCGATCTCTTCTTCAGCCAGCGTCAGCGTTTCCCGGTTATCGCCTTCTCTGTAAGCCGGGTTGGCCTGAACGTCACCTGTTACGCCTCCTGCGATATCCGCAGAAGCGGTACGCCCGCTTACATAATCAGCGTCGCCGGGAAGCGTTTTTGCTACAACCTCATCATCGCTTACGTAATCTTCATCCCTTAAGCCTGCGCTTTCACTCCTTAAGGCAGGATCCGAGATATCCTGTCCGACGGCGCGAGGCGCCACATCGTCGGTTTCCCCGAGGAAATTTTTGCCATAGATGTCATCGCCAACGCTGCTATTTGTAGCGTAATCGCTGGCGCAGCTGTCCAGCAGCGTTTCGATTCTGTCCGCGTCGTCTTTATCCACTCGGGCAATCAGCAGCACTCCGCCAGCGCGGATGGCTTTGTTGTACTCGGACGCATAATCATCATCAACATCGTCGCCGAACAGGCGTTGCCAGAAGCTCGGATGACGAATTTCTTTATCTTCATCGCGTAACCTTTCGCCCGAAATAATATCGATGTTATCGCCCGAAATACCTTCCGCAATGAGTTTCTCTTTAGCAACTTCTGCCTGCTGAGGTTGGGTGAAAGCCGTAACGATTTTTTCGTGTGCCATATCTGATGTTCC
The DNA here is from genome assembly GCF_051307055.1 of Dryocola sharpae. GTDB lineage: Bacteria > Pseudomonadota > Gammaproteobacteria > Enterobacterales > Enterobacteriaceae > Dryocola. Next base: position 3,251,394 of record NZ_CP149994.1, on the reverse strand, counting down.
TCATGATAAGTCTAAAAGGTTGTCATTCATCTTCCGTTGAAATATTAATTTCCTGCGATCGTAAAATGATATTTTCCTGATGCGTCTCTGTCCTGAGATTTTTAATAACATGAACTTCTTCGGTGAGAACGTAATACTTAATTATTTCAATACGCTCTTCTATAATAGGGATTATTGTGACATCGCCTTCCTGACGAACCTGAGGGATATTTCCGGCTTTTACCGCTTCGTTTTTTGCGACGCGTTCGATTACCACATCCTCGTGCGTCAGCTCCGTCTCAATAAGCTTCTCTTCGGCCCGCGTGGAGCGCTTGAGGCGTACACGCCGGTCGACAACTTTCTTTGTGCCCAGCTCAACACGCTCCTCCGCAAGGGATACCGTGTTTTTGGCACTGATCCGATCTTTATCGATGTCGCTTTTATTTGACATATTTTACCCGGATATATTGCTATTAAAATAACTGCTTAATAAATAACGAAAACTCTTAACAGATTTTTATAAAGTTATTTACCGGTGTTCTGTTAAGCATAGATCAAAAAAGAGAGCAGCCGGGAATTTGGCGCAGTAAATTGTTAAAAGAAGTAAAAAAGTTGACATTAAACTGAAACGTTAAGCGGGCATCAGAATATTCTGTAAAAAAACTTCACCGCCCAATAAAGGTCTACGTACCCGGCTTTAGCACTTTTATTATTAATATCGCGCAACGTCTGGACTTTCTTCAATGCAGCCTGGCAAAAACAAAGATGGGGCGCTGGTGCGCTGAATGAATCTATCAGTACATACCTTAGCCAGCCCGTTATGCGATAGCATTGGTGTAATTTTTTCTTTACGAAAAGCATCTTTAATCTGGTGCCTGACGCCATTTTATTGCTCTCTGTAACGTATTATTTACGTAATATGGATTGCAAACTTTACGGTTCATGGTAAGGTAAGGTTTCCTCACTGAGGAAACGACTATCGCAAACGAGCTAAACAGGACCGCCATCATGCAAAAAGACGCGCTGAACAACGTTCATATTTCTGACGAACAGGTATTAATCACGCCGGATCAGCTTAAAGCCGAGTTCCCGCTTACTGCTGAACAAACGGTACAGATCGAACAATCACGCCAGACCATCTCGGACATTATCGCCGGTCGCGATCCCCGTCTGCTGGTGGTTTGTGGGCCTTGCTCGATCCACGATCCGGAAACCGCGATTGAATATGCTCGTCGTTTTAAAGCACTTTCTGAACAAGTCAGCGATAGTCTGTACCTCGTCATGCGCGTCTATTTTGAGAAACCACGTACTACCGTGGGCTGGAAAGGGCTGATTAACGATCCGCACATGGATGGCTCGTTTGATGTGGAAGCAGGTCTGAAGATGGCGCGCAATCTGCTGGTGGAGCTGGTCAGCATGGGCTTGCCGCTGGCAACGGAAGCGCTTGATCCGAACAGCCCGCAATACCTGGGCGATCTGTTTAGCTGGTCGGCAATTGGCGCACGCACCACCGAGTCCCAGACTCACCGTGAAATGGCTTCCGGCCTTTCCATGCCGGTTGGCTTTAAAAATGGTACCGACGGTAGCCTGGGTACGGCAATTAACGCGATGCGCGCGGCTGCGATGCCGCACCGTTTTGTCGGCATCAACCAGGCGGGGCAGGTTTGCCTGCTGCAAACCCAGGGCAATCCGGATGGACATGTCATTCTGCGCGGCGGCAAAGCGCCAAACTACAGCCCGGAAGATGTGGCCCAGTGCGAAAAAGAGATGCAGCAGGCGGGACTGCGTCCGGCCTTGATGATAGATTGCAGCCATGGCAATTCTAACAAAGACTACCGCCGCCAGCCGGGCGTGGCCGAGTCCGCCATCGCGCAGATTAAAGATGGTAACCGTTCGATTATCGGCCTGATGATTGAGAGCAATATCCATGAAGGGAACCAGTCGTCTGAGCAGCCACGCAGCGCAATGAAATACGGCGTTTCCGTTACCGATGCCTGCATCAACTGGGAAACAACGGAAAGCCTGCTGCTTGAGATCCATAAAGATCTGCACGGTACGCTTGCGGCGCGTAAGGCATAAGAGGTTTTACTATGGTTGCTGAATTGACCGCGTTACGCGATCAAATCGATGAGGTAGACAAGGCGCTGCTGGATCTTCTGGCACGCCGCCTGGAGCTGGTCGCGGAAGTTGGCGAAGTCAAAAGCCGCTACGGCTTACCCATTTATGTTCCCGAGCGTGAAGCGGCAATGCTGGCCTCCCGCCGCAAAGAAGCAGAAGCGCTCGGCGTTCCGCCCGATCTCATTGAAGATGTGCTGCGCCGCGTAATGCGTGAGTCCTACTCCAGCGAGAACGATAAAGGATTCAAGACCCTTTATCCGGCATTACGTCCGGTGGTGATTGTCGGCGGTGGCGGCCAGATGGGGCGTTTATTCGAAAAAATGCTCACGCTCTCCGGTTACCAGGTGCGCATCCTTGAAAAAGAAGACTGGCCCCGGGCCGCGGATATGATGGCTGACGCCGGCATGGTGATTGTCAGCGTTCCCATTCATCTTACTGAAGAGGTTATTGCCCAGCTGCCGCCGCTGCCGGAAGACTGCGTGCTTGTCGATCTCGCCTCCGTTAAGAACGGGCCGCTGCAGGCCATGTTAGCCGCCCACGGCGGGCCGGTATTAGGTTTGCACCCGATGTTTGGGCCGGATAGCGGCAGCCTGGCAAAACAGGTTGTGGTCTATTGCGATGGGCGCCAGCCGGAAGCCTATCAGTGGTTTCTGGAGCAGATACAGGTCTGGGGCGCGCGCTTACACCGCTCCAGCGCCGTTGAGCACGACCAGAACATGGCGTTTATCCAGGCGTTGCGCCACTTTGCCACTTTCGCTTACGGCCTGCATCTGGCGGAAGAGAATGTGCAGCTGGAGCAGCTGCTGGCGCTTTCTTCGCCAATTTACCGGCTGGAGCTGGCGATGGTCGGGCGGCTGTTTGCGCAGGATCCGCAGCTGTACGCCGATATCATTATGTCGTCGGAGAGTAATCTGGCGCTGATCAAGCGTTATTATAAAAGATTCGGCGAGGCGATTGGTCTGCTTGAGCATGGCGATAAGCAGGCGTTTATCGACAGCTTCCGCAAGGTTGAACACTGGTTCGGGGACTACGCCCAGCGTTTCCAGAGCGAAAGCCGCACTTTGTTACGCCAGGCGAATGATAACCGTCAGTAGCAGTAAAAAGGTTTTATAATCAAAGCCAGCGGCAAAGCCCGCTGGCTTTTTTTTGCGATAAGGATACCTGAAATGGCACAGCCGCAAGTTCTGTTTGATTACACCGGTCACCTGCCCGAATGCCCAACCTGGAACGCAGAAGAGCAGAGCCTTTACTGGACTGATATTCTTGAAAACGAAATTCATCGCTACCACCCGGTGAGCGCCAGGCATGACGTTATTCAGTTTTCCGAAGAGGTGGGCTGCTTTGCCTTTCGTGAAAACGGCGGTTTTATCGTAGCGTTACGCAGCGGAATTTACCTTACCAATCAAACGGGCCTTATCACCCATAAGGTCTGCGATAACCCCAATAATCCCGAGCTTGCGCGTTTTAACGATGGCGGCACCGATCGCGAGGGCCGTTTTTACGCCGGCACGTTCTGGGGGCCGGGCGATTATAACGGCGCCCTGCTGTGCCGTGTTGATAATGATTTGACGCCGCATATTATTCAGCACGATATTCATGGCGCGAACGGTCTGGCTTTCAGCGAAGATAAAAAGTGGATGTATACATCCGATACGCCGAATGGCGTAATTTATCGCACCTCCCTGAATGAAGAGGGGGAACCCGGCGTACGGCAGGTATTCAAACGCTTCGCGCCGGGAGAGGGTATTCCTGATGGTGCAGCCTTAGACAGGGAAGGTTGCTACTGGACCGCTTTGTTCGATGGCTATCGCATCGCACGGCTCTCCCCGCAGGGTGAAATTCTGGAGGAATATACTTTGCCGGTACGTTGTCCGACGATGGTCTGCTTTGGCGGCGATGATATGAAAACGCTGTTTATCACTACCACGCGGGAAAATATGGATGAAGCGGAAATCGCTGCGCGTCCGCTTTCGGGGGCTATTTTCACGCTTCGGGTGAACGTTGCGGGCCTGGCAAAACTGAAGTTTAAAGAGAGTCAGTAAGCCAGCGTGACGCTGGCTTACTCCGGTCAGCGTCAGGCAGGATCGACAGGCACGACATTCTCGCTCGGGTAGCTGCCGAGCACCTTCATTGAGCGGGTGATCTCGCCCAGCTCCCGCAAGGCTTTCTGCATTTCCATATTTTTCAGGTTGGCCTGAATATCCAGATAGAACATCTCTTCCCACGGATTGCCGTTGATCGGGCGGGATTCAAGTTTCGTCATAATCAGATTGTGATTGCGCAGCACGAGAAGCGCTTCAACCAGCGCACCGGCCTGCTGGCCCGTCGCGATAAGCAGCGTGGTTTTGGCCGGCACCTGCTCTGAAACATCAATTGCTTTGCGCGCCAGCACCACGAAACGAGTAATGTTTTGCGTCTGATTCGCCAGGTTACGCTCAAGCACCTGCAGGCCATAGAGCGCGCCACCGGCCTCGCTCCCTAGCGCTGCGACATGAGGCGAATTCGCCTGAGCAACCTTTTCCATCGCGGCGGACGTGCTTTCGCAATATTCAATCTTCCAGCGTGGATAACGATTGATGAACTGGCTGCACTGCTGGAAAGGCTGCGGATGGCTGTAAACTATCTCGATTTTTTCTAACTCTGTCGTGCCGCTTACCAGCACGCAGTGGTCGATAGGTACGGTCATTTCGCCGACGATGGAAAGGCTGGTGTGCTGGAGCAGATCGTAGACGTCATTGATCGCGCCGGAGCTGGTGTTTTCAATTGGCACCACGGCGTAATCGGCCTGGCCGGTCTCCACCTGGTTGAAAATATCCTGGAATTTGGCGCAGCCGCTCTCGATAAACTGCTCGAAATGACGCGCGGCGTACTGACGGGCCGCAAGATGAGAGTAAGAACCTTTAGGACCGAGAAAAGCGATGCGGGCAGAGTGCGGATTGGTTTTATTCAGATGTTGTTGCAGCAATGCCTGCTGGGTCAGGACCGAATCTTCAATGATAAGCTGGAACAGCCGGGTAATGTAGTGCGCATCCAGGTGATGCGTTTTACCTAGCGTAATCAGGCGTTCAAGCAAATCACGCTCGCGATCGATGTCGCGCACCGGACGGTGAGACTCGAGCTTCGCCTTGCCCACTTCTACGGCGAGCCCGCGGCGTTCCGCCAGCAGCGCCAGCAGCTTTACATCCAGGGCGCTGATTTTATCGCGCAGAGCCAGCAAGGGGTTTGTCTCATTCATAACGCTACCTTTTCGATGTCCATAAAAAAGGCCTCCCGTTTTGGGAGGCCTGTTTGTTCGTCTTCGCATTCTTTATCACACGACGAATTGCCTCCCGGTCAGGGGAAGGTAAAAAAGAATGCGAAGAAAAACGGTAAAAGTCTCATGGCTGATTCCTGGCAAGTCTGAGGGTTAACTTACCCGCTCTGTTTTCGCCCTGTCAATAAAAAACGCGCCCGGAGGCGCGTTACTGATGCGAATTCACTTTCAGATTTACTCTTCTTCAGTTTCTTCCGCGAAGGCGACATCTTTCACTGAGCCTGTGGCACGGCGTGCTTCACCTTTGTGCTGCACCTTATTTAACTGCCGCTCCAGCTTGTTGATTAATTCGTTGATGGCCGTATACATATCGTCATGCTTGGCGCTCGCGACGAGCTGCCCGTTCGGCGTGCTTATGGTGGCATCAGCCACAAAACCCTGGGGTTCTTTGGACAAGATTATGTGTGGATTAATAAGATGAGTTTGCCACTTGTCCAGTTTGGTGAGACGGTCCGCGACGTGCTGGCGAATAGCTGGGGTGATTTCCATTTGCTTGCTGGTAATGTTCATTGTCATAAAGTTACCTCTTGTCTTTCCCGTCTTGGTAACTTCAGCATACCTCGCTCAATGTCAAAATGTGTGATTAAAATCACGTTATTTTGTCACTTTTTGTCAAGGGAGCCTTTTTGTGAGACAGGGCAGGATAACCGTCGATAACGCTTGTGGAACGCAAAAATAGCGTTCATATTTGATGGGATGGCCTGGCGCTAAACCGTTTCAGTTAAGCGTTGCAGGCAATAAAAACGGCAGCCGAGGCTGCCGTTTTTGTCGTTCTGAAGGCGTAAATCAGCTCTTGCTGCCGTTGGCTGCGATGATTTTCGCCACCTTGTCAGCCTGACCTGACATTTGCATTTCGCGATACGCATTTTCCATCAGCTTTAACCCGTCACGGGTTGCCTGGGTATCCGGGTAATCACGCAGCATGCCTTCGACGCGGTTAACAACTGCCACCCACGCGCCGCGTTTGGTGTAGTATTGCGCCACGGAAAGTTCATACTTAGCCAGACGATCTTTCAGGAATACCAGACGCCTGGTGGCGTCGGTAACGTACTGGCTGTTCGGGTAGCCGCGAACCAGTTTTGAAAAATCATTGAAGGCATCACGCGCGTGCTGCGGATCGCGATCGGAACGATCTACGCCAAAGAACCCCTGTAATGCGCTATCATCCAGCGCCATATCCGTCAGGCCGCGCATATAAAGCACGTAGTCGATATTCGGATGGGTAGGATTGAGGCGCATAAAGCGGTCGATCGCCGCCTGAGCCAGCGGCAGGTCAGCGTTTTTGTAGTAAGCATAAATCAGATCTAACTGCACTTGCTGCGAGTAAGGCCCGAACGGATAACGGTTATCCAGAGCTTCCAGTTGCGTTATCGCCGCTTTAAAGTTACCGTCCTGCAACTTTTGCTGAGCAGTCGCATAGATCTCAGAAGGTGGATTATCAGGAACCTCATCCTTGGAACTGGAGCAACCAGCCAAAGCCAGGCTCAACGTGGCAGCTGCCACCAGATATTTCATACGCGTCATGACGTTTTGACTTTCCTCAGAATGTTATTCCGGGAGGCTTAGTTCCAGCTCCCGATGAAGACCAGCTACAATAGCACACTATATTAAACGGCATTGCCGTAAAACCCAACGTTAACGAAGAAGCTGTCTATGGCACAACTAGTACAACTCAACGCAACAGTATCCGAATCTCAACTCGGTCAACGCTTAGATCAGGCTTTGGCCGAATTGTTCCCGGATTATTCACGTTCGCGTATAAAAGAATGGATTCTTGACCAGCGCGTGCTGGTCAATGGCAAAGTCAGCGACAAACCGAAAGAAAAAGTGTTGGGTGGCGAAAGCGTTACCATCAATGCCGAAATCGAAGAGGATGTACGCTGGGAAGCGCAGGATATCCCACTCAATATTGTCTACGAGGATGATGACATTCTGGTCATCAATAAGCCTCGTGACTTTGTTGTTCACCCGGGCGCTGGCAACCCGGACGGCACGGTGCTGAACGCATTGCTGCATTATTATCCACCGATTGCCGATGTGCCGCGTGCGGGCATCGTTCACCGTCTGGATAAAGACACCACGGGCTTAATGGTGGTGGCCAAGACCGTTCCCGCCCAAACTCGCCTGGTGGAATCGCTGCAGCTGCGTGAGATCACCCGTGAGTATGAGGCGGTCGCCATTGGCCATATGACCGCGGGCGGCACGGTAGAAGAGCCGATCAGCCGTCATCCAACCAAACGTACGCATATGTCCGTTCATCCGATGGGTAAACCAGCGGTCACGCACTATCGCATTATGGAGCACTTCCGCGTGCATACTCGTCTGCGTTTACGTCTGGAAACAGGCCGTACTCACCAGATTCGAGTTCACATGGCCCACATCACGCATCCGCTGGTTGGCGATCAGCTATACGGCGGCCGTCCGCGTCCGCCAAAAGGCGCGTCGGAGGAGTTTGTCGCGGTGCTGCGTAAGTTTGACCGCCAGGCGCTACACGCGACAATGTTGCGTCTTTATCATCCGGTTAGCGGCATGCTGATGGAATGGCATGCGCCGATTCCCCAGGACATGGTGGAGCTGATCGAAGCGCTGCGCGTGGATACGGAAGCCCATAAGGATCAGCTGGACTGGTTATGAGTAAAACGCTGACCCCGCAATTGATTATCCCGGAATGGCCGATTCCGCAAGGCGTTGGCGCCTGTAGCTCAACCCGTATCGGCGGGGTCAGCCATGCTCCCTACGACTCGCTCAATCTTGGCGCCCACTGCGGCGATAAGCCTGAACATGTCGAAGAAAACCGACATCTTTTTTATGCTGCGGCTGATTTGCCTTCAAAGCCCGTCTGGCTTGAGCAGGTACATGGAACAGCGGTATTAAGACTGACCGGCGAGCCCTATGCTTCAAAGCGAGCGGATGCTTCTTACAGCGATACGCCGGGTACGGTTTGTGCGGTAATGACTGCGGATTGTCTACCGGTGCTATTCTGTAATAAGTCCGGAACAGAAGTTGCCGCAGCGCATGCGGGATGGCGGGGCTTATGCGAAGGTGTTCTTGAAGAGACGGTCGCTTGCTTCAGGGATAAGCCGGAAAATATCATAGCCTGGCTTGGGCCAGCTATCGGTCCGGGCGCGTTCGAAGTTGGCCCGGAAGTTTACGAAGCGTTTGTGGCAAAAGATGCGAAAGCGGAAGCAGCTTTCCAGCCGGTGGGCGAAAAGTATTATGCTGATATTTACACCCTTGCACGCCAGCGTCTTGCGAATACAGGCATCGAACGGGTCTACGGCGGGGATCGCTGTACGCATAGCGAAGCGGGAGATTTTTTCTCTTATCGCCGCGACAGAATCACCGGCCGTATGGCAAGTTTTATTTGGCTGATATAACCTATAGAATCAAGACGATCCAGTGCGGGTAACTCAACGCTTACATATTTCAGGTCATTAACCTTGAATAATTGAGGGATGACCTCATTTAATCTCCAGTAGCAAATTTGACCTGTATATGGGAGGAGTTATGCGTCTGGATCGTCTTACCAATAAATTCCAGCTTGCCCTCGCCGATGCCCAGTCTTTGGCTCTCGGGCACGACAATCAATTCATCGAACCTCTGCATCTGATGAGCGCGCTGCTCAATCAGGAAGGAGGATCCGTACGTCCTTTACTGACCTCCGCCGGCGTCAATGCGGGGCAGCTACGCACGGCAATCGAACAGGCGTTGAGCCGCTTACCGCAGGTTGAAGGAACCGGTGGTGATGTGCAGCCTTCGCAGGATTTGATGCGCGTGCTTAATCTTTGCGACAAGCTCGCACAAAAACGAAACGACAATTTTATCTCGTCAGAACTCTTTGTTCTGGCTGCGCTTGAATCGCGCGGCACATTAACCGACTTACTGAAATCAGCGGGCGCCACCACGGCAAATGTGACATCTGCGATTGAGCAAATGCGTGGAGGCGAAAGCGTGAACGATCAGAGTGCCGAAGACCAACGTCAGGCATTGAAAAAATATACCGTCGACCTTACCGAGCGGGCCGAGCAGGGCAAGCTCGATCCGGTTATCGGTCGCGATGAAGAAATTCGCCGCACCATTCAGGTATTGCAGCGTCGTACCAAGAACAACCCTGTGCTCATCGGCGAACCCGGCGTGGGTAAAACAGCCATCGTTGAAGGCCTGGCGCAGCGCATCATTAATGGTGAAGTACCGGAAGGTTTAAAAGGCCGTCGCGTACTGGCTCTGGATATGGGCGCGCTGGTGGCCGGGGCGAAATATCGCGGTGAATTTGAAGAGCGTCTGAAAGCCGTGCTTAACGATCTTTCAAAACAGGAAGGCAACGTCATTCTGTTTATTGACGAACTGCATACCATGGTCGGCGCGGGTAAAGCAGACGGCGCAATGGACGCAGGCAATATGCTTAAACCTGCCTTGGCGCGGGGTGAGCTCCATTGCGTGGGCGCAACGACGCTTGACGAATATCGTCAGTATATAGAAAAGGATGCCGCGCTTGAGCGTCGCTTCCAGAAGGTGTTTGTCGCGGAGCCTTCCGTTGAAGACACCATCGCTATTTTGCGTGGGCTGAAAGAACGCTACGAGCTGCACCACCATGTGCAAATTACGGACCCGGCAATCGTTGCGGCGGCGACGTTATCTCACCGCTACATCGCCGATCGCCAGCTGCCGGATAAAGCCATCGACCTGATCGATGAAGCCGCTTCCAGCATTCGTATGCAAATCGACTCGAAGCCGGAAGAGCTTGACCGTCTCGATCGCCGTATCATCCAGCTCAAACTGGAACAGCAGGCGTTAAAGAAAGAATCTGACGAAGCCAGCCAGAAGCGCCTGAGCATGCTTGAGGAAGAGTTAGGGCAGAAAGAGCGCGAATATTCGGTGCTGGAAGAAGAGTGGAAAGCGGAGAAAGCCTCGCTTTCCGGCACGCAGACCATTAAAGCCGAGCTGGAGCAGGCGAAAATTGCTATCGAGCAGGCTCGCCGCGTTGGCGATCTGGCCCGCATGTCCGAACTGCAATACGGGAAAATCCCGGAGCTTGAGAAACAGCTTGAAGTAGCGACGCACAGCGAAGGCAAAACCATGCGCCTGCTGCGTAATAAAGTAACCGATGTAGAAATCGCTGATGTTCTGGCGCGCTGGACGGGGATCCCTGTTGCCCGCATGCTTGAAGGCGAGCGTGAGAAACTGCTGCGCATGGAGCACGATCTGCACCACAGGGTTATTGGTCAGGATGAAGCTGTTGAAGCAGTTTCGAATGCTATTCGCCGCAGCCGGGCGGGATTATCCGATCCAAATCGTCCGATTGGCTCGTTCCTGTTCCTTGGGCCGACCGGGGTGGGTAAAACCGAGCTGTGCAAGACGCTGGCGAACTTTATGTTTGATAGCGACGATGCGATGGTACGGATCGATATGTCCGAGTTTATGGAAAAACATTCGGTGTCGCGTCTGGTTGGGGCACCTCCGGGCTATGTAGGTTATGAAGAGGGTGGCTATCTGACCGAAGCGGTTCGCCGCCGTCCTTATTCGGTGATTTTGCTGGATGAAATCGAGAAGGCGCATCCGGATGTCTTCAACATTCTGCTGCAGGTACTGGATGATGGCCGGCTTACCGACGGGCAGGGCAGAACGGTCGACTTCAGAAACACCGTCGTTATTATGACCTCGAACCTGGGGTCGGATTTAATTCAGGAGCGTTTTGGCGAGCTGGACTACGGCCATATGAAGGAGTTGGTGCTGGGCGTTGTCAGCCATAGTTTCCGTCCGGAGTTCCTCAACCGTATAGATGAAGTTGTGGTATTCCACCCGCTGGGCGAGCGTCACATTGCTTCTATTGCGCAGATTCAGCTGCAGCGGCTGTACAAACGTCTGGAAGAGCGTGGCTATGAAGTCACTATTTCCGACGATGCGCTGAAGCTGCTGAGCGAAAACGGGTACGACCCGGTTTACGGCGCGCGTCCGCTGAAACGTGCGATTCAACAGCAAATCGAAAACCCGCTGGCTCAGCAAATCCTTTCAGGTGAGCTGGTTCCGGGAAAAACGATCAAGCTGGAAGTAAAAGACGATCGTATCGTCGCATTACAGTGATGCGGTAAAAAGTAAAAACGAGCCCAGACGGGCTCGTTTTTGTTTAAAAACCAGGCGAAAAGCGGTAGATGACAGCGTTATTGCCTGGAAAATAAGCAAACGATAAGTTTTTTCTATTTTATACTTGTCAGCCTCCGAAAAATCCCTATACTGCGCCTCCACTGACACGGCACAACGGCTTACAAACCGGCCCGTCAGGCAGACGAAAGCGAAAATAAACGCTTGACTCTGCAGGAGGAAAGCGTAATATACGCCACCTCGCAACAGCAGGCTCAGCCGCTCGTTGCACGCTCTTTAACAATTTATCAGACAATCTGTGTGGGCACTCGCAGGATTGATATCTCAGCATCTCCGGATGCAAAAAAATATCAAGCCTTAAAGTGACCAGACAGTAATTCATTATGAATTATGTGAATGTAATCTTTGAGCACCGCTTACAGATGTAAGCAAATCAAGCTTTTAATTGAAGAGTTTGATCATGGCTCAGATTGAACGCTGGCGGCAGGCCTAACACATGCAAGTCGAGCGGCAGCGGAAAGTAGCTTGCTACTTTGCCGGCGAGCGGCGGACGGGTGAGTAATGTCTGGGAAACTGCCTGATGGCGGGGGATAACCACTGGAAACGGTGGCTAATACCGCATAACGTCGCAAGACCAAAGAGGGGGACCTTCGGGCCTCTTGCCATCAGATGTGCCCAGATGGGATTAGCCAGTTGGTGAGGTAACGGCTCACCAAAGCGACGATCCCTAGCTGGTCTGAGAGGATGACCAGCCACACTGGAACTGAGACACGGTCCAGACTCCTACGGGAGGCAGCAGTGGGGAATATTGCACAATGGGCGCAAGCCTGATGCAGCCATGCCGCGTGTATGAAGAAGGCCTTCGGGTTGTAAAGTACTTTCAGCGGGGAGGAAGGCGGTGCGGTTAATAACCGCGCCGATTGACGTTACCCGCAGAAGAAGCACCGGCTAACTCCGTGCCAGCAGCCGCGGTAATACGGAGGGTGCAAGCGTTAATCGGAATTACTGGGCGTAAAGCGCACGCAGGCGGTCTGTCAAGTCGGATGTGAAATCCCCGGGCTCAACCCGGGAACTGCATCCGAAACTGGCAGGCTAGAGTCTTGTAGAGGGGGGTAGAATTCCAGGTGTAGCGGTGAAATGCGTAGAGATCTGGAGGAATACCGGTGGCGAAGGCGGCCCCCTGGACAAAGACTGACGCTCAGGTGCGAAAGCGTGGGGAGCAAACAGGATTAGATACCCTGGTAGTCCACGCCGTAAACGATGTCGACTTGGAGGTTGTGCCCTTGAGGCGTGGCTTCCGGAGCTAACGCGTTAAGTCGACCGCCTGGGGAGTACGGCCGCAAGGTTAAAACTCAAATGAATTGACGGGGGCCCGCACAAGCGGTGGAGCATGTGGTTTAATTCGATGCAACGCGAAGAACCTTACCTACTCTTGACATCCAGAGAACTTGCCAGAGATGGCTTGGTGCCTTCGGGAACTCTGAGACAGGTGCTGCATGGCTGTCGTCAGCTCGTGTTGTGAAATGTTGGGTTAAGTCCCGCAACGAGCGCAACCCTTATCCTTTGTTGCCAGCGAGTAATGTCGGGAACTCAAAGGAGACTGCCAGTGATAAACTGGAGGAAGGTGGGGATGACGTCAAGTCATCATGGCCCTTACGAGTAGGGCTACACACGTGCTACAATGGCGCATACAAAGAGAAGCGACCTCGCGAGAGCAAGCGGACCTCATAAAGTGCGTCGTAGTCCGGATCGGAGTCTGCAACTCGACTCCGTGAAGTCGGAATCGCTAGTAATCGTGGATCAGAATGCCACGGTGAATACGTTCCCGGGCCTTGTACACACCGCCCGTCACACCATGGGAGTGGGTTGCAAAAGAAGTAGGTAGCTTAACCTCCGGGAGGGCGCTTACCACTTTGTGATTCATGACTGGGGTGAAGTCGTAACAAGGTAACCGTAGGGGAACCTGCGGTTGGATCACCTCCTTACCTGAAAGATACGTTCCGCGCAGTGTCCACACAGATTGTCTGATAGAAGTAAATGAGCAAGCGATATCCTGCAACACAGGATCATTCGTGTCCCCATCGTCTAGAGGCCCAGGACACTGCCCTTTCACGGCTGTAACAGGGGTTCGAATCCCCTTGGGGACGCCATCTCCGGTAATGTGTGAAAGACATTACCAACGAATATCTTAAAACTGACTTTTACAGTCGGCTTTAAGATATTGCTCTTTAAAAATCCGGAACAAGCTGAAAATTGAAACGACACACTGTGTCTGTTCTCCGTAACAGGAACAGATAAGCGGTGTGTCCGAGTCTCTCAACTTTTCACAACAGACGGGTGTGTCTCACGAGACACCTTCGGGTTGTGAGGTTAAGCGACCAAGCGTACACGGTGGATGCCCTGGCAGTCAGAGGCGATGAAGGACGTGCTAATCTGCGATAAGCGCCGGTAAGGTGATATGAACCGTTATACCCGGCGATTTCCGAATGGGGAAACCCAGTGCAATCCGTTGCACTATCGTTAAGTGAATACATAGCTTAACGAAGCGAACCGGGGGAACTGAAACATCTAAGTACCCCGAGGAAAAGAAATCAACCGAGATTCCCCCAGTAGCGGCGAGCGAACGGGGAACAGCCCAGAACCAGCATCAGTCTGTGTGTCAGTGGAAGCGTCTGGAAAAGCGCAGGGTACAGGGTGATACTCCCGTACACAAAGACACACTTACTGTGAGTTCGACGAGTAGGGCGGGACACGTGGTATCCTGTCTGAATATGGGGGGACCATCCTCCAAGGCTAAATACTCCTGACTGACCGATAGTGAACCAGTACCGTGAGGGAAAGGCGAAAAGAACCCCGGCGAGGGGAGTGAAACAGAACCTGAAACCGTGTACGTACAAGCAGTGGGAGCCTCTTTTATGGGGTGACTGCGTACCTTTTGTATAATGGGTCAGCGACTTATATTCTGTAGCAAGGTTAACCGTATAGGGGAGCCGCAGGGAAACCGAGTCTTAACTGGGCGTTAAGTTGCAGGGTATAGACCCGAAACCCGGTGATCTAGCCATGGGCAGGTTGAAGGTTGGGTAACACTAACTGGAGGACCGAACCGACTAATGTTGAAAAATTAGCGGATGACCTGTGGCTGGGGGTGAAAGGCCAATCAAACCGGGAGATAGCTGGTTCTCCCCGAAAGCTATTTAGGTAGCGCCTCGTGAATTCATCTCCGGGGGTAGAGCACTGTTTCGGCTAGGGGGCCATCCCGGCTTACCAACCCGATGCAAACTGCGAATACCGGAGAATGTTATCACGGGAGACACACGGCGGGTGCTAACGTCCGTCGTGAAGAGGGAAACAACCCAGACCGCCAGCTAAGGTCCCAAAGTCATGGTTAAGTGGGAAACGATGTGGGAAGGCACAGACAGCCAGGATGTTGGCTTAGAAGCAGCCATCATTTAAAGAAAGCGTAATAGCTCACTGGTCGAGTCGGCCTGCGCGGAAGATGTAACGGGGCTAAACCATGCACCGAAGCTGCGGCAGCGACGCTTATGCGTTGTTGGGTAGGGGAGCGTTCTGTAAGCCGTTGAAGGTGGCCTGTGAGGGCTGCTGGAGGTATCAGAAGTGCGAATGCTGACATAAGTAACGATAAAGCGGGTGAAAAGCCCGCTCGCCGGAAGACCAAGGGTTCCTGTCCAACGTTAATCGGGGCAGGGTGAGTCGACCCCTAAGGCGAGGCCGAAAGGCGTAGTCGATGGGAAACAGGTTAATATTCCTGTACTCGGTGTCACTGCGAAGGGGGGACGGAGAAGGCTATGTCGGCCGGGCGACGGTTGTCCCGGTTTAAGCGTGAAGGTGTGAGGACCAGGCAAATCCGGTCTTCTTTAACACTGAGGCGTGATGACGAGGCACCACGGTGCTGAAGTGACAAATGCCACACTTCCAGGAAAAGCCTCTAAGCTCCAGGTGACACAGAATCGTACCCCAAACCGACACAGGTGGTCAGGTAGAGAATACCAAGGCGCTTGAGAGAACTCGGGTGAAGGAACTAGGCAAAATGGTGCCGTAACTTCGGGAGAAGGCACGCTGGCGCGTAGGTGAAGCGGTTTACCCGTGGAGCTGAAGCCAGTCGAAGATACCAGCTGGCTGCAACTGTTTATTAAAAACACAGCACTGTGCAAACACGAAAGTGGACGTATACGGTGTGACGCCTGCCCGGTGCCGGAAGGTTAATTGATGGGGTTAAGCGCAAGCTGAAGCTCCTGATCGAAGCCCCGGTAAACGGCGGCCGTAACTATAACGGTCCTAAGGTAGCGAAATTCCTTGTCGGGTAAGTTCCGACCTGCACGAATGGCGTAATGATGGCCAGGCTGTCTCCACCCGAGACTCAGTGAAATTGAAATCGCTGTGAAGATGCAGTGTACCCGCGGCAAGACGGAAAGACCCCGTGAACCTTTACTACAGCTTGACACTGAACACTGGTCCTTGATGTGCAGGATAGGTGGGAGGCTTTGAAGCGCGGACGCCAGTCTGCGTGGAGCCATCCTTGAAATACCACCCTTTAATGGCTGGTGTTCTAACGTGGACCCGTTACCCGGGTTGCGGACAGTGTCTGGTGGGTAGTTTGACTGGGGCGGTCTCCTCCTAAAGCGTAACGGAGGAGCACGAAGGTCAGCTAATCACGGTCGGACATCGTGAGGTTAGTGCAAAGGCATAAGCTGGCTTGACTGCGAGAGTGACGGCTCGAGCAGGTGCGAAAGCAGGTCTTAGTGATCCGGTGGTTCTGCATGGAAGGGCCATCGCTCAACGGATAAAAGGTACTCCGGGGATAACAGGCTGATACCGCCCAAGAGTTCATATCGACGGCGGTGTTTGGCACCTCGATGTCGGCTCATCACATCCTGGGGCTGAAGTAGGTCCCAAGGGTATGGCTGTTCGCCATTTAAAGTGGTACGCGAGCTGGGTTTAGAACGTCGTGAGACAGTTCGGTCCCTATCTGCCGTGGGCGCTGGAGAATTGAGGGGGGCTGCTCCTAGTACGAGAGGACCGGAGTGGACGCATCACTGGTGTTCGGGTTGTCATGCCAATGGCACTGCCCGGTAGCTAAATGCGGAAGAGATAAGCGCTGAAAGCATCTAAGCGCGAAACTTGCCCCGAGATGAATTCTCCCTGACCCTTCAAGGGTCCTGAAGGAACGTTGAAGACGACGACGTTGATAGGCTGGGTGTGTAAGTGCAGCGATGCATTGAGCTAACCAGTACTAATGATCCGTGAGGCTTAACCTTACAACACCGAAGGTGTTTTGGTGAGAGACGATTTAATTTTCAGCGATGTTCAGGATTGACGCCGGTGGTCACGTGTTTAAGGTGACGGTCAGCGGTACAGAATATGCCTGGCGGCAACAGCGCGGTGGTCCCACCTGACCCCATGCCGAACTCAGAAG
This sequence comes from Dryocola sharpae, assembly GCF_051307055.1. GTDB lineage: Bacteria > Pseudomonadota > Gammaproteobacteria > Enterobacterales > Enterobacteriaceae > Dryocola. The sequence goes on along the minus strand of NZ_CP149994.1, from coordinate 3,234,451 downwards.
TGAAACGCCGTAGCGCCGATGGTAGTGTGGGGTCTCCCCATGCGAGAGTAGGGAACTGCCAGGCTCCAAACAAAGACAGGGCCCCGTGCGAAAGCACGGGGCCTTTTCTTGCTTACTACTCGGGCAATCCATTCTGATTTTTGCAAAAAAACTCCCTTCTGCCAGGCTAAAAGGAACTTTTACTCCCTGGAGAGCATCCCTTGCCCAAGCGCGAATTTGACTATCAGCAGGCTTTTTCAGATATCGATTTTCGTAAGCAGCCGGAACGCTATCAGGTTGGTCGGGGAGAGCAGGGCGTATTGCTGGTAGAACCTTATAAAAGTGAAATCCTGCCGTTCTGGCGCTTTAAAGATCCCGAAACCGCAACGCAGTCAGCGGAAAAAATCTATCAGCTCTTTGAAAATTATCGCCAGGCCGACGATTTCGTTGGTATGGATATGGCGCGTAAGTTTATCCAGATGGGTTATACCAGAGCCCGACGTTACGCGAACCATAAAGGCGGCCGTAAATATGATGCTCAGGGTAAAGAGCTGCCGCGAGGTAACGATCCGATAAAGGCTGATTCAGCCCGGATCTTTAAAGATTACTGGGATCGGCTGCGTGGCGATGAAGACTACATCCGCCGTAAAAAAGCGCATCAACAAAAGTGGGGCTAAATATACCGCCTCTGGCCGCGCAATATTTCCTGTCACTTGCAAGAAACTACAACTCTTCTCACAAAACATGTTAATAGAATGATTGGTAACTGTTAATGAGAAGCCATCAAATTAGTACCCTGCTTTACTATAACACGGGCTGATTGCCCCCTATGGAAAACAGGAGAATATTATAATGACAGAAACAGCCGTACCTGAAGATAAATCCGCTCTGACTTCGGGCGATACACGCCGTCGTATCTGGGCCATTGTTGGTGCCTCGTCGGGGAACCTGGTTGAGTGGTTCGATTTTTACGTTTACTCATTCTGCTCCCTTTATTTTGCCCATATTTTCTTTCCTTCCGGTAATACCACAACACAACTTCTTCAGACTGCGGGCGTTTTTGCGGCCGGTTTTTTAATGCGTCCGATTGGCGGCTGGCTGTTTGGCTACATCGCTGATAAGCACGGGCGAAAAACCTCATTGTTAATCTCTGTATGTATGATGTGCTTTGGCTCTCTGGTTATTGCCTGCCTGCCGGGCTACACCGCAATTGGGACATGGGCACCAGCGCTTCTCTTGCTGGCGCGCTTATTCCAGGGATTATCCGTTGGCGGTGAATACGGTACGAGCGCGACCTATATGAGCGAAGTCGCCGTTGAAGGACGAAAAGGTTTTTATGCCTCCTTTCAGTATGTGACGCTAATCGGAGGACAGCTTTTGGCGTTGCTGGTCGTGGTTGTGCTTCAGCAGGTTTTAAGTGAGGGCGAGCTGCGCAGCTGGGGCTGGCGAATACCTTTCGCTCTCGGCGCCGTGTTAGCTGTTGTTGCCCTGTACCTGCGCCGCTCGCTGAATGAGACATCGGATAAGGCAACCCGCAACCACAAAGATGCAGGCACGCTGGCTGGGCTGTGGAAGAATCGCCGTGCCTTTATGATGGTTCTGGGCTTTACCGCCGCCGGCTCGCTCAGCTTTTACACCTTCACGACGTATATGCAGAAGTATCTGGTAAATACCGCAGGCATGCATGCTAACGTGGCAAGTGCGATCATGACCTTTGCCCTGTTCATTTTTATGCTGATGCAGCCGCTGTTTGGCGCCCTCTCCGACAAGATTGGCCGCCGCACGTCAATGTTATGTTTTGGTAGCCTTGCGGCGATTGTGACGGTACCTGTGCTCACCGCTTTGCAGAATATTAGCTCACCTTACGCGGCGTTTGGGCTGGTCATGCTGGCGATGCTGGTCGTAAGTTTCTACACCTCGATAAGCGGCATCCTTAAAGCAGAGATGTTTCCGCCAGAGGTTCGCGCTCTGGGAGTGGGGCTTTCCTACGCCGTAGCGAATGCGCTATTCGGCGGCTCTGCCGAATATGTCGCGCTCTCGCTCAAATCAATGGGCATGGAGACGGCATTCTTCTGGTACGTTTCAACCATGGGCGCGGTGGCTTTCCTGGTATCGCTGATGCTGCATCGGAAAGGGAAAGGTATCAAACTTTAGTATTCGGCCAGCCGCCACATTGCATAGCCGGTGGCCGCACCGGCTATGTCCCAGCTGAAGTCCTTCCAGCTCCAGCCGCTTCCCGTGGGGCGGCTATCCCATAGCTCTTTCGATGCGCCAAGGCTTACTGAAAAAAGAAAACCAAAGTTTGCGCTGCGTGAATTGCTCAGGCCTTGCCGTTGCCCATACTCATTGCCTGCGGCGGCGAGAATAGCCGACGCCATAAAATGTTGAGCTTTGTCCTGGCCATGCCACCGATCCTGAGCCATATGGCTGCAGCCGCTTAAGAGAAATATTGCCGGTAAGATTATCCTTTGCATCTTCATCCTCGCCAATAAAAAAGCCCTGCGAAGCAGGGCCTTAATTATAGATGAATCAGAGAATACGACTTATCAGCCTGTCGATGCGAATACGGCGCAGACGCCGAATCAACTTACGGACTTTTACCGGATATTCGGCAATGCTTTGCAGGTCGCGATAGTGCTTTACTACCGTTGTATGAGTGCGGATCAGTTCCAGTTCGCGGAGGCGAAGCGGCGCCAGCTCCTGTTTCGGATCGTGGATCAACAGCGCGTTTTCCAGATCTAAACGCCACGCCCGCGGGTTTAGATTATTTCCGGTAAGCAGCATCCACTCGTCATCAACCCACATGCCTTTCAGGTGATAGCTGTTATCCTCGTCTTTCCACAGGCGAACGATAAGTTGCCCGCTATTTACGTAATACTGCAGGCGGCTCAGGAAGCGACGCAGATTGATTTCGTACAGATAAGGCAGGGCCCCGATGATCTTAAAGGGCTCATCTTCGGGAATATAAAAGTCGTTAGCGGTTTTGTCGCCAACGATAATTTCCACCTGTTTGCCGTCGCGCAGCAGCTGAATAATATTACGCACCAGCACCGCGGGCAGGTTAAAATAAGGCGTACAGATAACCAGCTTTTGCTCTGTGCAGGGCATGAGATGGAAGATGGTTTTATTGAGCAAGCTGGTTTTGCCAAGCCCGACCAGCGGCGTAACGGAAAGCTGCTCGTTGTCGGCGTTGCCCTGAAAATGGAACGCGGCGTCGCGTAGCTCCTGGCGGAACAGGCGAATGTCGTTTTTGATTTCCGGACTCTTTGGACGATGCGGGATATCAAGACGATGTACTGCCCGGCCGTGCACCAGATACTGATTTACCCAGGCATACATCACATCTGCAAGCTGTGGATTACCAACGATCTGATAGCGGTCATAGCGATATTTGTCATGCTGATGCAGATAAACGTCGTTCAGGCTGGCGCCGCTGTAAATGACGCAGTCATCAATGATGAAGCCTTTAAAATGTAATACGCCAAGCGCTTCACGAGTATTAACGGGCACGCCATACACAGGAATATCCACGCCGGGATAGCGCTCTGACATGCGGTGATACCAGTCAGCATTGGTGTCGGTTGCGGCCGCGCCGATACGGCCACGCTGCGCGCGGTGCCAGTCGACTAAAACCGTTGCTTCAATTTCCGGGCGTTTTTGCTTTGCTTCATAGAGTGCGGAAAGAATGCCGTTGCCGCCATCATCCTGCTCCAGGTACAGCGCGACAATACAAACGCGGTACGTTGCGCTGGCAATTTTTTGCAGCAAGGCTTCGCGGAAGTCCGCAGGGGAGAAAAGGGTCTCTACATCATCAACTGACTGAGAAAGCTTTGGTAACTGGGCAAGGTGTTGTTGATGTTTATTACGCTTAAATTTAGACAACATCACAGTGCATATCTTCTCTATTCATTGGATGGCCTTCTGCAAAATCCAGACGTCAGAACTTGCTGATAATACCACTACTGCCCCGCAAAGTGAGTAAGTTTTCCAGTACCTTACTCACGAACCTACGCTTTTTACCAGGGGCAAAGTCAGGCTAACGATACCATCTTCAAGCTGTATGTCGACTGCAAATCCCAGTTTTCGGGCAAGCGTAACCATGCCCCGATTGTTCGGCATCGTGATGCCGTTTAGCCTTTGAAGGCCGTGAGCGCTGGTATAGGCAATCAGCTTTTCCATTAATCGACGGCCCAGCCCCAGGCCTTTTAAATCAGAGCGTACCAGCACCGCAAACTCGGCATCGATATTATCGGGATCTGAAATGGCTCGCGTGACACCCAGAATTTCATCCCGATTGTCTTGTCGACGCACCGCAACAAAGGCCATTTCCCGATCGTAGTCGATCTGGGTCATGTTGGCTAAATCTTCGTGGGTAAATTCGTTTATCTCGCTGAAATAGCGATAATAAAGATCTTCTTTGGTCACCTGAGCGATAAACTGCCGGAGCTCGGGCTCATCTTCAGGCAGGATCGGGCGAAACAAACAGCTGTTGCCATCCTTGAGAACGACTTTTTCTTCCAGCTGATGGGGATAGGGGCGTACAGCAAGGCGTGCATCAGGATCGCCCTCGAAAGGCGCCAGCTGCAACGTAACATCCAGCAAGGTGAACTCATTTCCTGAGGCCAGCAGAGGATGAATATCCAGACGGTGGATCTCCGGGCAGTCAACGATCAGATCGGAAACCTGCACCAGCACCTGGCTGATGCCTGGAATATCAAGCGGGCGCAGGGCGCTGCGGCCGCGGATCTTGCCGCTTTTTATCGCCTGAATAACCAGATAGCGGGCGAGATTCATGTTAAGCGGAGGCAGGGCGACGACGGCCTGCTGGTCCGGGCGCCACTCAATGCCTCCCTCACCGAGCATAATCAACGGCCCGAATACAGGATCCTGCTCCACCACCACGCGTAATTCCTGAGCGCCAGCGCGGTTTGCCATGCTTTGCACCAGTAAGCCGTGTATGCGCGCCTGCGGCCAGGTCATTTTTACGCGATCGATAATGGCGTTTGCCGCCTGCTGAACCTCGCTTGCCGTACGTAAATAAAGCATTACGCCCTGAACTTCCGATTTATGCGGGATATCAGGCGAGCGCAACTTCAAGGCTACCGGATAGCCAATCTGTTCGGCGATATGTACCGCTTCGGCACTGTCGCCGGCAATCCAGGTCGGCAGCGTATTCAGGCCATACGCCTGTAAAATGGGTCGCACTTCGTGAGTATCAAGCGAGGTTGCTCCTTCATGGACGGCCTGCTGGATAAGCCGATGCGCATCGCTGGCATTAGCCGCAAGGTTGGCTGGCAGGGCGGGGGTTTCGCGCAGCTGCTTCTGGTTTCTGCGGTATTCAACCATATGCATGAACGCCGTCACCGTACCTTCAGGGGTGCGATAAGTAGGTATACCCGCATCGCTGAAAAGCCGCCGTGCTTCCTGCGAAGAGAATTCGCCGCACCAGTTGGTGATTATTGTGACGTATTTTCCCCGCGGATGGCGGCGCAGGAGTTCAATCAGCTTGGCCGCACTTTCCGTTCCGGGAGCCGCGGCGCTGGGAGCGTGAATAATCATTAACGCATCGAACTCCTGGCTGTCGAGCAGCGCTTCAACCGCGCGCAGATAGCGGTCGGGCGTTGCATCATCACGTAAATCCAGAGGATTGCCGCTTTCGACGCTAACGGGTAAGACGCCCTGCAGCCTCGCCAGCGTTTCTTCGCTTAACGAGGCCAGTTTGCCATTACGTAGCCATAGCTCGTCCAGCGCAAGAGCCGCAGGAGCCGCCCCGTTACTGATAATCATTAATCTCTCGCCGCGCAGCGGGCGCATATGGCTCAGGGTTTCTACCGCGGAAAAGAGTTCATGCGTATCCTGCACGCGCAGCAGGCCGGCGCGTTGAATCGCCGCATCCCAGGCTGAGTCAAGGCCGGGGTGCGTTTTCAGCAAAGCCTGCGCTTTGGCGCTACGGCCGCTTTTAATCACCAGCACAGGTTTATTGCGTGAAGCGCTTCGCGCGGCTGAAACAAAGCGACGCGCATCGCTGAGATGTTCGAGATAAAGCAGAATGGCGCTGGTTTTGGTATCGCGCGCCAGGTAGTCGAGCAATTCATCCACGTCGATATCCAGGCTGTCGCCGAGCGCGATAAACCAGGAGAAGCCCATTTCACGCTGCTGCGCCCAGTCCAGAATCGTATTAGAGACGGCGGCGGATTGTGAAATAAACGCCAGTTTGCCTTTCAGAATGGGGACCGGGGAAAAACTGGCGTTCAGGCCCTGCCACGGAGCAAGCAAACCCAGGCTGTTAGGGCCAAGTAATCGTATCTGCCAGCGGTTCGCGCAGGCTAACAGCTCAGGCAGTTGTTCCGGCGAAGCGGAGAGAATAATGCACGCCTTACAGCCCTTTTCACCGAGGGCCTGCAGTAACGCAAGGTTACGTTTTGAATGCGTACAGATCACCGCGAGATCGGGAGGAAAAGGCAGGCTGGGAATATCAGGCCAGGCAAGGACGCCGCAAACGGCCTGATAGACCGGCGTGACCGGCATAACGGGACCATTAAATCCCCCGGCCAGCAGGTTGCGCATCATCAGAAAACCGGCGCGATCGGTTTTCGCTGAGGCCCCGATAACGGCGATCGATTTGGGGCGCAGCAGCGCCTCCAGCCCACGTTGACTCATTGCTCTCTCCCCTGAGATATATCTACGTGAGTTTAAACGCTTTCTGGCTCCGCTGCTGTGACGCTGCCCTGATGATGGGGTTTACCTGCCAGATAGCGTTCGCGGAAAAGGGTGAAGTGTTCCGTTAAGCCAACAGAAGCTTGCTTATCGCCCGCCTGTTCCAGCAGCGCCGCTGCGACTTCGGCGGTACAGTATTGTCCGTCAACGCTTGCGATCCGCAGGCGGTAGGCCGATGAGATGCTTAAATCTACGGAGATGACGGGCAGCGCATCCAGCCACGGACTTTTGCGAAACATTTTACGCGCTTCGGTCCAGGTTCCGTCGAGCATGATAAACAGCGGTGGTTTGCCGGTAAGAGGTGGCTCGGTTAGCACCGCTCTACCTTCATCGGCATAGGAAGCAGGAAAAACGACCATCGGCTGGTAGTCGGGATCGGCTACTAAATCGAGCAGCGCCTGGGGCGGTTCGGTGCGCGACCACTGGAACGCCGCCGTATCCGGAAGAATATCGGCGATCAGACGGCCGGTATTGCTTGGCTTCATTGGCTCCGTATCGAACATTACCAGGCAAAACCGGCTACGCGCGGGCTGCGGCTGCAGCGAATCGCACAGGCAAAGTTTCAGCGGCAAAAGGCAACGCTGGCAACGGCGTATACGGTTACCACGGGCAAGAAACGGGCGGGTAGCGCGCGCCAGACGTTCAGCGCGAAGAAGAAGAACAGCGTTTTCAGTCATCAGGATACGTAAGTAAAAACGCCATTCTAACGTAGATAACCAAGGGGAGCACAGGAATCGTGCTCCCCTTGAACGATCAGAGGTTTTCGTTCAGCCAGCCGTCAAAAGGCGCTTTCGGCATCGCCCCGTTTAACATATCCACCATCTCGCCTTGCTTAAAGATCATGATGGTCGGAATGCTGCGAATACGGAAGCGAGCGCTCAGGGCCGGTTCTGCTTCGGTATTGACCTTAACAAAGCGAACCTTGCCGCTACGTTCTTCGGCTACGTCCTCAAAAATAGGGGCGAAGTTAACGCACGGGCCGCACCAGGGCGCCCAGAAGTCAACGACGACCGGCAGATCGTCTTTCAGCAGCCGATCCAGCGTATCGCCGGTGGCGTTAATGACTTCGCCATCAAAGAGTTCGTGGCCGCAGCGCCCACATTTTGCAACGTCGTCAATACGGTCGTCAGGAATGCGATTAATAGCCTGGCAGGCGGCACAAACGGTATTCATAACTAACCTCTAAAGGTGTGTTGTCAGGAGATCGGCGTGAATAACCGATAATGTTTCTAATATGTTAAAGAGTATCGGCGATTAATCCGGTGTCAACAAAGCGATTTATTCGATGGTTACAATAGTTATTAGCTTTTGACCAAAGTTAATGGCTAAGCGGTGTCACATCGGGTAATCTGCGCGCCACGCGCTCAGCCAGGTGGAGAGAAGAATGAACGACGAATTTAAAAGTAAGAGCGGCAAGGTCAAAGTGATGTATGTCCGCAGTGACGATGACAGCGAAAAGCGCAGCCAAAACCCGCGTACTGGTAAAGGTGGTGGGCGTGCGTCAGCTCCGTCACGTGGTGAGGGCGGACATCGCCCACGTCGCGATGATAAGCCTGGCGCCGGGCGCGAGTGGGGTCGTAGTGACGATCGTGAAGACCGCGGTGGTTCACCATGGCGTACGGTTTCCCGTCCCCCACGTGCGGAAGAGTCAACAACGCCGGATCAGGATGGTAGCGGCACTAAGAGCTTTGTAGACCCGGAAGTGATCCGCCGTCAGCGTGCAGAAGAGACCCGGGTTTACGGTGAGAACGCCTGCCAGGCGCTGTTCCAGAGCCGTCCGGACTGTATCGTACGCGCCTGGTTTATCCAGAGCGTCACGCCGCGTTTCAAAGAGGCGCTGCGCTGGATGGCCGCTAACCGTAAAGCCTACCATGTGGTAGACGATGCGGAGCTGGTTAAAGCATCCGGTACTGAGCACCACGGCGGCGTTTGCTTCCTGATCAAAAAACGCAGCGGGATCGACGTGCAGAGCTGGCTGTCTCAGGCAGGCGAGGATGATTGCGTTCTGGCGCTGGAAGATATCGGCAACCCGCATAACCTCGGCGGTATTATGCGTAGCTGCGCGCATTTCGGCGTGAAAGGCCTGCTGGTGCAGGATGCTTCGCTGCTGGAATCCGGTGCTGCGGTGCGTACTGCAGAAGGCGGCGCCGAGCACGTTCAGGCTATCAGCGGTAAGACCTTTACCGATGGCCTTGAGCAATTCCGTAAAGCGGGTTATGCCGTTGTCACCACTTCCAGCCATAAAGGAACGCCGCTGTTTAAAGCTGAGCTACCGAAGAAAATGGTGCTGGTGCTGGGGCAGGAACGCGAAGGCGTAACGGAAGCCACTTTTGAAAACGCCGATATGAGCATTGCCATTGACGGTACCGGCAACGTTGAAAGCCTGAACGTTTCTGTGGCAACCGGCGTGCTGCTCGCCGAGTGGTGGCGTCAGAATAAAGCGTAATCGGCCTTAGCGGTTCGTAATAAAAAGCCAGCTCAATAAAGCTGGCTTTTTTATGCTTACCGATCCGGAAGCTTCGGCGACCAGTCGATCGGCGCAGCACCGCGCTCTATGAGATATTCATTGGTTTTAGCAAAATGCCCGCAGCCGAGGAAGCCGCGGTGTGCGGAAAGCGGCGAAGGATGCGGCGCCTGCAAAACATAATGGCGTTTACGATCGATAATGCTGCCTTTTTTCTGCGCGTGCGATCCCCACAGGAGAAACACCACGCCTTCACAATGCTGGTTAATCAGCGCAATGACTTTATCAGTGAAAGTTTCCCAGCCCAGGCGTGCGTGTGAATGCGCCTTGCCGGCTTCAACGGTTAACACCGTATTAAGCAGCATCACGCCCTGACGTGCCCAGCTTTCCAGATACCCATGGTCAGGCCGCACAAAATCCGGGAAATTATTTTGCAGCTCTTTGTATATATTGCCGAGCGACGGAGGAACAGCAACGCCGGGAAGCACAGAGAAAGCCAGACCGTGCGCCTGGCCCGGACCGTGGTAAGGGTCTTGTCCAAGGATCACCACTTTCACATCGCCAAGCTCCGTAAAGCGAAAGGCATTGAATACATCTTTTTGCGGCGGATAGACGGTAACGCCTGCCGCACGCTCATCGGCTACGGTATTAAGGGTATTAACGAAATAAGGTTGCTGCTTTTCTTCGGCCAGCACGTCGTGCCATGTGAGTGAGGTGGTCATGTCGCTCTCCTGCGAATCGTTATACTGACAGCTTAACTGCTTCTTTCCGCTAAGCAAAATTCACGGCGCCCCGGCACAAAAAAATTTGAATATTTACAAATTTTTTAATTGCACGTGCAGTGGCTAAGTTGATGTAAAACAAATAAATGATGAAGTAACCACAGTTAGCATAGGGATTATTTTGATTTAAATCAAAGTTTGCCGGCGATGGGGCTGGTATATAGATCATCAGCGCAACAAAGGTTTTACCAATGAGCCAGAATGTGGCCCAACAGAATCAGCAAAAATTAGCCCAAAGGGAGACATAATATGATTACTGGTATCCAGATTACAAAAGCCGCAAACGACGAACTTCTGAACTCTTTCTGGCTGCTCGACAGCGAAAAAGGCGAAGCGCGCTGCGTATGTGCGAAAGCAGGCTTTTCAGAAGATGAAGTGGTTGCCGTAAGTAAACTCGGTCAGTTTGAATACCGCGAAATTCCAATGGAAGTGAAACCTGAGGTTCGTGTGGAAGGCGGCCAGCATCTGAACGTGAACGTGCTGCGTCGTGAAACGCTGCAGGACGCGGTTGAGCATCCAGAAAAATATCCGCAGCTGACTATCCGTGTTTCTGGTTATGCCGTGCGTTTTAACTCTCTGACGCCAGAACAGCAGCGCGACGTAATCGCCCGCACCTTCACTGAAAGTCTGTAATCGCTAAAGAATGCAAAAGCCGGCTCAGCAATAAGTCGGCTTTTTTAACGGTTCGATAAAGTTTCAGGCTAAAACGGTTAAATCCCATATTTAACTTATAAAAAAACCGCCTCTCGGGAGGCGGTTTTTTGTTTGGCTGCTGAATTATTCCGCAGAATCAGATTTTGCTGCGCTCGGCTTACGGCGCTTACCGACGTTTTTCTTATCGCGGTGACGAACTTTTACACGCGGCTTTTCTTTCTCGTCTTTCTTTTTCTCTTCGCGCTTCGCAAGCACCTTCTTCGACGGTTTGCCGGTGATTTTTTCACCTGGCGCGCGGGTCGTTGGGCGCAGCTCATCAATCACTCGCAATTTTAGCGGCTCATTCATGTAGCGGGTAATTTTCCCCAACAGCAGATGATCGTGAGCTTCAACCAGAGAAATTGCCGTGCCCTTAAGGCCTGCACGCCCGGTACGACCGATACGGTGTAAGTAAGTATCGGCTGTGCGCGGCATATCAAAGTTGAACACGTGGCTGACTTCCGGGATATCGATTCCGCGCGCGGCAACGTCAGTGGCAACCAGCACGTTAACGCGCCCGTCCGTCAAACGTTTAATCGCTTCGGTGCGCTTCATCTGTACCATCTCGCCTTCGAGATAGCAGGTATTAATTCCAGCTTCGCGCAGCCAGGCGACCAGCTCATGCACACGCTCGCGCTTACGGACAAATACGATGGAGCGCGTCGTGTCCGGCTGTTGAAGCAGGTTCACCAGCAGCGCGGTTTTATGCACCACGTCATCGGCACGGTAATACCACTGGTGGATTTTCTTGCGCTCACGCGTGGATGACGTCGCCGAAACCTCAACAGGATCTTCCAGCAGACGCTCCGCAAAATTCTTAATCGCATCGCCTTCAAGCGTGGCGGAGAAAAGCATGGTCTGTTTACGCCAGCGAGTTTCGGCGGCGATAGTTTCAATATCCTGGGCAAAACCCAGATCCAGCATGCGATCGGCCTCATCGAGGATCAGCGTCTCGACCGCGCGGCAGTCAAAGTTTTCTTCTTTGATGTACTGCAGCAGGCGGCCGGTAGTGGCAACCACGATATCCTGATTCTCGCTGAAGACTTCAGCGTGGTTCATATAGGCGACGCCGCCGGTGATAGTGGCGATATCCAGATGCGTATGTTTCGCCAGTTCACGGGCGTGATCCGCCACCTGCATCGCCAGCTCGCGCGTTGGCGTAACGATCAAAATACGCGGCGGTCCAGATTTCTTACGTGGGAAGTCGATCAGATGCTGTAGCACTGGCAGCAAGTAGGCTGCGGTTTTACCGGTACCCGTTGGCGCAGAGCCAAGAACATCACGCCCCTCAAGCGCAGGAGGAATGGCGGCAGCCTGAATGGCTGTCGGGCGGGTAAAGCCCTTGTCCTGGAGCGCGTCCAAAAGGCTTTCGTCTAGTTCGAGTTCGGAAAAAGTGCTTACAGTCATGGTCTACCTCTATGTGGGGCGCCGATTATAGACGTTATGGCTGCGATCTTCATCTGTTAGTGTATCTAAGTGATGCTTTTCCTGGCACCGAGTTTCACTTATGCTACTGCGGTTTCTTTACAGGGTTAATAAGATGTCCAGGCAGAAAGCGCATTTGCGTCGTGACGGTTTCACGTTTAAGCAGTTTTTTATCGCACACGATCGCTGTGCAATGAAAGTCGGTACTGATGGGACTTTACTCGGCGCCTGGGCCCCGGTCGGCAGTGTCAAAAGCGTGCTGGACATCGGTACTGGCAGCGGTTTGCTGGCGCTGATGCTTGCACAACGCACGCCTGATGATGTCACCATCGATGCCGTGGAACTCGATCCCATCGCGGCTGAACAGGCGGCAGAAAACGCCAGCGGCTGCCGTTGGGCGTCCCGTATAAACGTACATTGCGCGGATATTCGCGAATGGGCTCAGCAGGCGACACAGCGCTATTCCCTTATCGTCAGCAATCCCCCTTTCTTCGAGCAGGGAAGCGCCTGTGCTTCTCCTGAACGCGCACAGGCTCGCTACACCACGACGCTTGATCATAGCGCGTTGCTGAGCAGTGCGGCGCAGCTCATTACCGAAGACGGTTTTTTCTGTGTGATCATGCCTGAAACGGCGGGTACGGCCTTTACGGAGCAGGCTAAAAAGCAGGGATGGTTTGTGCGTTATCGCACGGACGTTGCAGATAATGAAACCCGTTTACCTCACCGCGTGATGCTCGCGCTCTCGCCAACTGACGGTGAGTATTTTACCGAGCGCCTGGTCATTCGTGGGCCAGACCAGACCTGGTCTGAAGGCTACTGCGGTCTGACCCAGGATTTCTATTTGTTTATGTAAAGCGGGGAAAGGATGCTCGGCCCAGATGGCTCTGCAAGATCCGGGTAGTCGAGCGTGTAGTGCAATCCGCGGCTTTCCTTACGCATCATGGCGCAGCGCACAATCAGTTCCGCCACCTGCACAAGATTTCGCAGTTCCAGCAGGTTGTTGGAAACGCGGAAGTGCGCGTAATACTCATCGATTTCCTGTTGCAGCATGGTGATGCGGCGTAAAGCGCGCTCCAGGCGGCGCGTGGTACGCACAATTCCCACGTAATCCCACATAAATAACCGCAGCTCGTGCCAGTTATGTTGAATAACAACCTGCTCGTCCGGGTTGTCTACCCGGCTGTCATCCCAGTCCGGCAGGGATTTCGTTTCGCGGGCGAACGGTATGCGCTTGATAATATCTTCCGCAGCAGACCAGCCGTAAACCAGGCATTCCAGCAGCGAGTTCGAAGCCATGCGGTTGGCGCCATGCAGGCCGGTGTAGGTTACTTCGCCGATGGCATAAAGACCGTCAACGTCCGTGCGGCCATGCTCGTCAATCATCACGCCGCCGCAGGTATAATGCGCAGCTGGGACAACGGGCACAGGTTCTTTGGTCAAATCAATGCCCAGCCCCAGCAGCTTTTCATGGATGGTCGGGAAGTGGTGGCGGACGAACGCTTCCGGCTTGTGGCTGATATCAAGGTACATGCAATCCGCACCGAGGCGTTTCATCTCGTGGTCGATAGCGCGGGCGACGATATCGCGTGGGGCGAGTTCGCCGCGCTCGTCAAAATCGGGCATAAAACGCGTGCCGTCAGGACGCTTAAGATAAGCGCCTTCGCCGCGCAGCGCTTCCGTCAGTAAGAAATTACGCGCCTGCGGATGGAAAAGGGCGGTCGGGTGGAACTGGTTAAACTCCAGATTCGCCACGCGGCAGCCCGCGCGCCAGGCCATAGCGATACCGTCGCCGGAGGAAATATCCGGGTTAGTGGTATATTGATAAACTTTTGAAGCGCCGCCGGTGGCCAACACAACGGCCTTCGCGCGGCAGGTTTCCACCTTCTCGCGATTGCGATTCCAGACCCATGCGCCCACAACGCGGCGGGTTCCCGGCAGGCCAATCTTGTCAGAAACAATCAGGTCGACCGCGTTGCTGCGCTCAATGATGCGGATGTTCGGATGGTTCAGCGCCTTACCGACCAGCGTGGTTTCCACTTCTTTACCGGTTGCATCTGCCGCATGCAGGATGCGACGGTGGCTGTGGCCGCCTTCCCGGGTCAGATGATAGCTTTCCGATCCATTCGCCTGAATCTCTGTATCGAACAGCACGCCCTGATCGATAAGCCACTGCACGCAGTGGCGCGCGTTGCTTGCGACGAATTCCACCGCATCGCGCTCACAAATTCCTGCGCCTGCAATAAGCGTATCTTCCACATGCGAGTCGATGCTGTCGGTTTCATCGAACACCGCTGCGATACCGCCCTGAGCATAAAAGGTTGAGCCTTCGTTAACCGGGCCCTTACTCAGAACAATCACTTTGCAGCTTTGGGCGAGTCGCAAAGCAAGGGAGAGACCGGCAGCGCCGCTGCCGACGATCAGTACATCACAGGCAAGTTCGGAATCAGTGTTCATGATGTTTAATTTACTAAACAAGGGTTGCGCCAGCATAGCATCCGATGTGGACTGCAACACGCTTTTTTTCCAGGCGTGTTGTATGAACTAAACATCGGAGGCTTTTTAGATGTCGTTAAGCGCAAGGCGTCAGATAATGTAAAATTTGTGCGAAAGCGAGCGTTAGTTACAGATTTACTGATGAAAAATCGCCTTTCGTGCGATACTCTGCGTAGTGCTCTGTGGGTGGTTTTTCATAAAAACAGGGCGTAACCGTTTTGCGTAGCCGAACTTATAATCAACAAAAGATAATTCGCGAAACAGAACAGAAAAACAAAGGCGTAACGGAACTTTGCTCCATTCGGGCACTCAAACCCTGAGCTTGCTCATATTACAGAGTTCGGGTGGTTTTTCGATTACGCGTGGAAATTAGGTTTGGGGAGACATTACCTCGGATGAGCGAGCAGTTAACGGATCAGGTCCTTGTCGAACGGGTCCAAAAAGGAGATCAGAAGTCCTTCAATCTACTGGTAATTCGTTATCAGCATAAGGTGGCGAGTCTGGTTTCCCGTTATGTCCCGTCCGGGGACGTCCCGGATGTGGTACAGGAATCATTTATTAAAGCTTATCGCGCGCTGGATTCTTTCCGTGGCGATAGCGCGTTTTATACGTGGTTGTACCGCATTGCGGTCAACACGGCGAAAAATTATCTGGTTGCTCAGGGCAGGCGTCCACCGTCCAGCGATGTGGATGCAATAGAGGCTGAAAACTTCGAAAGCGGCAGCGCGCTGAAAGAAATTTCGAACCCTGAGAACTTAATGTTGTCTGAAGAATTGAGACAAATAGTTTTCCGTACTATTGAGTCGCTCCCCGAAGATTTACGCATGGCCATTACGCTGCGGGAGTTGGATGGTTTGAGCTATGAAGAAATAGCCGTCATCATGGACTGCCCGGTCGGCACAGTGCGATCGCGTATTTTCCGCGCGCGGGAAGCTATTGATAATAAAGTTCAACCGCTTATCAGGCGTTGACGATAGCGGGTTACTGGAAGGGTATTTAGGTATGCAGAAAGAACAGCTTTCCGCTTTAATGGATGGAGAAACTCTGGGTAGCGAGCTGCTGAACAGATTGTCGAAAGACAAAAATTTGCAGCAAAGCTGGGAGAGCTACCACCTGATCCGCGATACCATGCGCGGAGATACCAGTGAAATTCTTCATTTCGATATTGCGGCTAACGTTATGGCTGCAATCGAAAATGAACCGGCGCGTCAGGTCACGCCACTGATACCGGAACAACAGCCTCAGCCGCAGCAGTGGCAGAAAATGCCGTTCTGGCAGAAGGTGCGTCCGTGGGCCAGCCAGCTTACCCAGGTGGGGGTGGCCGCATGCGTATCGCTTGCGGTTATCGTTGGGGTACAGCACTATAACGGCCAGTCAGATAGTCCTGCGCAGCCGGAAACACCGGTATTTAATACGCTGCCAATGATGGGCAAAGCCAGCCCGGTAAGCTTAGGCGTACCGTCTGACAGTACTGCCAGCACGGGTCAGCAGCAGGTACAGGAACAGCGTCGTCGTATCAACGCTATGCTGCAGGATTATGAATTGCAGCGTCGTTTACACGCCGAGCAACTCCAGTTTGAACAGGCGCAAACCCAGCAGGCTGCTGTGCAAGTGCCAGGAAACCAAACTTTAGGAACGCAATCGCAGTAATGAAGCAACTTTGGTGTGCTCTGTCTCTGGTGGCAGGCAGCCTGTTGTTCACCTCCAGCGCCTCGGCGGACACCGTTTCGTCCGGGGCGCTGTTGCAGCAGATGAACCAGGCGAGTCAGTCACTCAATTATGAGTTGGCGTTTATCAGCATCAACAAGCAGGGGATAGAGTCCTTACGCTATCGTCATGCACGGCTGGATAACCGACCGCTCGCACAATTACTTCAAATGGACGGCCCTCGTCGGGAAGTTGTCCAGCGCGGTAGCGAAATCAGCTACTTCGAGCCTGGGCTGGAACCGTTCACGCTGAACGGGGATTATATCGTCGATTCCCTGCCGTCTATCGTCTATACCGATTTCAAACGTCTGACGCCCTATTATGACTTTATCTCCGTCGGCCGCACGCGTATTGCCGACCGGCTTTGTGAAGTCATCCGCGTCGTTGCCCGTGACGGCACGCGCTACAGTTATATCGTCTGGATGGACGCCGAGACTAAGCTGCCGCTACGCGTCGATTTACTCGACAGGGACGGTGAAACCCTGGAGCAGTTCCGCGTGATTTCATTTGCGGTGAATGAGCAGGTTAGCGGAATGATGCAGAATCTGGCCAAAGCGAGCCTGCCGCCGCTACTCTCCGTGCCGGCTGGGGAAAAACCAAACTTTGCCTGGGCGCCAACCTGGCTGCCGCAAGGTTTCAGCGAGGTTTCCAGCGGCCGCCGGCCTTTACCCACCGTCGATGTCCCCATTGAATCGCGCCTTTATTCAGACGGTCTGTTTAGCTTTTCTGTAAACATCAGCCGCGCGGGTAACGTCAGTGGCGATCAGCTACTGCGCACCGGGCGTCGCACCGTCAGCTCCGTCGTGCGTGATAAAACAGAAATTACCATCGTGGGTGAGCTGCCGCCGCAAACGGCTAAACGTATTGCGGACAGCATCAAATTCAGGACTGCGCCATGATTAAAGAATGGGCTACCGTTGTCTCCTGGGAAAAGGGCGAGGCGCTGCTGCGTTGCGACGTGAAAGCATCCTGCAACAGCTGTGCATCGCGCGCGGGCTGCGGCAGCAGGTTGCTCAACAAGCTTGGGCCGCAAAATCATCATCTTCTGTCGGTTGCAAGCGAACAGCCGCTGGTGGAAGGGCAGAAGGTTGAGCTGGGCATTGCCGAAGGCAGCCTGATCGGCTCTGCGCTGCTGGTTTATATGTCTCCGCTGGCGGGCCTTTTTGCTATAGCGGCGCTATTTCAGGGATTATTCGGCTCCGATCTCGCGGCGTTTTGCGGCGCGGTGCTGGGCGGCGTGGGCGGCTTTCTTCTGGCCCGTGGAGTCTCGGCAAAGCTGAGCCATCGTGCAGAGTGGCAGCCCGTTATTCTGAGCGTTGCGCTGCCTCCGGATGCGCTGCGCGTCGAGACCATCACCTCCGTAGATGGCCGGTAAAATTCTGCTGGCCGCTATTCAATGCCTCACTTCCGTCCTGCCTCTTTTCTTCCCTCAGCTAAGCTTGCAGGATGAGCAGTTTCCTCGCTTTCTCGTTGTAGTGTAGAATGCGGCGTTTCAGGCAGAAGACAGCCATTGACATCATGCTCCGTACAGCGCGAAGCGCCGAGCTCTCAGGCATTTGTAAGGCATAAAAACCTCTAACTATGAAGAATATACGTAACTTTTCTATTATTGCCCACATCGACCACGGTAAATCGACGCTGTCTGACCGTATCATCCAGATTTGCGGCGGCCTCTCCGATCGCGAAATGGCAGCCCAGGTGCTGGATTCCATGGAGCTGGAACGTGAACGCGGTATTACCATCAAAGCGCAGAGCGTAACGCTCGATTACAAAGCAAGCGACGGCGAAACTTATCATCTGAATTTCATCGATACCCCAGGCCACGTCGACTTCTCTTACGAAGTGTCCCGTTCTTTAGCCGCCTGCGAAGGCGCGCTGCTGGTGGTGGATGCCGGGCAGGGCGTAGAAGCCCAGACGCTGGCAAACTGCTACACCGCGATGGAAATGGATCTGGAAGTGGTGCCGGTACTGAACAAAATTGACCTGCCGGCCGCCGATCCCGACCGTGCCGCGCAGGAAATTGAAGATATCGTCGGCATAGATGCGACCGATGCCGTGCGCTGTTCCGCAAAAACCGGCCTTGGTGTGACGGAAGTCCTCGAGCGTTTAGTTCGTGACATTCCGCCGCCGGAAGGCGATCCGGAAGCGCCGCTGCAGGCGCTGATCATTGACTCCTGGTTCGATAACTATCTTGGCGTTGTCTCGCTGGTGCGTATTAAAAACGGCACCATGAGAAAAGGCGATAAAATCAAGGTGATGAGCACCGGCCAGGTGTATAACGCCGACCGTCTGGGCATCTTTACGCCAAAACGCGTCGATCGCGACGTACTGGGCTGCGGCGAAGTAGGCTGGCTGGTCTGCGCCATCAAAGACATTCTGGGCGCGCCGGTTGGCGATACCCTGACCCTGTCCCGCAATCCGGCGGAAAAAGCGCTGCCGGGCTTTAAGAAAGTGAAGCCTCAGGTTTATGCCGGCCTCTTCCCGGTCAGCTCTGACGATTATGAAAACTTCCGTGACGCGCTGGGTAAACTGAGCCTGAACGACGCCTCCTTGTTCTATGAGCCGGAAAGCTCAACGGCGCTGGGCTTCGGCTTCCGCTGCGGCTTCCTCGGTCTGCTGCACATGGAAATCATTCAGGAACGCCTGGAGCGTGAATACGATCTCGATCTGATTACCACGGCACCAACGGTAGTCTACGAAGTCGAAACCACCGGCGGCGAAACGATTTACGTTGATAGCCCGTCCAAGCTGCCAGCGCTGAATAACATCGCAGAGCTGCGTGAGCCGATCGCGGAATGCCATATGCTGATGCCGCAGGAATATCTGGGCAGCGTCATCACCCTGTGCATCGAGAAGCGCGGCGTGCAGACCAACATGGTTTACCATGGCAACCAGGTGGCGCTGACCTATGAAATTCCAATGGCGGAAGTGGTACTCGACTTCTTCGACCGCCTGAAGTCCACCTCCCGTGGCTATGCTTCACTGGACTACAACTTCAAACGCTTCCAGGCCTCAGACATGGTGCGCGTAGATGTGCTGATTAACGGCGAGCGCGTTGACGCCCTGGCATTGATCACCCACCGTGGCAACTCACAGTTCCGTGGCCGTCAGCTGGTGGAAAAAATGCAGGAGCTGATTCCACGTCAGCAGTTTGATATTGCGATTCAGGCGGCAATCGGCGCGCACATTATCGCGCGTTCTACCGTCAAGCAACTGCGTAAAAACGTTCTGGCAAAATGTTACGGCGGCGACGTAAGCCGTAAGAAAAAGCTGCTGCAAAAACAGAAAGAAGGTAAGAAACGTATGAAGCAGGTCGGTAACGTCGAGCTGCCGCAGGAAGCGTTCCTCGCCATTCTGCACGTCGGTAAAGACGGCAAATAAACTAAGGAGTTGGCATGGCGAATATGTTCGCCTTGATCCTCGTGATAGCCACGCTGGTGACGGGCATTTTATGGTGTATCGATAAGTTTATCTTTGCGCCAAAGCGTCGTGAAAAACAGGCGACGGCGCAAGCTGCCGCTGGTGAAACGCTCGATGCGAAAACGCTGAAAAAGGTTGGTCCGAAACCCGGCTGGCTGGAAACCGGCGCGTCCGTCTTCCCGGTCCTGGCTATCGTGCTGATTGTGCGTTCGTTTATTTACGAACCGTTCCAGATCCCGTCCGGATCGATGATGCCGACGCTGTTGATTGGCGATTTTATTCTGGTCGAGAAATTTGCCTACGGTATTAAAGATCCTATTTACCAGAAAACGTTAATTGAGACGGGCCATCCAAAACGCGGTGATATTGTAGTCTTTAAATATCCTCAGGATCCGCGTCTTGATTATATTAAGCGCGCAGTTGGTTTACCGGGCGACCGCGTAAGCTACGATCCGGTTGCGAAAGAAGTGACCGTGCAGCCAAATTGCAGCTCCGGCCAGGCCTGTGATAACGCCCTGCCGATTACCTACAGCAACGTTGAGCCGAGCGATTTTGTGCAGACCTTCGCACGTAACAGCGGCAGCGAAGCAAGCTCCGGTTTCTTCCAGGTTCCGCAGAACCAAACCAAAGAGGGCGGTATTCGTCTGGGCGAGCGTAAAGAGACGCTGGGCGAGGTTACTCATCGCATTCTGACCGTGCCGATTGCGCAGGATCAGCTGGGTATGTACTACCAGCAGCAGGGCCAGCAGCTGGCAACGTGGATCGTGCCGCCGGGCCATTATTTTATGATGGGCGACAACCGCGACAACAGCGCCGACAGCCGCTACTGGGGCTTCGTTCCTGAGCAAAATCTGGTCGGCAAAGCAACCGCCATCTGGATGAGCTTTGAGAAGCAGGAAGGTCAGTGGCCAACCGGCGTTCGCTTAAATCGTATTGGCGGAATTCATTGATCAATTAAATCTATTCAGGTAACGACATCCCCTGTCGTTGTGTATAGAATATCCCCCCGTATTTAGGCTGGCTCCTCGCTGAGGAGCCACGGCACACGAAACAGCGTTGGCTTCCCTGGTTCAGGTCTGTTCCGTGTGCTGAATAATTGACGCATTCATTAATTGGTATCGCATGAACCCCATCGTAATCACAAGGCTGCAGCGTAAGCTGGGCTACACTTTTGTACATCAGGATCTGTTGCAGCAGGCTTTAACCCATCGCAGCGCCAGCAGTAAACACAACGAGCGGCTGGAATTTTTGGGCGACTCCATTCTGAGCTATGTTATCGCCAACGCGCTTTATCATCGTTTCCCTCGCGTTGACGAAGGTGACATGAGCCGCATGCGTGCGACGCTTGTTCGCGGCAATACGCTGGCAGAAATCGCTCGCGAATTTGATCTGGGCGAGTGCCTGCGCCTTGGGCCGGGCGAGCTGAAAAGCGGCGGTTTCCGTCGTGAATCTATTCTTGCCGATACCGTTGAAGCCTTAATCGGCGGCGTATTTCTCGACAGCGATATTCAGAACGTTGAGCGTTTGATCCTCTCCTGGTATCAAACCCGCCTTGATGAAATCAGTCCGGGCGACAAACAAAAAGATCCGAAAACGCGTTTGCAGGAGTATCTGCAGGGTCGCCACTTACCGCTGCCATCCTATCTGGTGGTGCAGGTTCGCGGCGAAGCGCACGATCAGGAATTTACTATTCACTGTCAGGTGAGTGGCCTGCCTGAGCCGGTCGTAGGGACAGGTTCAAGCCGCCGTAAGGCGGAACAGGCTGCGGCTGAACAGGCGCTTAAAAAGCTGGAGCTGGAATGAGCGAAGAACAAACATTTTGCGGGTTCGTGGCAATCGTAGGCCGCCCGAACGTCGGCAAATCCACGCTGCTAAACCAGTTGCTTGGGCAAAAAATCTCCATTACCTCGCGTAAGGCGCAAACCACGCGTCACCGCATCATGGGCATCCATACCGAAGGGGCTTATCAGGCAATTTATGTTGATACCCCAGGGCTGCACATGGAAGAAAAGCGCGCCATCAACCGCCTGATGAACAAAGCGGCCAGCAGCTCCATTGGCGACGTTGAGCTGGTTATCTTTGTGGTGGAAGGCACTAAGTGGACAGCCGACGACGAAATGGTGCTTAACAAGCTGCGCGACAGCAAGGCGCCGGTTATTCTCGCGGTCAACAAAGTTGATAACGTGCAGGATAAAAGCATCCTGCTGCCGCACCTGCAGTTCCTCGGCAGCCAGATGAACTTCCTCGATATCGTGCCGATCTCCGCTGAGACCGGAATGAACGTGGACACTATCGCCAGCATCGTGCGTAAACGCCTGCCGGAAGCGATCCACCACTTCCCGGAAGATTACATCACCGACCGCTCGCAGCGCTTTATGGCCTCTGAAATCATCCGTGAAAAACTGATGCGTTTCCTGGGGGCGGAACTGCCGTACTCCGTCACGGTAGAAATCGAACAGTTCGTGACCAACGCGCGCGGCGGCTACGATATCAACGGTCTGATTCTGGTAGAGCGTGAAGGCCAGAAGAAGATGGTGATTGGCAATAAAGGCGCCAAAATCAAAACCATCGGTATTGAAGCGCGTAAAGATATGGAAGAGATGTTCGAAGCCAAAATCCACCTGGAGCTTTGGGTGAAGGTGAAATCCGGCTGGGCAGACGACGAGCGTGCGCTGCGTAGCCTCGGCTACACAGACGAGTAATTGATGGAAGGCTGGCAACGGGCTTTTGTCCTGCATAGTCGCCCCTGGAGTGAAACCAGCCTTCTTCTCGACCTGTTTTCCGAAGAGTCAGGGCGAATGCGCGTCATTGCCAAAGGCGCGCGTTCTCGCCGTTCCAGCCTGAAAGGCGCGTTGCAGCCTTTCACCCCTTTGCTGGTACGCTGGAGCGGACGCGGCGAAGTCAAAACGCTGCGCAGCGCCGAAGCGGTTTCCCTCGCGCTTCCTCTTGGCGGCATCTCGCTTTATAGCGGCCTTTACGTCAACGAGCTTGTCTCCCGCGTGCTTGAGCAGGAAACCCGTTTCTCCGAGCTTTTTTTTGATTACCTGCACTGCATTCAGGCCTTAGCCGGCACCAGCGGCACGCCGGAGCCTGCGCTGCGCCGCTTTGAGCTGGCCCTGCTGGGGCATCTTGGCTATGGCGTGGATTTCCTGCATTGCGCAGGCAGCGGGGAAGAGGTCGCAGATAACATGACCTATCGGTACCGGGAAGAGAAAGGCTTTATCGCAAGCCTGGTCGTTGATAACAACAGCTTTACAGGCCATGAGCTTAAAGCGCTGGCAAACCGCGAGTTTCCGGACGTGGCGACTTTACGCGCGGCTAAACGCTTCACCCGTATGGCGCTAAAACCCTATCTCGGCGGTAAACCGCTCAAAAGCCGCGAACTGTTCCGTCAGTTTGTGCCCAAAAAACCGCCACTCAAATCTTCTCCTGACACGCAATAGCGCCCGATCGTAGCCACGCTTTCCATCAGCGGTGTACACTGCTGAGCATATCATTCCGATCCCCGAGGATAGTCATGGCTGAATTACTGTTAGGCGTAAACATCGATCATATCGCGACCCTGCGCAACGCACGCGGTACGGCGTACCCGGATCCGGTGCAGGCAGCTTTCATTGCAGAGCAGGCGGGAGCCGACGGCATTACCGTACACTTACGTGAAGACCGTCGTCATATCACCGATCGCGACGTTCGCGTTTTACGCCAGACCCTTGATACCCGTATGAACCTCGAAATGGCCGTCACCGACGAGATGGTTGCCATCGCCTGTGAAACGAAACCTCATTTCTGCTGCCTGGTCCCGGAGAAGCGTCAGGAAGTGACCACCGAAGGCGGCCTGGACGTTGCGGGCCAGCTCGACAAAATGCGCGATGCCTGCAAACGCCTGGCCGACGCGGGTATTCTGGTCTCTTTGTTTATTGACGCCGACCATGCGCAGATCGATGCAGCCGTTGCCGTGGGCGCGCCGTATATCGAGATTCATACCGGCTGCTATGCGGATGCTGAGGATGAAGCAACGCAGGCAAAAGAGCTGGCGCGCATCGCCGAAGCCGCGACCTATGCCGCAGGCAAAGGCCTGAAGGTGAATGCCGGCCACGGCCTGACCTACCATAACGTGCAGGCCATCGCTCGCCTGCCGGAAATGCACGAACTGAATATCGGTCACGCTATTATCGGGCGTGCGGTGATGAGCGGCTTAAAAGAGGCCGTAGCAGAAATGAAACGTCTGATGCAGGAAGCGCGTCGCTAATGGCGATCCTTGGCCTCGGCACGGATATCGTGGAGATAGCGCGCATTGAAAGCGTTATCTCCCGCTCGGGAGACAGGCTGGCGAAACGCGTGCTGAGCGCCAACGAATGGAAACAATACGAAGCGCACCAGCAGCCGGTGCGTTTTCTTGCCAAACGGTTTGCGGTTAAAGAGGCGGCAGCCAAAGCCTTTGGCACGGGTATTCGCAACGGCCTTGCGTTTAACCAGTTTGAGGTGTTTAACGATGCCTTAGGCAAACCGCAGCTGCGGTTCTGGGATGAGGCACAACGACTTGCCGAGCGAATGGGAGTGCAATCGGTACATGTGACTCTGGCAGACGAACGCCATTACGCCTGCGCCACGGTGATTATCGAAAGCTAGATTTTATCGGCGTGATGCAGCTGAACAAATTTGTCCCACAGCTGCTCTTCACTTTCCTGGTGCGCCGGGTCGATGATAATAGTATTTACGATCGGGCAGACCTGCTGGCAGGTTGGCGTTTCATAATGGCCCACGCACTGGGTGCAGCGATCGGTATCGATCTCGTAAATACTGTCGCCCATAGAGATCGCCTGGTTCGGGCACTCCGGCTCGCACATATCGCAGTTGATGCATTTTTTGGTAATTAGTAAAGCCATTTCAAAACCTTGCCGTGTCTCAACCCGCCAGTCGCCTTCCCGCCAGTACAGCAAAATCAGCAATACCGGTTGGTGTATGTGTTTTTATACAGTATATAATGGAAGTGAAAGCACCGGAAATTTGCAGGCGCGCACTGTACCACAAAAGCAAAGCATCCCCAATAACGCTGTGTGTTTAACCGCGTTTATTGCTTTGTGTACTTTCAGTACGTGCTATTATGGCGCCAGCCCTCCACAAAATGAGTTGTGATCGTACTTATGGTACAGAGAGAACAATTGCGCGAAGCATTCTCCCGCAGGCTGGCGCAGGCCTGCACAGAAGCCAGCCTGGACGAATTTGGCAGAGGCATGGCGATAGCCAGAGCCCTCGGCGTATCTTCAAAAGCCGTAAGTAAATGGCTTAACGCCGAGGCGATCCCCCGTCAGGACAAGATGTATGAGCTGGCCACGTTTTTGAACGCGGACGTGCTGTGGCTGCAGCATGGCAACGAAGGCATGTTCGCCGATGAGCGCCGCGATTCCGCCCATGCGCCGACGCTGAACGAAAGCGCAAGAGCGCCATTTTATACGCCGCAGCCAGAACCGGGATTTCGCATCGATGTGCTGGATATCGAGGCCAGCGCCGGCCCGGGTCGCTTGATTTCCAGCGAAGTGACCGAAACCATCAACCATATAGTTTACGACAGTCAGGAAGCGCTGGAGCTTTTTGGTCATCGTCCTGCGGACAGCATTAAAGTAATAACCGTTACGGGCGACAGCATGTCCGGCACCATTGAGCTGGGCGACTATATCTTTGTCGATATCGCTAAAGATTATTTCCAGGGCGACGGTATCTATGTGTTCCTTTACAAAGGACAACTGCTGGTTAAGCGCCTGCAAATGACCCACGACAGCCTGCTGGTGCGGTCGGATAACGCTAAATATGCCGACTGGAAAATCTGTGAGGAAAACGAACTGCATCTGAAAATCATCGGACGCGTGATGTATAGCCATTCGATCAAGCGCCACGCCTGAGACGGCTGCCCCGGCAACGGGGTAATCGCAATTATTTTCCCTTCAAAATCAATTAGTAAATAAAATAAGCGTTTTTTTACCCACAAATTGTACTTTTGGTTCTTGACTGTTTTGTACTATTGGTTCAATATCAGTTCATCAGCAGGACGCGGTACTCACAGGAAAGTGAACGCTCATTAACAGCCCACCCTGAAAAAGGGTAAATACACCGAAGCAATAAGCTTTGGGATATCTGAAGGATATCGCCAAAGTTGATTGACAGGAGGATGTATGGACGCACAGGCTCGTCGCCGTCAACGCCGCGAGGCGAAGCAGCTGGCCTGGAAAGCAGCTAATCCGCTTTTAGTCGGCATTAGCGCCAGACCAGTAACTCACCCGCCGCTCGTATTAAACCGCAAGCCAGAAGATCGTATAGCAAAAGCGCTGGAAGTGATTAACGAGTACGGCCTGCAAATTATTCAAAACGCCGAGCGTTATCAAAAGATTCGCCGGCAGCAGGACAGCATCACCCGCAGAATTTACCAGTCATCGCCGCAAACTTTATCCGGCGAGGCGGGCGCCAGCGGAAAAGAGAAACGCCACGGTAAATCTCGCCCCCTGATTTAACGGTTTCCTGAAACCTCCTTCGTTACTGATACCTCGATTCAAACAGCAGTGAGATAACCCCCATGAATGACCAGCCTGGTAATGTGGTCACGCAGGCTTTTGCGTGGCTTGCGACTCTGGCTGCCGGTTTGGGTATCACGACACAGGATATGGTCTACATGATATTCGGCCTGGCAGGCCTCGGTATTTCGGTCGCGTCGTATATCAACGCGCGTCTGGACGCGTACCGCAAACAAAAGGAGGACGAAAAAAGAACGCAACTGCTGCAGGACTACCTGGCGGCTTTGCAAAACAAAAACGGTACCGAGCGGCTGACTACGGCACAGGCAGTCAGCGAGGCCATAAGACGGGCAGGTGATTAATGACTATGTCTCCCGGTTTAAGAAAAACATTGCTGAGCTTATCCGGAGCCAGCGCGCTTACGCTTGCAGGCGTGATGGTTCCTGAACTCGAGGGCGTGCGCTACACGGCCTATTACGACGTGGCCGGCGTTCTGACCGTCTGCTACGGCCATACCGGCAAAGACATTATCCCCGGTAAAGGCTACAGCCAGGCGGAATGTGAAAAGCTGCTCAACCACGATCTGCTTCCCTTTTCCCGCGCGGTTGAGCGCGCCGTCACTGTCCCGACCAATGAATACCAGAAAGCCGCATTGATAAGCTTTAGCTACAACGTGGGCATCGCCGCTTTTCAGCGTTCCTCCGTTGTGCGCTATCTCAATGCCGGCGAGGCGGATAAAGCTTGTGAAGCGATGAAGCTGTGGGTCTGGGCCGGCGGCAGGAAATGGCAGGGCCTGATGAACCGGCGGGAGGTGGAATATGAGGTTTGTCGCTGGCGCAGGAGTCCGACATGAGAACGCTTACTGCCATCCTGGGCTGCCTGCTGCTGAGCGGCGCGTTAGGCTTTTCTCATTTTTACCAGCGCTACCAGCAGCAGAAACAGCGTCTGGCGCAGACTGAAAAGCAGCTTGCCTTACGGCAAGCCGTCATTGACGACATGCGGGCGCGGCAGCGTGATATCGCCGCGCTTGATACCCGCTATACCAGAGAGCTCAGCGATGCCCAACATACTATCGAAAAGCTGCAGCGCGATGTGGCTGGTGGGGCTAAGCAGCTGCGCCTTGCCGCCGCCTGTGAACCTTTGCCAGCCTCCACCTCCGCCGCCCGCGTGGATGATGCAGCCCGTCCCCGACTTACAGACGCCGCTGAACGGGATTATTTCCGTCTCAGAAGCCGAACCGCGCTCGTCCTGAAACAGCTTGCGGGGCTGCAGGATTATGTCCGGCAGCAATGCCTGAAACCTATCAATAAAGGAGAGAATAAATGAATGATTCTACCCGGCCGGGTTATCTCGTGCCGGTTAGCTCGCCGCCGAACTATGACGAACAGCTTGAGTCTCAGCTGGGCAACTGGATTGCGGGAGTTTCAGGGCTACCCGCCGAAATGGTGCTGGCTCGCTGGACTGAACAACCGCCCGCAACGCCCGCGGCCGGCTTAACGTGGTGCGAGTTTGATACCTGCGTACAGCTCGGCGAGTCTCCGGCCTTTGTGTCAGTAGACGGCCACAAAGACGCGCTTCGGCAAACCGAAGTGATTGCGGTGAACTGTAGTTTCTACGGCCCGGGGGCCCAGGCCGTTGCGGCGTTATTTCGCGATGGGCTGTATGTTGCGCAGAATAACGCCGGGCTTAACCGCATCGGGCCCACTTTTGTAACCTGTGGAGCGCTGGTTCCGGCTCCCGAACTTATCAGTAACCAGTGGCAACGCCGCTACAACCTCACCGTGACGCTGCACCGCCAGGTGGTACGCGAATACGGTATCCAGTCCCTCGTTTCTGCTTCAGTAAATATCTTCGGAGAATAAATTATGTCACAGGGTTTACCTGTCTCTAACATCGTCAATGTGACGGTGAGCATGGCTGCGCGCGCGGCCCAGTCCCGTAACTACGGCGCCCTGCTGGTCGTGGGAGCAAGCGACGTTATCGATGCCCGGGAGCGGATGCGCGCTTATTCCGGCATCAGCGGAGTCGCGGCGGATTTTGGCCTTGATACGCCGGAATATAAAGCGGCAAGCCTCTACTACCAGCAGTCTCCACAGCCGGTAGATTTGTATATCGGCCGCTGGGTAAAAACCGAAGCTGCCGCACGGTTACGTGGAGCAATTCTTACCGCTGATCAACAGGCAATGAGTAACTTTACGGCGGTGACGGACGGTGCGATGAGCATCGTGCTGGACGGCAAAGAGAGCACGATTACGGAAATCGATCTCAGCGCCGAAACCAATCTTAACGGCGTTGCCGGACGTATTCAGGATGCCCTGACCGGCAGCACCGTTGAATGGGATGCCGTGAGCGGCCGCTTCACCGTTCGTTCCATTACAGCCGGCGCCAGCTCCTCCGTGGGCTATGCGGATGCCGGCCCGGCAGGCACCGATCTCTCTGCCTTGCTTGGACTGACCGGGGCCGCTGGCGCCCAGCCGGTCGAAGGCCAGACAAGCGAGAGTATCAGCGAATGCGTTTCCGCCCTGTCCGGACATTCAACGGACTGGTATGGGCTGGTCATCGCCGACGGCACGCTGAGTGAGGAAGAGGTCCTGTCCGTGGCGGCGATAGTGGAATCTGACAGCGTATCGCGAATTTATGGCCATACCACGCAGAACACCGGCGCGCTGGATGCTGATGTCACGACCGACATCCTCAGCAGGCTGAAAGCGGCAAAATATTCCCGCACCTTCGGCCAGTATTCCAGCGCCACGCCGTTTGCGGCGGCATCCTTGTTTGGCCGCGCCTTCACCGTTAATTTTAACGGCAACAACACCACCGTTACCCTGAAGTTTAAGCAGGAGCCCGGCATCACGGCGGAGTACCTGACGCAAAGCCAGGCCAATGCGCTCGCGGCAAAAAATGGCAACGCCTTTGTTAACTACAACAACGATACCGCCATCATTCAGGAAGGGGTGATGTGCAACGGCGATTTTATTGATGAACGCCACGGCCTCGACTGGCTGCAAAACTATGTGCAGAACAACCTCTACAACCTGCTGTTCACCAGCACGACCAAAATCCCGCAGACCGATGCAGGCGTCACCCGCCTGTTAAGCAACGTTGAGCAGTCGATGAACCAGGCGGTTACCAACGGTCTGGTTGCGCCTGGCGTATGGAACGGCGGGGAAATAGGACAGCTGACGGCGGGCGATACGCTAACCAAAGGTTATTACGTTTACGCGCCTGCTATCGCGACCCAGGCCCAGTCCGATCGTGAAGCTCGTAAGGCCCCGGTGATTCAGGTGGCATGCAAACTGGCGGGTGCTGTGCATTTTGCCGACGTTGAAATTAATGTGGTTCGTTAAGGAGAGTTAAATGGGTACTTATTCTTTTATGGATGTCACGGCATCCTTTGCAGGTCCAACCGGCATTATCGATTTGGGCGCAGGTTCTGCGAACGCTGAGGAGGGCATTACGGTTTCTTTGGCCAACGCCAAAAACACCATGACCATCGGCATTGATGGCGAAGTTATGCAGAGCATGAGCCCGGATAAAAGCGGCACCATTACCGTCACGCTGATGAAAACCTCACCGGCGAACAAAAAACTATCTCAGGCATACAATGCCCAGACGCTCTCTTCAGCTACGTGGGGACGTAACGCTATCGTTATCCGCAATACCTCCTCCGGCGACTCAGTGACTGCTAACGCCGTTGCTTTCCAGAAGCTGCCGGACAACAAAAACGGCAAAGAAGGCGGCAGCGTCGCCTGGGTATTTGACTGCGGCAAAATCGACCAGGTGCTGGGGGAGTTTTAAGCCATGGAAATCACCTTTAAAGAGACGGATTACCGCATCGGCAAGCTAAACGTATTCGACCAGCTAAAAGTCGCCCGCAAGCTGCTGCCTGTGCTGGCCGGCATCGTGGGTGATTTTCGCAAATTGCAGGAGGGCGGCAACGCCCTCGAAACCGTTTTGCCGAAAATCGCCCGTACGCTGTCGGATCTCAGCGAAGAAGACTGCAATGCCATTCTTTATCCCTGCCTGCAGGTAGTGAGCCGCAGCCATATGAAATCCTGGGTGCCGGTGATGAACCAGCAGACGCTTGCCTTTGACGACATCGACCTGATGACCTTGCTGCAGCTTGTAGCCCGGGTGGTGGCCGATTCGCTGGGAAATTTTTTGCAAGAACTCCCCGGCCCGCCGTCCCAGGACCAGGCAGCGGCCTGAAGCTTGATACCCTGCCGGGCGGAGAAGATTACATCCTCCGCCCGGCGGAGGTTTTTGGGCTGAGCTGGCAGGATCTGAAAAGCGGCGCGGTGGATCTGTATGACATCGCGCTGATGAACGATTACCTGGAGATGCGGGCCGATAACAGGGCCCGCATCGCACGCTGGAGAGAAGAAAATGAGCGATAGCACGCAGCTTGTCCCTTATTTCTCGCTGCCTGATAGGTGGAAAGGCGAAAAATTAACTGACCGCATGACAGGCCTGGTCGACAGGCTAAGCGCTGTTTTTATCAATATTGAAAACAGGCTGGCGTCAAATAAGGTTACAGAGCAAACAACCACCTACGAGAAGCTGGCAAAGGGCCTGCAAACGCTTAATGAGTTCGTGATCCAACCGGCAGTAAAATCAGGAAACTATTTTCTGGAAACGCTGGATGGCATGGAGAAAGATGCTCAGTCAGCTCAAATGCTTGATATGAGCGTGGACAAATACCAGTCCATAAAATATGCATCCGAGCAATCCGGTGGCGATCAAAAAACGCTGGAAGGCTCGATTAAAAACGTAAGTGCGTTATGGAATACCGATAAAGCAGGCGAAGTACTCCTCAACAAAATGGGCGTAACCACTCGTGGTGAAGATGGCTCAAAGCGTGATAACGCTGAGGTTTTTCTACAGCTTGCTCAATCGCTAGGAGGCATGGATAAAAACGAAGCCAGCCTTCAGGCCGGTTTATTAGGGATTGATGAAGGTACGCTTAACGGCATGCAACACGGGCTTGCTCAGTACGCCGATGATTATCAACGCCTGATGCAAGCAACTGACTTAAACGCTGAAAAAAGCGCCGACCAATCCACGCAGTTTATGGTTTCGTGGCGCCGGATGTCTTCCGTAGTGGATCTGTTTGGCAAGAAGTTGAGCGGAAACCTCGCGCAAGGCCTCTCGGATCCTGTCACTAACTTAACGGAAAAATTACTCTCTAAAGCTCCGCAGATTGAAAATGTGCTCAGCAAAGCAGGCGCAATTGCTATCTGGTTTGGTGAAGTCTTTACCGATGCGCTGAGCGGCATTATTGACCTGGTAACTGATGTCGCAGACTGGTGGGACACGCTTGACGGTGAATCTCAATCGTTCATTGCCGCGCTGACGGGCCTGGCAGGGGCCTGGCTGGTGCTCAACAGCGCATTTATGGCTTCACCCATCGGCATCATCCTTTCCCTTGTTGCTGCAATAGGCCTGCTTTACAACGACTACCAGAAGTGGAAATCGGGAAGCGACAGCTTAATTGACTGGGGCAAATGGGAGCCTGTCATAACCCTTGCGTCACAAGCGATTGGTGAGCTGGCAAACATCGTTAAAACCCTCTTTAGCGATTTTATGGCGTTGCTGGGAATCGACTTCAGTTCGTGGTCCATCTCGACCCTTTTTCAGGGGCTGATCGATAATTTCAACGAGCTGGGTGAAACGCTGCAAAAAATCGGCAAATTGCTTGGCGCCCTTAAGGAAGGAAACTGGGCTGAAGTGGCCAGTATTGGAAAAGACCTGATTACTGGCGGAATAACGAATACCCCTACGGAATGGCTTGCACAAAAAGGGGGCGATTATATAGGGAAAAAAGCGACGCAGGCGTGGGACGGTTTCGTTGGCTGGGCAACGAAAGGTGAAAAGAAAAATACTCGCCGGGAAGAGGGCAGCACTTCAACGCTGTTGCCAAAAATAATGGACACTCTTGCTGCTTCTGATTTATCGGCATTGCTGCCGGGAGGTGCTGGTTTTGATAATCAACGCTACGCCTGGAGCAGCGATCTAATGCAAACAGCGCCTGGCAACATCAGTTCACCTACCTGGAACAACAAAACCGATATTGCCATCTATAACGCCCGCGATCCTTACGCTACCGGTGAGGAAGTGGAACGGCGGCAACTGAACGTTTACGCCCGCCAGGCGCAACAATATTCAGGAGGTTTAACCTGATGAATAGCATGTCGGCCCTCTTTCAAAGCCGTACCCGGCATATTGGTTTGATCGTCCCTCAGGTTGTAGTAAGAGAAAAACATACCGACAGCATTGAGATCACGTCTCACCCTGTACAGGCAGGCGCCAATATCAGCGATCATGCTTGGGTCAAACCCGGGGAAGTGATAATTGACTGCAGTTTTTCCAGCGGTGGCTCGCTGTTGGATTTTGCCGATACGGCTGCTTATGGAATAACGGTGGGATTAAACCCTACGGAGGTCTATCAGCAGCTCCTCAATCTGCAAAAAACCTGTGAGCCTTTCGAAGTAGTGACGAGCAAACGGACCTACAGCAACATGCTCATGCGTCAGATTGAAGTCACTACCGATAAAACCACGCAGCACATTCTGACCTGTTCACTCACGCTGGTAGAGGTTCTGTTTTCCTCAACGGAAAATATCCCCACTGCCGATAAATCCGCTATGAAAAACGGTGTCAGCACTGCGCCAACGCAAAATGGCGGCACTAAAACTACCCTACCGGCGGGAACGGTAACCATATTTCCCTTTAACGATACTCAAGCTTAGCGGGAGTCATTATGTCAGCAGTAGAAATTCCGCTTAGCGCGGATAACCAGACTTTCACTATTAGGCTCGGCGGCAGGCAGCTCCGGCTACGCGTGATGTATCGCGATGAGGCCAGCTGGATACTTGATCTTCTTGAAACAGACTACACGTCGATTATTAACGGTATTCCGCTGGTGCCCGGCGTGGATTTGTTGGCACCTTACAAGCACCTCAATTTGACCGGTGGTCTGTTTGTTGTCTCTGAGGATGTCGCTCAGGAATATCCTACCAAAACCAATCTCGGTTTCCGAAGTCACCTCTACTTCGTCACCCAAAACTAAAAACCTGCTGCGGCAGGTTTTTTAATGGAGAAACTATGAGTCAAAACTGGCTGCGGCATTTTGAACTGCAACTGCTCAGAACGGACGGCGGCGGGATAAAGCTAAGCGGTTTCAAAGCCACGTTTAAAGTCGAGTGGTTTATCGGAACGGCTCCTAAAGTTGCTGAGCTGAAAATCTATAACCTGGCCCTTAATACCGCGAACAAAATCATCGACAAAGAATTTTCGAAGATCCGCCTGTTTGCCGGCTATGACGGACTGACACCCGTGGTTAACGAAAGCGAAGTCGGAGTCATACATGAAATTTCCCCCGACGATCCCGGGCAGCGTGGCGGCCGCAACTACGGCCTGATTTTCAGCGGTGATATTCGCATTACCCTCGCTGGCAGTGACGGCACGCCGGATACATGGCTTCTGGTGCAGGCGATCGACGGCCATGAGGCTATCTCTTACGCGACAATAAGCGCCACCCTGGCAAGAGGCTATACCGTCAAGGATATGTATGACCTGGCTCTGGCAGGGCTAAAACCTTACAACATTACTGGCGGGACGCTACCTGATTTCCCAACCACGATTTTTCCGCGTGGCTATACCTTTCACGGCAAAGTCAGCAGCTATCTGACTCAGATAGCAACGCTTTGCAATGCAAGCTGGGAACTGCTTGATGACCGGCTTGAAATGTATGGCAAAGACCACGTTGTGCACCCTCCAGTGCCGCTTAATACCGCCAATGGCCTGACGGGGATGCCGCAGAGCACGACGGGAGCAGGCGTTAATGCCAAATGCCTGATCAATCCCAATATCCGTTTAAAGGGACAAATTCTGCTCAATGAATCTTTGCTACATCAGGCGGTACCAGATTTAAAAAAGCTGACTAACAGGTCTTTCTCGCCGGGTAAAAGCAAAGATGGCGTCTATGAAATATATGGCATCACCTACTACGGCGATACGCGAGGTAACGACTGGTATATGGATTTAATGTGCCAGGCAACTGGCTCAAAAGACCCTGCCGGTGAGGGTAGTCAGACAAAAAAATCGAGGTAGTGTCTGCACGATAAAAATCCTGAGGAAGGAGCAACCAATGGCTTTAACCACATCGGCCCTGAACGGTGAACTGGCCGAAACCCTTGCGGCGTTAAGCGCTGCGCTAAGTAACGATCTCCGTGTCGCCCTTCCGGGCATTATTCAAACTTTCGATCCTCAAACCGTTACCTGCTCCATAGCCCCTGCAATTAAAGGTATGGCAACCGCCAGCAATGGCTCTACAAGCTCAATCAACTACCCATTGCTTGTGGATGTCCCGGTGGTATTTCCTCGCGGAGGTGGTTGCACGCTGACGTTTCCGATTAAAAGTGGTGATGAATGCCTGGTCATATTTGCCGACCGTGCCATCGACTTTTGGTGGCAAAACGGCGGGACGCAGGAACCCGTAAACGAGCGCCAGCACTCTTTGTCCGACGCCTTTGTCATCCCGGGCCCACAGTCGCAGGCCAAAAAAATCAGCGGCATAAGCACCAGCGCGGCGCAGCTTAGAACGGATGACGGCGCGGCGTTTATCGAGGTTGCAGCCGGGCATGCCATCACGCTGGCTACGCCCGGGAAACTATCGGCAAAAGCCGAGGGAGGCACTGAAATCACTTCACCGACCATAGTGCTTAACGGCGCCGTCACGATTAACGGTCCGCTCAGCCAGGGCAAAGGTGCAGCGGGAGGTAGTGCCACATTGCTTGGCCCGGTTAGCGTCGATACCGAGGTGCGTGCTGGAGGTATCAGCCTGACGACTCACACCCATAGCGGTGTACAAAGCGGCAGCGGTAACACAGGAGGCCCGCGATGAAATACCGTAAAGAAATCGACAATGATTATGCTTTTGGCCGTGGCGACTCTGCCTTTTTAAGCAATAGCGCACAGGCCGTAGCGCAGGCGGTTAAAACCAGGCTTTCTTTGTGGCGTGGCGAATGGTTTCTTGATACGGCCGAAGGGACGCCCTATGTCCAGTCGGTGCTTGGTAAACATAATGAAGATATTTATTCGTTGGCCATTCGCGATCGTATTACAGGCACGCAGGGTGTGAAGTCGATCACCGCATTTAATACTCAAAATAACAGTAGCGCCCGACGCCTGGCCTACAGCGTTACGCTGGATACCATCTATGGAGAGGTAACTGTCGATGTATGAAAACGTGATTAACAGTATGGTGCCGACTATTACCCAGGATGGTATTTCAGCGCCGGACTTTCAGACCATACTGGAACAATGGAAAATACTATTCCGGGATATTTACGGCGATGATATTTATATCGAACCGGACAGCAAAGACGGCGTATTACTTTCTCTTATTGCTTATGCCATGCACGGCTGTAATAACACAACTATTGCCGCCTATAATTCCTTTAGTCCAGTTAGCGGCATGGGGGAAGGGCTGTCCCGTAACGTAAAAATTAACGGAATCGTGCGTAAACTGGCGAGTAACTCAACTGTCGATTTAGAATTGACGGGAAAAGTCGGCACCGTGATTAAAAATGGTCAGGTGCGTGATACGGCAGGCAACATCTGGTCTTTGCCTGCCGAAGTCACGCTAGATCTTCATGGCAAGGCGACGGTGACAGCGGTGTGCCAAGTAGCGGGGGCGGTCGGAGCATTAAGCGGTGATATAACCGAAATTGCCACACCAACGCTTGGCTGGCAGAGCGCAGCGAACCTTACCGCAGCGACAGAAGGACGAGCGACAGAAACTGACGCTGAGTTACGCCAGCGACAGGCTAAGTCAGTTGCGCTGCCTTCGAAAACTGTCGTTGAGGGTTTACAGGGAACGCTGGCCAATCTTCCCGGCGTGGCACGTTTGCGGGTGTTTGATAACGATACCGATACGGTCGATGACAACGGTATTCCTGCACATAATATTGCCGTAGTTATTGATGGTGGCGATGCCAGCAGCATTGCCAAAGCTATTGCGCTGAAAAAAACGCCTGGCGTTCCCACCTACGGTACGACCACAGAAAACGTTATCGACAGTTACGGTAATACGAAAAAAATACATTACTTCCGCCCAACAGCACTTCCTGTATATGTTGAGATAAAACTCAAGCCATTAACAGGATATACCACCGATATCGGCAATGGGGTGAAAGAATCGGTGAGTGAGTTTATTAATTCCTTAAATATTGGTGACACTCTTTATTTATCTCGTCTCTTTGTTCCTGCCACGCTTGATATTACTAGCGGGGGAAATACTTACGACATCTTATCAATAGAAATTGGTAAAACGGCGGGGAACCTTTCCACTACTAATATGCCAGTTGCGTTTAATGAGCTGCTGTCCAGTACCATTGCGAATATAAACATCATAACGGTGTCGGTATGAGCAATAAATACAGTGAATTAATCCCCTCCTGGCAACAGGAGGCACCGAAATTCTTTACTACCATCGAGGCTGTTACCTCCGCATTTACAGCACAACAGCTTGTAAATAATAGTTTAATTCCACACTTCGATCTTGATAAAGCGATTGGCGTTCAATTGGATAATCTTGGTCTGTGGATTGGACAAACCCGAAGGATAACGGCACCCATTGATGATTTTTTCTTTTCTCTTGATAGCCAGGCTCTCGGTTTCGATTACGGCTACTGGAAAAATCGCTACGATGCAGAATTTGGATTTATCGATCTTGACGATAGTAACTATCGCACGGTACTGCGCGCTAAAATTGGTGCGAACAACTGGGACGGAACAAATGAAACACTGCCCAATATTTTACAAAGCATTTACCCGAAAAAAGATATTCTTATTTCCTTTTCCGATAACCAGGATATGACCATGACGGTTTCGGTGAAGGGAAAATCTATTTCTAATATTACCAAAGAAATTATCCGCCAGGGGTATCTTGCCATAAAGCCTGGTGGGATTACCGTTAATTACGAAATTACCGAGGGTTAACCATGCCTGTAAATGATTTTAAGGCGTTCGCCACCGGCGAGCACGCCAACGTATTGTCACAACCTGAATTTGAGGATTTAGAAGCGCTGGGTACCGGCTTTCAGTCCGGCATCGCCCGGAGCGAAGAGCTAAATAAAGTCTGGCGTCAGGCCTCGACAATCGCCTCTGTGGTGGCCTCGTTTATGGCCTCAAAATCCGGTAACGACGTGCTGGACAATGGCAACCTGGACGCGCTACAGGCGACGTTGTTAAAAGCGCTGTTAAATAACTCGACCAGCCAGCTGGACGGACGCTATTTGAAAGCGACGGCAAACCTGTCTGAGTTAACCAATGCAGGCACTGCTCGTGGTAACCTGGGGCTGAAAGGCGCGGCGGTACAGGATATAGGCACGGTTGCCGGGACAGTCGCTGCGGGCAATGATGCTCGCATTGTTAATGCGGTTCAAAGAGGTAATAATCTTTCTGATTTGACCGATAAATCATCCGCATTAGTGAATCTGAACGGTGTACCGAAAACAACTGCCATTAATGGTCGAGTTTTGACGGGGAATATTAATGTAACAGCGCAAGATATTTTCAATGGTCAGTCAATTCCAATTCCAGACGCAGCCGATCTAAATACGTTTATGATCCCTGGGCTTTACTACCAGTCAGCAAATGCGCAGGCCTCAACTGGAAAAAACTATCCAGAAGCACAAGCTGGTTCACTTGAAATTTATAAGCATGCTGGTTTTACCCAAGTTTATCGTATATATGGAAATTCTAAGTGTTATATTCGAACTTATTATGGCGGGACTTGGGCGGCATGGGCTAGAGTTTACGACACTGCGTATAAGCCCACACCGGCAGAAATTGGTGCTCTCTCTCTAAATGGTGGAACGCTAAATGGTGGATTTGCTGTTGTAGCAAATTCAAATGCAATAAGTATGTATGCTGATCCCGGCCAGGCTCTTTATCTACTAGCCAGGGAAAAAGCCGGAACTAATTTATGGTATGTCGGTAAAGGTGGAGTTGCGGGAACCGCTGGACTTTATAATTATATTGGGACAAATGGAGTAACACTAAATGCAAATGGTTCAATCTCTTTAAATGCATCTGGAGGGCAACCAATTGTTGTAAATACACAAGTTGTACCTACTAATTATGCAAACTTTGATGCACGTTATCAAGCAAAAGGAAGCTACACACCTGCTGGTCAAGCGTATACAAAAGCAGAAAGTGATTCTAGATTTCCGCTAAAAACGTCCACTGTTATTGGAGTGCGAGTTAGTGCTCGAGGAACAATTGGAGCAGATAGTGGTACAAGTGATGTTGAGGCGCCAATAGGTAATTTTATGACTGGTCATGTTGGTAGTAATGGGGATGTTCGGTATGGACGCTGGTATGTAAGGGCTTTACAAGTCAATATCAATGGCACATGGCGGACAATTACTGTGTAATGAGGTGCGGAGTGAATATAAAAAATTTTACTTTATCTAGAGTTGAACAGTGTGAAGGATACACAATAGGTTATCTAACGTCTGAAGATGGCCGAGACTGGTACGAAGTGCAGAATCTGTTTGATAGAGATAAGCTTAAGATTGAATATGAATCTACTGGTCTGATTAGCAGAATATCAATGGAGATCTCAGAACTATGGCCATTGGATAAGTCGGTTGCAGATATCGAATTAAAAAAAGTACCCAAAAATATAAATGAAAAAGGAATGTGGCTTTTTGATGGGGAAAATATAAATTCTGTGCCAATAGATTATATCGGCTTGGCTACTCTGAAAAGAAAAGAGCTTATTAGTTTAGCAAGCCAAAATATTGCAATACTTCAGGATGCCGTTGAACTCGGCATTGATAAGCATGATGAGGTGCATCTTTTGCCTGCATGGAAAAAGTACCGAGTCCAACTTAATCGAATCGATGTTTCACTGGCGCCAGATATCCAGTGGCCGATTCAGCCTTCATCATAACCCTGTCAGACACCGGCCAAAACTGCACAGCATAGGCCGGTGTGCGACATGAGCAATTGCTTTATTAAGGCTACAACGGCTTTATGTTGCGTTCCTGGACAGGACAGATTTTCATGATTAAAGTGTTTAATTGTGGTAACATACTGCCAGCGATTTAGATGGATACCTGGGTGGTATTTTCACTTTTTAGGAATATAATAATGTCAATATCTGGTATGAAAATGAAGGTATTTGAATTCATACTTTGTTCACTCAGGAAGAAAAAGAGAATGCGACCTGAGGCATTTTCATCTCAGCCAATAAAAAATATTGTCGTTATAAACAACAAGCGGCTCGGGGATTTTCTTTTTTGCACGCCAGCAATTAAAACTATTAAAGAGCATAGTTCGGCATCAAAAATTATAGTCGTTACAAGTAAGCAGAATGCTGGGCTCATTGGTGATACAGAGTTTATAGATGAAATATACTTTATGGAGAATACGCTTTCTGATGCATTGACAATTGGCAAAACATTGCGCTCCCTTAATCCAGAAATAGGTATTATCTTTCACTCCAAATCTCCATATGATCTAATTGCATTAACTGTGGCTGGTGTTAATTGCTTACTAAAACATTACTTTGGAAATGAAAGAAAGGCTCTCTTCAAAGTTTGTGATGGCTATGTGGTGGGTGGAATAATGCCTCCTGTGATAAATGATCTGGAACTTGTCAGGATGTTGGGATTTAGCAGCCCTGTTCCAGAGATGTTTTTCCCGTCAAAGGTATCCGCAAAAAAAACACAGCAGCTAAGGGTTGGCATTCAGCTCGGCGCATCAGGAAAAGATAGATTCTTTCCCGCTAAAACTGCGGCAAACGTAATACATATGCTTTTAACCTGCTATCCTGAAATGGAATTCTATTTATTAGGTGTAAAGCAAGAGTCTGCTTTAGGAATTGAGTTGCTGAACAGCTTGGATGAAAAAACTAAAGCTAATGTTATTGATTTAATAGGTAAAACCTCTATTTTACAGCTAGCTGAACAAATTAATGATATGGCAGTTTTGATTACTCCGGATACAGGTTGTTTGCATATTGCAACGGCGCTAAAAACAAAGACAGTAAGTTTATTTGTCTATAGGCAAAAAAATGCAAGTGTTCCACAGCAAGACTTCAAGAAGCACAAGACACTGTATGCATGTGACTATCCTCTATACGATTCGACATTAAATGATGGCAGCCGATTAGCCACCATCCCTGCTGAGCAAATAGTTAAATCAGTAGTAACATTAATTGTTGATAAGCATTTATAAGTGATTTTCACCTACGGATAGTGTAAGTATCCCGCATAATCGTGCCATTCACATTTAGAGATCTTCCGGCATACTCATTTTGCCAACGAAGGAGATCGCTATGCGTAAAGCCCGTTTTACTGAGCATCAGATCATCACGGTGATTAAGTCAGTTGAAGCCGGACGAACAGTGAAAGATGTCTGCCGCGAGGCCGGAATCTCTGAAGCCACGTATTACAACTGGAAGTCTAAATACGGTGGCATGGAAGCATCTGATATTAAAAAGATAAAGGATCTTGAGGACGAGAACCGACGGCTCAAGCAGATGTTTGCCGACCTCAGTTTTGAGAATCGGGCACTGAAAGATGTTATCGAAAAAAAGCTCTGAAGCCAGCCTTTAAGCGTGAGCTGGTGACGCATCTGATAACAACATTCGGACTGAGTATTCGTCAGGCCTGCAGGAGCATGAATCTGAGCAGAACGGTTTACCATTACCGTCCGGACAACACGCGTGACGAACCCGTTATTTTCGCGCTGCAGACGGCTGCGGAAAGATATCCACGATACGGCTTCCCGAAGCTGTTTCAGGTTCTGCGGCGGCAGGGATACCAGTGGAACCATAAACGGATCCACCGTATTTACTGTCTGCTGAAACTGAATTTTCGTCGCAAAGGCAAACAGCGTCTGCCGGTACGTAACCCATCGCCGCTGATCACACCTGAAGCTCTGAACCAGAGCTGGTCTGTTGATTTCATACATGACGCGCTGATTTGCGGCCGTCGCTTTCGCACATTCAATGTCGTCGATGATTTTAATCGCGAGGCTTTGTCGATCGAAATAGACCTGAACCTGCCGGCCCAACGAGTGGTTCGAGTGCTCGACAGGATCGCAGCAAACCGGGTAAACCGACTCAGAATGCATTTATTGAACGCTTTAACCGGACATACCGCACTGAAATACTCGATTTCTATCTGTTCAGGACGCTGAACGAAGTACGGGAAATCACAGAGCGGTGGCTTTCAGAATATAACTGTGAACGTCCACATGAATCACTGAACAACCTGACACCGGAGGAATACCGATTACAACACCATCTGGCCGGGATCTCAAAAAGTGCGTGGAACTAAAACGGGTCTATTTACAATAGGATTAAGCAACTATTTGCTTCTGGTTGTATATGACTCTCGCCATTGTTCTTTCAAACCAGCTTCTTCACCAGAGCCTCGCTGTGCCGGATTCGGTCCGGAGCATTCTCCAGATCCTGCTGGACCAGCGCCATAAACAGCAAATCCGTCAGCATCATCTGCGCGCTGGTGGAAGAAATCGCCGCGCTGCGCGTCGCCAGTTCTTCAGCGATGGTGTACAGACAAAGCGTGGCGCGCTGTTGTAGCGCATTAGGCGTAAAGCCGGTGACGGCGAGAATTTTTGCGCCGGTGCGTAATGTTTCATCGGCGGCGAGATTAATCTCGCGCCGTTCGCCTGAATAGGAAATGGCGAAAAGGACATCGTCCGGGCTAAGCGCCTGCGCGGTGGCCAGCAGGGCGTGCATATCCTGTTCCGCTACGGCATTGATGCCGATTTTCAACAGCTTCCAGGCAAAGTTTTTCGCCACCAGACCCGATGCGCCAATACCGACAACCAGCACGCGCCGCGCGTTACGCAACATTGCCACGCTTGCCAGCAGTTTCTCTTCGCTGTTGATATCAAGGCTTGCATGCATGGCAGCGAGATTGTCCTTAATCAGCTTTTCTCCCACCAGCCTTAGCGGGTCGTCGCCAAGGATCTGATTGTGGACCGGCACGGAGTGGGGATCCTGGCCGCTGGCCAGCGCCTCGCTGAGGGCAAGCTTAAGTGAGGGAAAACCCTTGAAGCCCAGCTTCTGGGAGAATTTAACAACGCTTGACTGGCTGACGCCTGCCTCCCTGGCGAGAAGTTGGGAGCTGAGGTGTCGGGCTTTGTCGGGGTTTGCCAACAGGTAATCTGCCAGTTTACGGTCACTTTGCGCCAGAGTGGGATAACGCTGACGAATACGCAGTAAACAATTCATTTCCGCTCCGTTGGATCAATTCAATTACAGGTCGGTTAGATAATAACGTAAATTGCCTCTGAGAATGCACGTTGATTCCGTTATTGCATCGTTAGATGGAATTAAATATTCAATAAAAGGCGCCTGACGATTGTTACCGGAAAGTTCTGGTTCTATCTGTTAGGCTTTGTGTAACGGTCACCGTTGGCGGCGTTTTATACGCCGGGGGAGTTAACCATTCAAAGGAGTTGCGTTTGGCAAACCAGAGTGAGCGTCGGGTAGTATTTTTCGATTTAGATGGCACCCTGCATCAGCAGGATATGTTCGGCAGTTTTTTACGCTACCTGCTGCGCCATCAGCCCCTCAATCTGCTGCTTGTTGCTCCGCTTTTGCCGGTAATAGGCGCCGCGCTGCTGATTAAAGGGCGTGCCGCGCGCTGGCCGATGAGCCTGCTGCTCTGGGGCGCGACTTTCGGACACAGCGAAGCGCGGCTTAAGCAACTGGAGAGGAACTTCGTGACCTGGTTTCGTACCCGTGTGACGGCGTTTCCCATCGTGCAGCAAAGGCTTACCGACTACCTGACCAGTTCAGATGCGGATGTCTGGCTTATCACCGGTTCGCCGCAGCCGCTGGTGCAGCAGGTCTACTACGATACGCAGTGGTTGCCCAAAGTGAAGCTTATCGCCAGCCAGATTAAACGTTCGCACGGCGGCTGGGTGTTGACAATGCGCTGCCTCGGGCACGAAAAAGTGGCGCAGCTTGAGCAGCAAATCGGCACGCCCCTTCAGCTCTACAGCGGCTACAGCGACAGCAAACAGGATAACCCGCTGCTCTACTTCTGCCAGCACCGCTGGCGCGTCACCCCGCAGGGCCAGCTCCAGCAACTTGAGTAACGCATTTCGCATCCGGCAGGCGGTGTGTATAATGCGCCGCGCCTTAGTTCCTCAGGAGTTTGCCGTGTCAAAAAGTGAATTTACCCATGAAGACTGGATGCGCCATGCGCTAACGCTTGCACAGCGTGCCTGGGATGAGGGGGAGGTTCCGGTCGGCGCTGTGCTGGTGCATGAGAATAAAGTGATTGGCGAGGGCTGGAACCGACCCATAGGCCGCCACGATCCTACGGCGCATGCGGAAATCATGGCGCTGCGTCAGGGCGGTATGGTGCTGCAAAACTACCGTTTATTAGATACCACGCTTTATGTCACGCTCGAACCTTGCGTTATGTGCGCGGGCGCTATGGTCCACAGCCGTATCGGCTCGCTGGTGTTTGGAGCACGCGACGCCAAGACCGGGGCGATTGGCTCGCTGATGGATGTGCTGGGCCACCCCGGCATGAATCACCAGGTCGGCGTTATTGAG
The DNA here is from genome assembly GCF_051307055.1 of Dryocola sharpae. GTDB lineage: Bacteria > Pseudomonadota > Gammaproteobacteria > Enterobacterales > Enterobacteriaceae > Dryocola. Next base: position 3,190,648 of record NZ_CP149994.1, on the reverse strand, counting down.
GGCGTGCTGGCGGAAGCGTGTTCGGCAATGCTGAGCGATTTTTTCCGGGCCCGTCGTCTGGAGAAAAAGGCCCTAAAGGAAATGGCCCGTAAGGCGGAGTAGCCAGCTCCACCGGCGCCACCGCAGGATAAGCTTCAGCAAATTTTGCTTTCTGCGCCGCCTGCTTCTCTTTCTCCTGCAGATACCCTTCCAGGCTTAACTGATACTTACGGATATTCTCAACGTACGCGTAGGCTTCATGGCCGCGTGCATAGCCATAAGTCGTCTTGCTGTAATACTGCTTCTGGCTTAACAGCGGCAGCCTCACTTTGACATCGGCCCAGCTATCGGGATTTCCTTTCAGTTTCGCGGTGAGCTGCCGCGCATCAAGCATATGGGCGTAACCCATATTATAGGCCGCCAGAGCAAACCAAATCCTTTCGTCTTCCGGCACCGTTTCCGGCACTTTCCCCATCATATCTTTCAGATAACGGCTGCCGCCGCTGATGCTCTGCTCCGGGTCGAGCCTGTCCGTCAGGCCCAGGCTTTGCGCGGTATTTTTGGTCAACATCATCAGGCCGCGCACGCCGGTAGGGGAGGTGGCCTGGTTATCCCAGTGAGATTCCTGATAGGAGATAGCGGCAAGCAAACGCCAGTCGATATCCGTAGCGTATTTTTCAAACAGCGGCCGAAGCTCCGGCAGGACGGTATCTACCGCGTTAAGGAAGGTGCGGGTATCGACATAATCAAAATCCCCGATATGGCCAAGGTATTTCTCTTCCAGGCGAGCCAGAATCCCGTCGCCGCTCAGCTGGTTATAAAAATCGAGAAGGGCTGCGGCAAGGCTGTCGTCGTCGCCGCGTGCGCTAAACCAGGTCACCGGCTGCTCGTCGGTCACGTCCAGCGCTACCGCAAGCTGCGGATGAACGCGCTGGAATATGCTGATTGCGATAGAGTCGGAAATAGTGAAGGCAATGCTGCCGTCTATGACCTGTTGTAAGAGCTGATTGCTGGTGTGTTTACTATCGATGCTCCACGACAAATCGGGGTATTTGCTCTCTTTCAGCGCCTGCAGATCGCTTAATACGGCGACGCCTGACGATAAGACCAGCTTATTCTCCTTTACGCCTGCGAGCGTTTTAGGGCGGGGGCTGCCCACGCGATAAACCATCTGCTGCGATACGAAATAGTAAGCCGGACCCGCCTGATAATGCCGGCTACGCTCGGTGTTATAGACCAGACCGGCGGCGAGCACGTCGGCGTCATTGTTATCCAGATCGTCAAACAGCGCATTGATATTCGGGCGAACGGTAACCTGAAGCTTTACGCCAAGATAATCGGCAAACTGTTGAGCGAGCTCGTAATCAAGGCCCTGCACTTTATTGTTCACCCTGCTATAGGTCAGGGGAGAGGCAATAGTGCTGATGCGCAAGACTCCCCGCGCTTGAATGGCGGCGATACGGTTTTCGGCTTTTCCGAACCAGGGAATGGAGGGCCAAAGCGCCACAGCCAGCAGCACGGTTACAACACCGATAAGCAGATAATTAATCTTAATTCTTTTCAAATGGTTAATGGTCTGCGGTGCCTCAGGTCTTAGCTAATAACGGTCATTGATAAGCGCGGTCCGGTCACAGGATGAGGCGCATTTTGCTTAACAAAGCGCCAGCACGCAACTTATTCGCATGTTTCGTCTCTTTTTTAACCAGACAAAAGTAATGCGTTTATTTCTACGCAAACGGTTTCGTCACGGCGCGGTATTCTCTATAATGACGCCCGTTTTCCCCTTGCGCCCACGTGAGCGTCGCTCACGCTTGAAGACGAGAGATCTTTGATGATGGAAATTCTGCGTGGTTCCCCCGCTCTATCGGCATTTCGTATTAACAAACTGCTGGCCCGCTTTAACGATGCCCACCTGCCGGTGAGCGACATTTACGCCGAGTATGTTCACTTTGCCGATTTAGACGCGCCGCTGAGCGCCTCAGAGCACGCAAGATTGCAACGGTTGCTGAAATATGGCCCAACCCTTGCAGACCACGCTCCGACAGGCCGCCTGATCCTGGTGACGCCACGCCCCGGCACCATCTCGCCCTGGTCCTCTAAAGCTACCGATATAGCCCACAACTGCGACCTGGCTAAGGTGAAGCGTCTTGAGCGCGGCATAGCCTATTACGTCAGCGGTGACAGGCTGACGGAAGCACAGTGGCAGGAGGTAAACGCGGCTTTGCACGATCGCATGATGGAAAGCGTGTCTGCTTCTCTGAACGACGGCGAGAAGCTGTTCTCCCATCATGAACCGGCGCCGGTGCAAAGCGTTGACCTGTCCGGGCAAGGGCGCAGCGCGCTGGTAGAAGCCAACGTCCGCCTTGGTCTTGCGTTAGCAGAAGACGAAATCGACTATTTGCAGGATGCCTTCACAAAGCTTGGCCGCAACCCGAACGACATCGAACTTTATATGTTCGCGCAGGCCAACTCCGAGCACTGTCGCCATAAGATTTTCAACGCCGACTGGGTGATTGATGGCGAACAGCAGCCGAAGTCGCTGTTTAAGATGATTAAAAACACCTTTGAGCAAACGCCGGACCACGTGCTGTCTGCCTATAAAGACAACGCGGCGGTGATGGAAGGCTCAGCGGTAGGGCGCTTCTTCGCAGACCACGAAGCGGGCCGCTACGATTTCCACCAGGAAGAAGCGCATATCCTGATGAAGGTCGAAACGCACAACCACCCGACGGCGATTTCTCCGTGGCCGGGCGCCGCCACCGGTTCCGGCGGCGAAATCCGTGACGAAGGCGCAACCGGGCGCGGCGCGAAACCAAAAGCAGGCCTGGTCGGCTTCTCCGTCTCCAACCTGCGTATCCCCGGTTTTGAACAGCCGTGGGAAGAAGATTTTGGCAAGCCAGAGCGTATCGTTACGGCGCTGGATATCATGACCGAAGGCCCGCTCGGCGGCGCCGCGTTTAACAACGAATTTGGCCGTCCGGCGTTAACAGGGTATTTCCGTACCTATGAAGAGCAGGTTAACAGCCACAACGGCGTTGAGCTGCGCGGCTACCATAAGCCAATTATGCTGGCGGGCGGCATAGGCAACATCCGTGCCGACCACGTACAGAAGGGCGAAATCCCGCCCGGCGCGAAGCTTATCGTTCTCGGCGGCCCGTCCATGAATATCGGTCTGGGCGGCGGCGCGGCTTCCTCTATGGCTTCAGGCCAGTCCGACGCGGATCTGGATTTTGCCTCGGTACAGCGCGATAACCCGGAAATGGAACGCCGCTGTCAGGAAGTTATCGATCGCTGCTGGCAGATGGGCGAGCACAACCCGATTCTGTTTATTCACGACGTCGGCGCGGGCGGCCTTTCTAACGCTATGCCGGAGCTGGTAAGCGACGGCGGCCGTGGCGGACGTTTTGAACTGCGCGACATCCTCAACGACGAACCTGGCATGAGCCCGCTTGAAGTGTGGTGTAACGAATCCCAGGAACGCTATGTGCTGGCGGTAGCGCCTGAGCAAATTGAGTTATTCGACGAGCTTTGCCGCCGCGAACGCGCGCCGTACGCGGTTATCGGTGAAGCCACCGCAGAAAAACATCTGACGCTAAACGACAGCCATTTCGGTGACCAGCCGATCGACATGCCGCTGGACGTGCTGCTGGGTAAAACGCCGAAGATGGAGCGCAACGTTGAAACCTTAAAAGCGAAGGGCGATGCGCTGGACAGCAGCACCATTACCATCGCCGACGCGGTCAATCGCGTTCTGCATCTGCCTGCCGTTGCGGAAAAAACCTTCCTGATAACCATTGGCGACCGCACCGTAACCGGCATGGTTGCGCGCGATCAGATGGTTGGTCCGTGGCAGATCCCGGTAGCCAACTGCGCGGTCACTACCGCAAGCCTGGACAGCTACTACGGCGAAGCGATGTCCATCGGTGAACGTGCGCCGGTTGCGCTGCTGGACTTTGCGGCATCCGCCCGTCTGGCGGTGGGTGAAGCGCTGACCAATATCGCCGCCACGCAGATTGGCTCGCTTAAACGCATCAAGCTTTCCGCTAACTGGATGGCTGCCGCAGGTCACCCTGGCGAAGATGCAGGCCTGTATGAAGCGGTGAAAGCCGTGGGCGAAGAGCTTTGCCCGCAGCTTGGCATCACCATACCGGTGGGCAAAGACTCCATGTCGATGAAAACCCGCTGGCAGGAAGGCTGCGAACAGCGTGAGATGACTTCTCCGCTTTCGCTGGTTATCACCGCCTTTGCCCGTGTGGAAGACGTGCGTCGTACTGTTACGCCGCAGTTGAGTACCGAAGATAACGCGCTGCTGCTTATCGATTTGGGCGCCGGCCACAACGCGCTGGGCGCAACGGCGTTATCTCAGGTTTATCGCCAGCTCGGCGACAAACCTGCCGACGTGCGCAACGTTGAACAGCTTAAAGGCTTCTATAACGCCATGCAGGCGCTGGTGGCTGAGCAGAAACTGCTGGCGTACCACGACCGTTCAGACGGCGGCCTGCTGGTTACGCTTGCGGAAATGGCCTTTACCGGCCACTGCGGCGTGGAGGCGGATATTGCAGCGCTGGGTAAAGATCGCCTTGCCGCCTTGTTTAACGAAGAGCTGGGCGCGGTGATCCAGATTAAAGCCGCGGATCGCGCGGCGGTTGAGAAAATCCTTGCCGATCATGGCCTGGCGGAGTGCACGCATTTCCTCGGAAAAGCCGTTACTGGCGATCGCTTTACTATCACGGCGGACGGTCATGCCGTATTCAGCGAAAGCCGTACTACGCTTCGCATGTGGTGGGCAGAAACCACCTGGCAGATGCAGCGTCTGCGTGATAATCCGGACTGTGCGGATCAAGAGCATGAAGCGAAAGCGAATGACAACGATCCGGGCCTGAACGTGAAGCTGAGCTTCGATAGCAAAGAAGATATCGCCGCGCCGTTTATCGCAACGGGCGCGCGTCCAAAAGTTGCCGTTCTGCGCGAGCAGGGCGTCAACTCTCACGTTGAGATGGCTGCTGCCTTCCATCGTGCCGGCTTCGACGCCATCGACGTGCATATGAGCGATCTGCTGGCAGGGCGTCGCGGGCTGGAGGATTTCCAGGCGCTGGTGGCCTGCGGCGGCTTCTCCTACGGGGATGTATTAGGCGCGGGCGAAGGCTGGGCAAAATCAATTCTGTTCAACGAGCGCGTGCGCGACGAGTTCGCAACCTTCTTCCATCGCCCGCAAACTCTGGCGCTGGGCGTATGTAACGGCTGTCAGATGATGTCTAACCTGCGCGAACTGATCCCCGGCAGCGACCTGTGGCCGCGCTTTGTGCGCAACCAGTCCGATCGTTTTGAAGCGCGTTTCAGCCTGGTTGAAGTCAGCTCCAGCCCGTCGCTGCTGCTGCAGGGCATGGCGGGATCGCATATGCCCATCGCCGTGTCGCACGGGGAAGGTCATGTGGAAGTGCGCGACGCCGCGCATCTGGCCGCGCTTGAAAGCAAAGGCCTGGTGGCGCTGCGCTTTATCGATAACTTTGGCAAAGTGACGCAAAACTACCCGGCTAACCCGAACGGCTCGCCAAATGGAATTACAGCGGTGACTAACGAAAGCGGGCGTGTCACCATTATGATGCCGCACCCGGAGCGCGTGTTCCGCACCGTCAGCAATTCCTGGCATCCGGCGGAGTGGGGCGAAGACAGCCCGTGGATGCGGATTTTCCGCAATGCCCGCAAGCAGCTAGGTTAATAATGACTCCCCGCTTCGGCGGGGATTTTTTTGTCTACAAAACCCGACACGGCCTGTTTTAAGTGTCTCCAAAAAGAGACATTTAACTTATTGTTTTTAATGAATTTTTTTAATCAGCTTTTAGGGTGTTGCTGATTGGCGACAGCAGGACGAAAAAAGAGGCGCAACGAACACCGGTAAAATTATAAATAAATCCCTTAAATACAAAGAGATATATAAATTTATTTAAAGTTGGCATACATCCTGCATTAAAGTAATTAGTGGCTCATTCACCCTCTTATGTCAGCCCTCTGTTTCAGAGTCGTGCTACATAAACCATCGAATGACGCACTCAAGGTGCCTGCCGTCCACCTTTTGCCAACAGTCTTCGAGACCTGGCATACTCCGGGCGAAACGTTGAGTAAGGCACCGCCTGATTCCAGAGCAAAGGCAGGGTTTTTAACCCTGCCTTTGCTGTTTCTGGCCTTCCAGGCTTTAAACTCCCTCCAATCCCGGCTAGCATCATGTCTCACAGGTAAATTTGAGATGAAGCTATTGAACCAGTGGCACTTTTTTCCTCGATCGCTACGCCAGCTCGTCATGATGGCTTTTTTGCTGGTGCTGGTGCCGCTGCTGGTTCTTGCCTGGCAGGCCTGGCAGAGTCTTAACGCGCTTAGCGCGCAGGCCGCGCAGACCAACCGTACTACGCTAATCGATGCTCGCCGCAGCGAGGCGATGACTAACGTCGCCCTCGAAATGGAACGCAGCTATCGCCAGTACTGCGTACTGGACGACACCACGCTTGCGAAAGTTTATCAGGGACAGCGAAAACGCTATGCGGAAATGCTCGATGCCCACACGGGCGTGCTCCCCGACGATCATCTCTATCAGGCGCTGCGCCAGTCCTTAAACGATCTTGCTGAGCTACAGTGCAAAAACAGCGGCCCCGACGCGACGGCGGCGGTACACCTGGAAAGCTTTGCAACGGCCAACGCTGAGATGGTTCAGGCCACGCGTACGGTGGTGTTTTCTCGCGGCCAGCAGCTGCAGCAGGAGATAGCCGAACGCGGTCAATTCTTCGGCTGGCAGGCGCTGGTGCTGTTTTTACTGAGCCTGGGCCTGGTGATTATCTTCACCCGTATGATTATCGGCCCGGTGAAAGGTATTGAGCGGATGATAAATCTGCTTGGCGAAGGGCGCTCGCTGGGCAATTCCGTTTTGTTTAAGGGCCCGCGTGAACTGCGCTCTGTTGGCCAGCGTATCGTCTGGCTAAGCGAACGCCTTTCCTGGCTTGAATCGCAACGTCATGAATTTTTGCGCCATATTTCCCATGAGTTAAAAACGCCGCTGGCGAGTATGCGTGAGGGGACAGAGCTGCTGGCCGACGAAGTGGCCGGGCCGCTGACGGCCGATCAAAAAGAGGTGGTGGAGATCCTTGATAGCAGCAGCCGCCACCTGCAGAAACTGATCGAGCAGCTGCTGGATTACAACCGCAAGCTGGCGGATGGCCAGATAGAGCTGGAAAAGGTGGAGCTTGCGCCGCTGGTTGAGATGGTAATCTCCGCCCACAGTTTGCCGGCACGGGCTAAAATGATGCATACCGAGTGTGACCTCAGCCCCGTGGCCTGTCTGGCGGAACCCATGTTGCTTATGAGCGTGCTGGATAATCTCTATTCCAATGCGGTGTACTATGGCAGTGAATCCGGTACCATTTACCTGCGCAGCTCACAGGTTGGCGCTGCGTTACGTGTTGAGGTAGCCAATACCGGGCAACCTATTCCGGCCACCGAACGGGAGATGATCTTTGAGCCTTTTTATCAGGGCAGTCTACAGCGTAAAGGTGCGGTCAAAGGCAGTGGCCTGGGGCTGAGCATCGCCCAGGATTGTATCCGCCGTATGCACGGCGAGCTGCGTCTGGTTGAGGACAACACCACCGACGTCTGTTTCCGTATCGAATTGCCCGTTTTTCCCGAGAATGATTAAAAATGAAAGTGACACTATTCCGTCGCCGTATTGGCGTACTTCTGCTGCCGTTAATGCTGGCAGGCTGCGTGCAAAATACGGTAACCAGCTCTATTAAGCAGCCCCATCATCCCCAGGAGCCCGAACAGCAACTGGCGGATTATCTCTCCACCGACTGTATGGAGATCTGGCACATCGAAGGGCATGAAGCGGTTAACAACCCCTTATTCTGGCTGCGCGGTATGGACTGCGCGGAAAGATTGCCGCCGGCAGAAGCGCGGGCGCAAGCCCGCAGGTGGGCAGACAATACCTGGCAGGACACCTTTAAGCGCGGCATTCTGTTAGGCAATGCCAAAATCACCCCAACAGAGCGTCGTCGATATATGACCCAGCTTGATACGATGGCAGGTGAAGTGCCAGCCCAGGTACGCCCGCTCTTCCAGCTATGGCGCGACGGTCAGGCTTCACTGCTTGACCTTTCCGACGAGCGTACGCGCTACAGCAAGCTCCAGCAGTCGGCGGACGGGGAGCTGGATACGCTGCGCGAGCAGCAACAGCGGCTGCGCAGCCAGTTGGATCTGACTACCCGCAAGCTTGAGAACCTGACGGATATCGAACGGCAGCTTTCCAGCCGCAAACCAGCCAGCAGCTACCTGCCGGAAGGCGGTCGGGATGGCGAAAAAGCCGCCCCAGCCCCGGCGGCGCAGGGCAACCCGGATGACGATATCACTAAGCCCGCACCCGATACGGATAATGAGAAACAGCAGGAGGCAAAACCATGACGCAACGCAAACCGGCCCGATTGCTGCTTGTTGATGATGACCCGGGGCTGCTTAAGCTTCTTGGTATGCGTCTGGCAAGCGAAGGCTATACCGTTTCGACGGCGGAAAGCGGCGCGGAAGGGCTTCGTTTGCTCGGGCGGGAAAAAATCGATCTGGTGATAAGCGATCTGCGTATGGATGAAATGGACGGCATGGCGCTGTTCGCGGAAATCCAAAGGATGCAGCCGGGGATGCCGGTTATCATTCTCACCGCCCACGGTTCGATTCCGGACGCCGTTGCCGCCACGCAGCAGGGCGTGTTCAGCTTCCTGACCAAGCCGGTAGACAAAGATGCGCTGTATCAGGCTATCGATGATGCGCTGGTGCACACCGTCGCCGCTGGCGATGACATGTGGCGCGAAACGATAGTCACCCGCAGCCCGAATATGCTCCGTCTGCTTGAGCAGGCGCGGATGGTCGCGCAGTCCGACGTCAGCGTGCTGATTAACGGGCAAAGCGGCACCGGGAAGGAGATTCTGGCGCAGGCAATCCACAACGCCAGCCCGCGCAGCAAAAATGCGTTTATTGCCATCAACTGCGGCGCCTTGCCGGAGCAGCTGCTTGAGTCGGAGCTGTTTGGTCACGCGCGCGGTGCGTTTACCGGCGCGGTAAGCAGCCGTGAAGGGCTGTTCCAGGCGGCGGAAGGCGGTACGTTATTCCTCGATGAAATTGGCGATATGCCGATTCCCCTGCAGGTTAAGCTGCTGCGTGTGTTGCAGGAACGCAAGGTACGCCCTCTGGGCAGCAACCGCGATCTGGATATTAACGTGCGCATTATCTCCGCCACCCACCGCGACCTGCCAAAAGCGATGGAGCGCGGCGAGTTCCGCGAAGATCTGTTCTATCGCTTAAACGTGGTGAACCTGAAAATTCCGGCGCTGCACGAGCGTGCGGAAGATATTCCGCTGCTGGCCAATCATCTGCTGCGCCAGTCAGCCGACCGCCACAAGCCGTTTGTGCGCAGCTTCTCAACCGACGCGATGAAACGCTTAATGGCCGCAAGCTGGCCGGGTAACGTACGGCAGCTGGTTAACGTTATCGAGCAGTGCGTGGCGCTGACTTCCGCTCCTGTTATCAGCGAAGCGCTGGTGGAGCAGGCGCTGGAGGGGGAAAACACCGTCCTGCCGACGTTTGTCGAGGCGCGTAATCAGTTTGAGCTCAACTATCTGCGCAAGCTGCTGCAAATCACCAAAGGCAACGTCACCCATGCGGCGCGCATGGCGGGGCGCAATCGTACTGAATTCTATAAATTACTCTCCCGGCATGAACTCGATGCCAATGACTTTAAAGAGTAGTCTATGGTAATTTGAGCAACCGATTACCATGCTTGCAGCGCACATAAGTTGTGCGGGAATGACAGAGAAAATCATGAAAAAAATTGATGCGATTATTAAGCCGTTCAAACTGGATGACGTGCGCGAAGCGCTGGCGGAAGTCGGCATCACCGGCATGACGGTGACCGAAGTAAAAGGCTTTGGCCGCCAGAAAGGGCATACCGAGCTGTATCGCGGCGCCGAGTATATGGTGGATTTCCTGCCGAAGGTGAAAATTGAAATCGTGGTTACCGACGATATCGTCGATACCTGCGTGGACACTATTATCCGTACCGCCCAGACGGGTAAAATTGGCGACGGTAAGATTTTCGTCTTCGATGTGGCGCGCGTAGTACGTATCCGCACCGGCGAAGAAGACGACGCGGCAATCTGATTCATCCCGTTCCTCGTCCTGAGAGGGGGAAGGGCAGGCAGATCCGAGTATTCAGTCTTGCTTATGGAACAGAGGAAGCCGATTCGATTTGCTCCCTCTTCCTTATGGGATAGAGGAAGCAGATTCGATTTGTTCCCTCGCCCCGGTGGGGAGAGGGTCAGGATGAGAGGGAAATCACATCACCTTATGCGGGCCGAAGCATTCGTAATGGATACGATCCTGCTCAACGCCCAGTTTCACCAGCTGCTCTGCGGCAAAGCGCATAAAGTTCACCGGGCCGCAGAGATAGAACTGCATATCCGGCGCGCTGATTTTCCCTTCCTGCGCAAGCAAATCCATTAACCCTTCGCTGTCGAATTTTGCCTGAGCGCGATCGCTCTCGTTCGGCGTGCGGTACCAGACGTGGCGCTCAAAGCGCGGAAGCTGATCACCCAACGTCTGCACCTCATCGGCAAAGGCGTGCACCTCGCCGTGTTCGGCCGCGTGTAACCAGTTTACCTGAGCTGAATGGGCATTTTTGGCAAGGGTATCAAGCATTGCCAGCATCGGCGTCTGGCCTACGCCTGCAGAAATCAAAGTAACCGGCGTTTGCGGCGCGACATCCATAAAGAAATCGCCTGCAGGCGCGGCCAGAAGCACTTCATCGCCCGCTTTCGCGTGATTATGCAGCCAGCTGGAAACCTGCCCTAAATCCTCACGTTTCACCGCAATACGATAGCTCTTGCCGTCTGGCTTGCGGGTCAAAGAATACTGGCGAATTTCCTGATGCGGGAAGCCTTCGGGTTTTAACCACACGCCAAGATACTGGCCCGGCTGATAATCGGCGATCGGCAGCCCATCCACAGGCGCAAATTCAAAGCTGGTAATCAGCGCGCTCTGCGGCTCTTTTGCCACGATACGGAAGGCGCGGGTGCCTTCCCAGCCGCCGCTTTTAGCCGCATTCTTCTGATAAAGTTCCGCTTCACGGTTAATGAACACGCCAGCCAGCACGCCGTAGGCTTTGCCCCACGCGTCCAGCACTTCCTGGCCGGGGCTGAACATCTCATCAAGCGTGGCTAACAGATGGCCGCCTACGATGTCGTACTGCTCAGGTTTAATCTGGAAGCTGGTGTGTTTCTGCGCGATTTTTTCTACCGCAGGCAGCAGCGCCGCAAGGTTTTCAATATTTGTTGCGTAGGCGCAGATGGCGTTAAACAGCGCTTCACGCTGATCGCCGTTGCGCTGGTTGCTCATATTAAAGATATCTTTCAGCTCGGGGTTATGGCTGAACATGCGGTCGTAGAAGTGTGCGGTAAGTTTTGGGCCGGTTGCGGCGAGCAGGGGAATAGTGGATTTCACAACGGCGATGGTTTGTGCGTCAAGCATGAATGACTCCTGAAAAACAGTGTGTTTTATATAAGTAGTATTTTATATGCATCTTATAAAAATAGACCCATGTTGTAAATGGGTTATTGTTGTTAACGATGCGGATCACAGAAAGTGAAAAACATGCACGTTGTTGATGAATAAATATCCGCTGAATTGCCCGGGGCCATATACCATCAAACCCTTGCGCCACATGGAGCCAATCGTTTGCGTAAAAAGCGCTGTCAAGCCCTATCACGCAATACCAATTCGGTTTACACTGTTGCCCGTCGCCCGGATGGGCCCCCTCAAAGCAGTCCAAATTTTTACTGTTAGATGAGTCAGGAGATGCGAATGTTAAAGCGTGAAATGAACATTGCCGATTATGATGCCCAGCTGTGGCAGGCTATGGAGCAAGAAAAAGTACGTCAGGAAGAGCACATTGAACTGATCGCCTCCGAAAACTACACCAGCCCTCGCGTTATGCAGGCCCAGGGTTCTCAGTTGACCAACAAGTACGCTGAAGGCTACCCGGGCAAGCGCTACTACGGCGGTTGCGAATACGTTGACGTGGTCGAGCAGCTGGCTATCGACCGCGCAAAAGAGCTGTTTGGCGCTGATTACGCTAACGTACAGCCGCACTCCGGCTCCCAGGCTAACTTCGCGGTCTACACTACGCTGCTGAACCCGGGCGATACCGTGCTGGGTATGAACCTGGCGCACGGCGGCCACCTGACTCACGGCTCCCCGGTAAACTTCTCCGGCAAGCTGTACAACATCGTTCCTTACGGCATCGATGAAACAGGCCATATCGACTATGCAGACCTGGAAAAACAGGCCAAAGAACATAAGCCGAAAATGATCATCGGCGGCTTCTCTGCCTATTCCGGCGTGGTTGACTGGGCAAAAATGCGTGAAATCGCAGACATGGTCGGCGCTTACCTGTTCGTGGATATGGCGCACGTTGCTGGTCTTATCGCCGCAGACGTTTACCCGAACCCGGTCCCGCACGCCCACGTTGTTACCACCACTACGCATAAAACGCTGGCAGGCCCGCGCGGCGGTCTGATCCTCGCCAAAGGCGGCAGCGAAGAGCTGTACAAAAAACTGAACTCTGCCGTCTTCCCGGGCGCGCAGGGCGGCCCGCTGATGCACGTTATTGCGGGCAAAGCGGTGGCGCTGAAAGAAGCGATGGAGCCGGAATTCAAAACCTATCAGCAGCAGGTTGCTAAAAACGCCAAAGCGATGGTTAGCGTCTTCCTGGAGCGCGGCTATAAAGTGGTATCCGGCGGTACCGATAACCACCTGTTCCTGCTGGATCTGGTCGACAAAAACCTGACCGGTAAAGAAGCGGATGCTGCGCTGGGTCGCGCGAACATCACCGTGAACAAAAACAGCGTGCCAAACGATCCAAAGAGCCCGTTTGTGACGTCCGGTATCCGTATTGGTACGCCGGCCGTAACTCGCCGTGGCTTTAGCGAAGCAGACGTTCGCGAACTGGCTGGCTGGATGTGCGATGTCCTGGACAACATTAACGACGAAGCCGTTATTGAACGCACCAAACAGAAAGTGCTTGATATCTGCGCACGTCTGCCGGTTTACGCATAAGTTAACCCGTCAGTAAAAAGGCCGCGTAAGCGGCCTTTTTTATTAGCGAAACAGCTAGCGCTTATCGAGGGAGATACTGCCCGGCCCAACAATCGCCAGCAGCAGAAACGCCGCAGCAATGCTGATGTTTTTATAGAAGTTAATCATATTCGGCACCACCGTATCGCCGGTCATATTCCAGTAATGATGGCCAATCACCGCCGTACCCAGCGTGTAGAAAATAAAGAGTATCGCCAGCGGACGAGTGAAGAAACCGAGCACGATCAGAATGGCGGCAACAACCTCCATCAGCACGGCAATAATGGCGGAAATCATCGGCAACGGCGCGCCGGCGGAAGCCATATATTGCACGGTTCCGCTAAAGCCTGCCATTTTCGGAAAACCAAAAATAATAAATAGCAGCACGAGGGCGATTCGGGCGATCAGCAGCATCACAGGGCGTGACTGACCAAAATCGAAATATCGTAATGTATTCATGGCGGGCTCGATTTATCGGGAGTACAAAATAAACGTAATACACAACCACTAAGCGCGCCAGACACGGTATTTTAAATAAACGCCCGTGCTTAACCTGCCAGCAGATCTTCTACGTACAAATAACCGATTCCCATGACCTGCTGCGCACGGGTTAATTGCCCAAAATCGGGAGTGCGCACAATATGCCCGGACAGCCGGGACCGGTGTTGCTCAAAAAAGGGGAGCCTGTGCGGATGAAAATGCAGCTCGCCATCGTGCGGGGCGGATGATTTTTCGCTATCCAGTCTGCTCTATATACGCCAGGTAACCTTTTAATATGTAGGTGTTATTAAACTGTTAATGATAGCTTGCAAGCCAGCCTGCGCTCCGCCACACTATCGCCTCCAAAACGGGAGGGATCATGGTTTTGCACTCTACGCGCTGGCTGGCGCTCAGTTATTTTACCTACTTCTTTAGTTACGGGATTTTCCTGCCATTCTGGAGCGTCTGGCTTGCCGGGGTAGGCCTGCCGCCTGAAACTATCGGGCTTCTGTTAGGCGCGGGTTTAATCGCGCGTTTCATCGGTAGCCTGCTTCTGGCGCCACGCGTCACCGACCCTTGCCGACTTGTGTTTGCTCTGCGTCTGCTTGCCCTGCTGACATTGCTCTTTGCCGTTGCTTTCTGGTTCGGGCAAACATCCGCCTGGCTACTGGTGGTGATGGTTGGGTTTAACCTCTTTTTCTCGCCGCTGGTGCCGCTTACGGATGCGCTGGCCGGAACCTGGCAAAAACAAATCAAGATGGATTACGGGCGGGTACGCCTGTGGGGATCGCTGGCGTTTGTCATTGGGTCGGCGATAACCGGCAAGCTGGTCAGCGTGTTCAGCTACCGGGCGATTCTGGTGCTGCTGAGCATCGGCCTGGCTTCCATGCTGATTGGCATGTTGCTGCGTCCATCGGTGATGCCGCAGGGGGAAGCGCGGCAGAAAGAAGGCGCGGGCTGGCAGGCCTGGAAAACGCTGGTGTTCAGCTCGTGGCGCTTTCTTGCCTGCGTGTCGCTGCTGCAAGGGGCGCACGCCGCCTATTACGGGTTCAGCGCTATTTACTGGCAGGGCGCAGGTTATTCTGCCTCGGTCGTCGGCTATTTATGGTCGCTGGGCGTGGTGGCGGAGATCGTCGTCTTTGCGCTTAGCAACAGGCTGTTCCGCCGCTGGGGCGCGCGTGACCTGCTGCTGCTTTCCGGCGCGGCGGGCATCCTGCGCTGGAGCCTGATGGCCTGGACCACCGATCTGCCGTGGCTGATTGCGGCGCAGATCCTGCATTGCGGAAGCTTCACCGTTTGCCATCTGGCGGCCATGCGTTATATTTCGGCGCGTCAGGGGAGCGAGGTGATCCGTCTGCAGGCGGTCTATTCGGCCGTCGCAATGGGCGGTGGGATTGCCATCATGACGATGTTCTCAGGCTTCCTGTACCAGCATATGCAGGGCGGCGTATTCTGGATTATGGCGCTGGTAGCGTTGCCGGCGCTCGTGCTGCGTCCACGAGTCGCGGCAAGGCCAGCCTAAGCCTCCAGTATTTCACGAATATGCTGCTGCAAATGGTCGCCCAGCGGCAGCGTAGCGTGGATCAGCGGAGGCGAGTAAAGCGGCAGGCTGGTTGAGTAGGGCGTGACAACCAGCACCACTTCTTTTGGCGCGCCGTCTTTTTGAAAACCGTGCACGGTCAGATGTTTAATATTCAGCGGTAGCAAAGTGAGCTCGCGAAGCTGCTGTTCAATCTGCTGTTCCAGCTCGGCATTATTTCCCGTCAGCAACAACACCTGCTTTTCCTGCAAATCATTCTCCTGCATCAGCCAGGCGCCAAAAATCACCGCCACAAGCCCCACCTCTTCGTCTGAGAACTGAACGCCGTAATCCGCTTCAAAGACGCCAAACGCCTCGCGAGTGGTTCGCATCAGCTTTGGGTACAGACGGGTGATTTCATCCGGCAGGCTGTTGTCGATTCCGATAGCAAACAGGCAGCGGTCGAGCGCCTGGGCAAGATGAATATAGAGCCGGTCGCTCAGCCCCTGTTCATCGCTGAACGACATCCCCGCCAGCTCGTGAAAACGGGCAATCATCGCGCAGACAGAAGCGCGCAGGCGTAAATCTTGCTGATGATTATCGCGCAGCGGGTTCGGGGTACGCAGCAGCCGAAACAGCAGGGCCAGAAAAAGCTGTTCTTCTTCGTGAGCAGGCTGCTTTACGCGACGCGTCCAGTGCCGGGCGATCTCCTGCGCGGCGAGGTATTCCGGGCGCAGGCGCGTCCATTCACGCTGCGTTTCGTTAAACTCAGGCGTATTCCCCAGCTGATGCTGATGCAGGCAATACTGCAAAAAAAGGCTTAAAAACTGAATGTCGCGGCTATCGAACTGGCGCTGCAGACGGCGAGCGCAGAGGCTCACCAGCGCCTGAAGATTCGTTTCGTCATACAGGGCTTTTGTGATGCCCTGCTTTCTGAGTTGCTCTTTAAGCGCCGGGGTAAAGTGGTGCTGCACGAAGTGCGGGCACAGCCGCAGCGCCCTTCGCAGCCAGTGCAACAAACAAAGACGTCTGTTGAGCGCGCTGCCCTCAATCCGGTAGCTGCCATCGGGTTCGGTAATCATCGTCAGCCGGTGATAACGCTGGATTTCATCGCCCGTGTCGGCTATATCTTGCAGGGCTTTAATACTGTCTACTCCGTTAATCCTGCCCAGAATCTCCGGGGTCACCGCCTGGCCCGGAAGATAAAGCATCAAAAGCAGGTGGCAGCGTCGCTGCGGACTGGAGAGCACAGATGGTGTTGTGGAGAGCAGAGTCATCATCCGTAGGGTCCAGTTATAGTGATTAGCTAAGAATAGCTAAAGCTTTTACTGCGGATCGCCGCATGCGCGCTTTTTAATTGCGGAATTATGACTGGCTCACAGAATTTTTTTGCTGAGGGGAAAATGCGCAGGAATTTGTATAGCAAAATAAGGACGATCGCAATTGCCACGGCGCTTTGGACACCCGTTGCGCTGGCGCATCCCCACAGTTTCATAACGCTTGTGACCACGGTGATGAGTCGGGACGGGCAGATGACCGGTCTGAAAATGCAGTGGACGATGGATGAAATCACTTCAGCAGATCTACTGTATGACGCGGGCGATGCAAAGCCTGACTCGCCCGTCTGGAAGAAGCTGGCCGCTGAAGTTATGGCTAACGTGCTGGGGCAGCACTACTTTACCGAATTCTGGCATAACGGTGAAAAAGTGAAGTTCAATAATTTGCCCACCGCATACAGTCTGGCGCGGGTCAATCATCAGGCGGTGCTTACTTTTACCTTACCGCTGGCGCATCCACAGCCTTTAAAAGGGCAAACTTATACCTTCGCCACCTTTGACCCGACCTACTTTGTTGATATGAGTTATGACCAGCCCACGGATGCAAAGCTGCCACAAGAGCTGGCGCAGGGCTGCCGGATTACCGTAAAAACGCCGCAGCCAACGGAAGATACGCTGGCTTTCGCTCAGTCCCTTGATAAGGCCGATGCGCCGCCGGAAGATATGGACTTAGGTAAACAGTTTGCTCAGCAGGTAACGTTACAATGTCAGTAGATTTCTCCGTTAAACCAGATACCCGACGCTTGTGGCATATGTGGCCGCTGGCGCTTTTCCTGCTGCTGTCGATAAGCGCGTTATATGCCGTCTGGCAGTACTGGCCGCAGATCCTGCTTCATAGCGCCGCATGGCAAAGATCGATTAACCAGCAGTTAAGCAGCCTGCTGCACCAGGTGGCGGAAAATCCCGCGCGGGCGGGATGGTCTTTGCTGTCGTTCAGTCTTGTTTACGGCGTGCTGCACGCTCTGGGGCCCGGGCACGGCAAGGTCGTGATAACCACATGGCTCGCCACGCATCCCTCGCAGTTGAAAAGCAGTCTGAAACTGACGTTCGCCGCCTCGCTGTTGCAGGGACTGGTGGCGATAGCGCTGGTGGTAGTCGTGCTCGGCATTCTGCACCTGCCGTCGCGCCAGCTGCATATGAGCAGCTTCTGGCTTGAGAAGAGCAGCTATATTTTAGTCGGCATTCTGGGCGTGCTGCTTGGCATACGCGCGCTTCGTAAACTCCGGCAGGCGCTGCGTAAGCCAAAAAAATTTACGGCCTTCACCGGATATCATGTCCATGACGCTAACTGCGGCTGTGGACATCAGCACCTGCCGTCAAAAGAACAGCTGGCAGCAGGAGAGGACTGGCGTGCCCGCATGACGATCGTTTTGTCGATGGGGATGCGCCCATGTTCCGGTGCGATTATGGTGCTGCTGTTCAGTAAGGTGATTGGCGTCTTTAGCTGGGGAATGCTCTCCGCGCTGGCGATGGCGGCAGGCACGTCGATTACCATTTCCGGCCTTGCGCTGCTGGTGCACAGCTTCCGGAAGTTTGCGGTTCGCCTGAGCAGTAATAAAGCACCGGTACTGTGGCGGCAAATCGGCTGGGCCACGCTTGCGCTGGCGGGAAGCATAATTTTGATTATTGCGGCGGCGGTGATGTGGCTGAGCGCGCAACCGGTAACGCGTGGGATACGGCCTTTCTGAATCTAAGGTGGATGGCGTTAGCGCTTATCCACCCTATAACAATTCAACAATCGGCGGGCCAGCGTCAGCGCCGCCCGCCATCAGAACTTAGCGCTTCAGCGCTTCGCTCAGCTCATCGCGCATGGTAGCCAGCATCGCTTTCACTACGCGTGGGTTACCCGCAACGAGGTTGCCGGTCATCAGATGGTTATGGCCGCCGGTGAAATCGCACACCAGGCTACCAGATTCACGCGCAATCAGCTCACCTGCGGCAAAGTCCCACGGCTTGAGGCCAATTTCGAAGAAAC
This sequence comes from Dryocola sharpae, assembly GCF_051307055.1. Lineage (GTDB taxonomy): Bacteria > Pseudomonadota > Gammaproteobacteria > Enterobacterales > Enterobacteriaceae > Dryocola. Next base: position 3,172,200 of record NZ_CP149994.1, on the reverse strand, counting down.
CATCAACGCGACCAGCGGCAACGTAGGCCAGATCCAGCGCAGCAGAGCCGGTACGACGGAAGTCTGCGCACTGCGTGAACAGTTTGGTCACGATATTCATATAAGGAGTAGCGTGCTGCTTAGCTTTGAACGGGAAACCTGTCGCCAGGATAGTGCCGTCGAGATCGCGGGCGGTGCTGCCGCGCAGACGATAACCGTTTAACTGCGCGCCCTGACCGCGAACGGCGGTGAACAGCTCGTTGCGCATCGGATCATAGACCACGGCGACTTCGGTGCGGCCTTTAACACGAACAGCGATTGAGACCGCGAAGTGCGGCAAACGTTTGATGAAGTTGGTGGTGCCATCCAGCGGATCGATAACCCATTGCACATCCTGTTCGCTACCCGCTAACTCGCCTGACTCTTCGGCGATAATGGTGTGTTGCGGATAAGATTTTTGAATGACTTCGATAATCAGACGCTCGGCGTCTTTATCAACGTTAGTCACAAAATCGTTGCTGCCTTTCTGGCTCGCTTCAACAGCGTCCGGGGTTTCGTAGTTTTTGGCAATTAAATTACCCGCCTTGCGCGCAGCGCGCACGGCGATGTTGAGCATCGGATGCATCGGTCTCTCTCACTGGATGTTAAAGAACGGAAAACGCGGCGGAGTATAGCAGAGCGTTCGGATTATGTCCCAGGGTTATGATAAGATATTGCGATATTCTTTTAAGGCTATGAATTAAGCATGCTGGATAACGTACGTATTGTGCTGGTTGAAACTTCCCACACCGGCAACATGGGCTCGGTAGCCCGTGCAATGAAAACGATGGGATTAACAAACCTGTGGCTGGTCAATCCGCTGGTGAAACCAGATTCTCAGGCAATCGCGCTCGCTGCGGGTGCCAGCGATGTCATTGGCGATGCGAAAATCGTCGATACGCTGGACGAAGCCCTTGCGGGCTGCAGCCTTGTTGTCGGCACCAGCGCGCGCTCCCGAACGCTGCCCTGGCCAATGCTGAACCCGCGTGAATGCGGCCTGAAAAGCATCTCGGAAGCAAAACATGCGCCGGTGGCGATTGTGTTTGGCCGCGAACGCGTCGGCTTAACGAATGAAGAGCTGCAGAAGTGCCACTATCACGTAGCGATTCAGGCTAACCCGGAATACAGCTCGCTGAATCTGGCGATGGCGGTTCAGATCCTTGCCTATGAAGTACGCATTGCCTGGCTTGCCACGCAGGAAGAGGGTGCTGAAGTAATAGAGGAAGAGACGCCTTATCCGCTGGTCGATGATCTAGAGCGTTTCTACGGTCACCTTGAGCGAGTCATGCTGAATTCCGGCTTTATTCGCGCCAGCCATCCGGGCCAGGTAATGAGCAGAATTCGTCGCCTCTTCACGCGCGCACGCCCGGAAAGTCAAGAGCTTAGCATCCTGCGGGGCATGCTTTCCTCTATTGAAAGCGACAAGAAATCGGGCAAATAATACTTGAGTAAATTACTGGGTTAAATAGTTGACCATTTTACTCAGGAATGTCAGACTTGCGGCCTGCTATGTGGACAATCACATTTTTAAAAACCCCCGGCTCGAGGGGCTATTTGAGGTTAAGCAAGACATGAGACTGACATCAAAAGGGCGCTACGCTGTGACCGCAATGCTCGACGTTGCGTTGAACTCCGAATCGGGTCCGGTTCCGTTAGCTGATATTTCCGAGCGCCAGGGTATTTCACTCTCCTACCTGGAGCAGCTGTTCTCCCGCCTGCGTAAAAATGGCCTCGTTGCCAGCGTGCGCGGTCCTGGCGGCGGTTACCTGTTAGGGAAAGATGCAGGCAGCATCGCGGTGGGTGAAGTGATCAGCGCCGTTGATGAATCCGTCGACGCGACCCGTTGTCAGGGCAAAGGCGGATGCCAGGGCGGCGATAAGTGCCTGACCCACGCGCTGTGGCGCGATCTGAGCGACCGTCTGACCGGCTTTTTGAACAATATAACCTTAGGTGAACTGGTGAATAACCAGGAAGTACTGGATGTGTCAGGCCGTCAGCAGCACGAAAACCATCGCACCACGCGTTCTCAGGACGCCATCGACGTTAAACTGCGCGCATAAGCAGCATCGATTAAGTATACAGAAAATATTTTTAGAATCAGGCTCGGGTGCGGCGCACCCGGCTGGACTTTTTCTGCCTGATTCTTCGTATTGAAGTGATGTACGGAGCTTAAGAGCAATGAAATTACCGATTTATCTGGACTATTCCGCAACGACGCCTGTCGATCCGCGTGTTGCCGAGAAGATGATGCAGTGTTTGACGATGGACGGAACCTTCGGTAACCCGGCTTCCCGCTCGCACCGTTTCGGGTGGCAGGCGGAAGAGGCGGTTGATATCGCTCGTAACCAAATCGCAGACCTGGTGGGCGCTGACCCGCGTGAGATCGTCTTCACATCAGGCGCAACTGAATCTGATAACCTCGCTATTAAAGGTGCCGCCAACTTCTATCAGAAGAAAGGCAAGCACATCATCACCGTAAAAACCGAACACAAAGCCGTGCTGGATACCTGTCGCCAGCTTGAACGCGAAGGCTTCGAGGTGACTTATCTGGCGCCTGAGAGCAACGGCATCGTTTCTCTGCAAGCGCTTGAAGCGGCAATGCGTGACGACACTATTCTGGTTTCCGTCATGCACGTCAACAACGAAATCGGCGTGGTGCAGGATATCGCGGCAATCGGCGAAATGTGCCGCGCGCGCGGCATCATCTACCATGTGGATGCGACCCAGAGCGTGGGCAAACTGCCTATCGATCTCAGCACGCTGAAAGTTGATTTAATGTCCTTCTCCGGCCATAAAATCTACGGTCCTAAAGGGATTGGCGCGCTGTACGTTCGTCGTAAGCCGCGTATTCGTATCGAAGCGCAGATTCACGGCGGCGGCCACGAACGCGGCATGCGTTCAGGTACTCTGCCTGTCCACCAGATCGTCGGCATGGGCGAAGCTTACCGTATCGCGAAAGTTGAGATGGAGTCTGAAATGGCCCGTCTGCGTACTTTGCGTAACCGTCTGTGGAACGGCGTGAAAGACATGGAAGAAGTTTATCTGAACGGCGATCTGGAGCACGGCGCGCCGAATATCCTTAACGTGAGCTTTAACTACGTTGAAGGTGAGTCGCTGATCATGGCGCTGAAAGACCTCGCGGTTTCCTCAGGTTCCGCCTGTACCTCAGCAAGCCTTGAGCCGTCTTACGTGCTGCGTGCGCTGGGTATGAGTGACGAGCTCGCCCACAGCTCCATCCGTTTCTCTTTGGGTCGTTTCACCACTGAAGAAGAGATCGACTACACCATTGAGCTGGTACGTAAATCCATCGGCCGTCTGCGCGACCTTTCTCCGCTGTGGGAGATGTTCAAGCAGGGCGTGGATATCAACTCCATCGAATGGGCTCATCACTAATTATCGGTTTCGGATTCAGGAGAAGTAAAAATGGCTTACAGCGAAAAAGTAATTGATCACTACGAAAACCCACGCAACGTTGGTTCTTTTGACAACGGCGATGAGAGCGTAGGTTCCGGCATGGTAGGCGCACCGGCCTGTGGCGACGTGATGAAGTTGCAGATCAAAGTCAACAATGAAGGTATTATTGAAGACGCGCGCTTCAAAACTTACGGCTGTGGTTCGGCGATTGCTTCAAGCTCGCTGGTCACCGAGTGGGTTAAGGGTAAATCCCTGGATGAAGCGCAGGCGATTAAAAACACCGATATCGCAGACGAACTCGAACTGCCGCCGGTAAAAATTCACTGCTCAATTCTTGCGGAAGACGCTATTAAAGCGGCTATCGCGGATTATAAAAGCAAGCGTGAAGCGAAATAATATCTGATTGAGGTTGTTGTATGTCGATTACCCTTAGCGACAGTGCTGCCGCTCGTGTGAATGCCTTTTTAGCCAACCGTGGTAAAGGCTTTGGCCTGCGGTTAGGCGTGCGGACTTCCGGCTGCTCCGGCATGGCCTATGTTCTGGAGTTTGTTGATGAACCGATGGCAGAAGACACCGTGTTCGAAGACAAAGGCGTGAAAGTGGTCGTCGATGGTAAAAGCCTGCAATTTTTAGACGGCACCGTGCTCGACTTCGTGAAAGAAGGCCTTAACGAAGGGTTTAAGTTTACCAACCCGAACGTTAAAGATGAGTGCGGCTGCGGCGAAAGCTTCCACGTCTGATTTCAGCTCATACCCCGCGTTCGTGGGGTATGGCGCTTTACCCTGTTAACCCCGAGTCTGTTATGGATTACTTTACCCTCTTTGGGTTACCGGTAGGCTTTACCGTCAACACCGAGCTGCTGGCTACCCGTTACCAGGAGCTGCAGCGTCAGTTCCATCCGGATAAATACGCCAGCCGCCCTCAGGCGGAGCAACTGCTGGCGGTACAACAATCTGCGACCATCAATCAGGCCTGGCAAACGCTGCGTCACCCTTTGCTGCGCGCCGAGTATATTCTCTCTCTCAACGGTTTTGATCTCGCGAACGAGCAGCATACCGTGCGCGATACCGCGTTTTTGATGGAGCAGCTCGAACTGCGTGAAGAGCTTGATAATATTGAGCAGGCGAAAGACGCCGGGCGCCTTGAAAGCTTCGCAAAAGGCGTTGATGCGATGGTGAAAACTCGCAGCGCGCAGATGGTGCAGCAACTGGATACCCAGGACTGGACGCAGGCGGCGGATACCGTGCGTAAACTGCGTTTTCTCGATAAACTGCGCAGCCAGATAGAACAACTCGAAGAAAAGCTGCTCGATTTTTAACTGGAAGCTCAAAATGGCGTTATTACAAATCAGTGAGCCCGGCCTGAGCGCCGCGCCGCACCAGCGTAAACTGGCCGCGGGCATCGACTTAGGTACCACCAACTCTCTGGTGGCGACCGTGCGCAGTGGACAAGCCGAAACGCTGGCTGACCGCGAAGGGCGCCATCTGTTACCTTCAGTCGTACACTACCAGCAAGACGGCCTGAACGTGGGCTGGGACGCGCGTGCTCAGGCGGCGCTTGACCCGGCAAACACGGTCAGCTCCGTAAAACGCCTGATGGGCCGCTCTCTGGCCGACATTCAGGCGCGCTATCCCCATCTTCCCTATCGTCTCAGGGCCAGCGAAAACGGCCTGCCGATGATCGAAACGCCTGCGGGATTGCTTAATCCTGTTCGCATTTCCGCCGACATCCTGAAAGCGCTTTCCGCACGTGCTACCGAAGCGCTGGAAGGTGAACTTGATGGCGTGGTGATTACCGTTCCCGCCTATTTCGACGATGCGCAGCGCCAGGGCACCAAAGACGCGGCGCGTCTGGCTGGCCTGCATGTTCTGCGCCTGCTGAATGAACCGACTGCAGCGGCTATCGCCTATGGTCTGGATTCCGGCAAGGAAGGCGTTATTGCCGTTTATGACCTGGGCGGCGGCACCTTTGATATTTCCATTCTGCGCTTAAGCCGCGGCGTGTTTGAAGTGCTGGCCACCGGCGGCGATTCCGCGCTGGGCGGCGATGACTTCGATCATCTGCTGGCCGACTGGCTGCGCGAACAGGCGGGCGTCGCCGATCGCAGCGACGATCGCGTCCAGCGTCAGTTACTCGATGCGGCCATTGCTGCAAAAATCGCGCTCACCGATGCCGAAAGCACCACCGTTGAAGTGGCGGGCTGGAAAGGCTCCGTCACGCGTGAAGTGTTCAACGACCTGATTGCCCCTTTGGTAAAAAGAACGCTGCTGGCCTGCCGCCGCGCGCTGAAAGACGCGGCGGTAGAAGCTGAAGAAGTGCTGGAAGTGGTAATGGTTGGCGGTTCGACCCGCGTGCCGTTAGTGCGTGAACGCGTGGGTGAATTCTTTGGCCGCACGCCGCTTACTTCTATCGATCCGGATAAAGTCGTCGCCATTGGCGCGGCCGTTCAGGCCGACATTCTGGTAGGCAACAAGCCGGACAGCGAAATGCTGCTGCTGGACGTTATCCCGCTGTCGCTCGGTCTTGAAACTATGGGCGGCCTGGTTGAAAAGGTCATACCGCGTAATACCACCATTCCGGTAGCGCGGGCGCAGGATTTCACCACCTTTAAAGATGGTCAGACTGCGATGGCGATTCAGGTTCTGCAGGGCGAGCGTGAGCTGGTGCAGGATTGCCGCTCGCTTGCGCGCTTTACGCTGCGCGGCATTCCTGCCATGCCTGCCGGCGGGGCGCACATCCGCGTTACCTTCCAGGTCGATGCCGATGGCCTGCTGAGCGTCACCGCCATGGAGAAATCCACCGGCGTGGAAGCCTCTATTCAGGTGAAACCGTCTTATGGCCTGAGCGATGGCGAAATCGCCGCCATGATTCAGGATTCCATGAGCTTTGCCGAGCATGACGTGAAAGCGCGCATGCTTGCAGAGCAAAAAGTTGATGCAGCCCGCGTGCTGGAAAGCCTGCAGGGTGCATTGAACTCGGATGCCGCGCTGTTAAGCGCCGCCGAACGCGCGGATATCGATGCAGCGATGGCAGCGCTTGGCGCCGCCGCCGCAGGCGATGACACCGATGCGATTGAACAAGCCATTAAAAACGTAGACAAACAAACCCAGGATTTTGCCGCTCGTCGTATGGATGAATCAATCCGTAAGGCGCTGAAAGGCCACTCCGTGGACGAGGTTTAACATGCCAAAGATTGTTTTTCTGCCTCATCAGGACCTTTGTCCGGATGGCGCAGTTCTGGAAGCGAATGTCGGTGAAACCATTCTTGACGTTGCCCTGCGCAACGGTATCGAGATTGAGCACGCCTGTGAGAAATCCTGCGCCTGCACGACCTGCCACTGCGTGGTGCGTGAAGGTTTCGACTCTCTTGCCGAGAGCACGGAAGATGAAGATGATATGCTCGATAAGGCCTGGGGCCTTGAGCCTGAAAGCCGTCTGAGCTGTCAGGCGCGCGTTACCGACGAAGATCTGGTCGTTGAAATGCCGCGCTACACCATCAACCATGCGCGCGAGCACTAACAGGAGTCGCTAATGGGACTGAAATGGACCGATAGCCGTGAGATCGGCGAAGCGCTGTACGACAGCCGTCCGGATCTCGATCCGAAAACGGTGCGTTTTACCGACCTTCATCAGTGGATCTGCGATCTGGAAGAGTTTGACGACGATCCAGACGCATCCAGTGAAAAAATTCTGGAAGCGATTCTGTTAGTCTGGTTAGATGAAGCAGAATAGTTAAACCAAGCGGGCTGCCTCAGGCGGCCCGTTTCATATCTAGCATGTGCTGAAAAAAATAGAAGGAAAACAAAATGTCAGAAGCCATGAAAATTACGCTTTCCACCGCGCCTGCCGACGCGCGCTGGGGCGAAAAAGCCGCCTATAGCATCAACGATGAAGGCATCATCCTGCACCTGACCGGCAAAGACGATCCGGGCTTAATTCAGCGTGCCGCACGTAAAATCGATGGTCAGGGCCTGAAGCATGTACAGCTGGCGGGCGAAGGCTGGGACGTGGAGAAAAGCTGGGCGTTCTGGCAGGGCTATCGCGCACCAAAAGGCACGCGTAAAGTCGACTGGGCGCCGCTTGATGAAGCGCAGCAAAAAGAGCTCGATAACCGCCTGAAAATCATCGACTGGGTGCGCCACACCATCAACACTCCGGCTGAAGAGCTCGGCCCGGAACAGCTGGCTTCCCGCGCCATCGATCTGCTGAACGACGTGGCATGCGACCACGTCTCCTACCGCATCACCAAAGGCGAAGATCTGCGCGAGCAGAACTATATGGGTATTCATACCGTAGGCCGTGGTTCTGAGCGTCCACCGGTTCTGCTGGCGCTGGATTACAACCCAACCGGCAACCCGGATGCGCCGGTATACGCAGCCCTGGTCGGCAAAGGTATCACCTTTGATTCCGGCGGCTACAGCATGAAACAAAGCGCCTTTATGGATTCCATGAAGTCTGACATGGGCGGCGCCGCAACCATTACCGGCGCGCTTGCATTTGCCATTACCCGAGGCCTGAACAAACGCGTGAAGCTTTACCTGTGCTGTGCGGACAACATGGTCAGCGGCAACGCTTTCAAGCTTGGCGACATCATTAAATATCGCAACGGCAAAACCGTCGAGGTGATGAATACCGATGCGGAAGGCCGCCTGGTGCTGGCCGATGGCCTGATTGACGCCAGCGCGCAAAAGCCAGAGATGATTATCGACTGCGCAACCTTAACCGGTGCGGCAAAAACCGCGCTGGGCAACGACTATCACGCGCTGTTCAGCTTTGACGACGCGCTGGTAAACCGCCTGCTGGAAAGCGCTGCGCAGGAGAACGAACCCTTCTGGCGCCTGCCGCTGGCCGAATTCCATCGCAATCAGCTGCCGTCTAACTTTGCGGAGCTGAATAACACCTCGAACCCATCTTTCCCGGCGGGCGCGAGCACTGCGGCAGGTTTCCTGTCCCACTTTGTGGAAAATTACCACGAAGGCTGGCTGCACATCGACTGCTCGGCAACCTATCGTAAAGGCGCGGTGGAGCAGTGGTCTGCGGGCGCGACGGGCCTGGGCGTGCGTGCGATTGCTAACTTATTAAGTGATAAGTAACGCTTTTTTGTAGGGCGGATAAGCTTGCATCATCCGCCCTGGTTTTAAGTTAGCGGTGGATGGCACTGCGTTTATCCACTCTACGAATTATGCTTTTCCCTGGAACCACAATGTCAGAAACCAAAAATGAATTAGAAACCTTGCTGGAGCAGGCGGCGACCGAGCCTGCCCATCGCCCGGCATTTTTCCGCGTGCTGCTGGAATCCACCGTTTGGGTACCGGGAGAAGCGGCGGAAGGCGAGGCCATCGATGCGGACAGCGCGGTTGAACTGCAGCACTGGGAAAAAGAGGACGGCACCTCCGTGATTCCGTTTTTCTCTTCTGTAGGAGCGCTGCAGCAGGCCATCAGCCATGAGCAGGCTTTTGTCGCCATGCCGGCACGCACGCTGTTTGAAATGACGCTCGGCGAGAGCCTGTTCCTGAACGCTAAGCTGCCAACCGGCAAAGAGTTTACCCCGCGTGAAATCAGTCACCTGATGAGTGCTGAAGGCGATCCGCTCAGCCAGCAGGAGGTGCTGGAAGGCGGCGCCTCTTTGCTGCTTTCTGAGGTCGCAGAACCGCCAGCGCAGATGGTGGAATCGTTAACGACCCTCTTTAAGAGCCTGAAAACCGTCAAGCGGGCGTTTCTTTGTTCAATCAAAGAGCAGGCGGACGAGCAGCCAAACCTGCTGATTGGCATTGAAGCCGACGGTGACGTTGAGGCGATTATTCGCCAGGCGGGAAGCGTGGCGACCGACACCTTACCGGGCGATGAGCCGGTAGATATCTGTCTGGTAGCCGAAGGGGAGAAGGGCATCAGCCACTTTATGCTGGCGCACATCACGCCGTTTTATGAGCGCCGCTGGGGCAGTTTCCTGCGCGATTTTAAAACCAACCGTATCATCTGATTTTATTCCGCCCTCTTTGCGGGAGGGTGGGTCGGGCGGCTGCCTGCAACAGCAGCTAATCGATCGGCATAACCAGATTTGACCCAAACGAGGCGATCCCGGCGGCTTGCGCCGCAAAGTGGGTTGCCTCGTCGTAGAGCTTAAAATGCACTTCCGCCAGCTCGGCCAAGCTATTTGGCTATGTGCGGGTAAATGCCACGATCGACATCCCTTGCGCCATCAGCTCAGGTGTGACCCAGCGGAACGTCTGCTGATAATTAGCAACAAACCGACGAACAACGCCGGCAGCGTTGCGGCAGGCTGGAGAGGCTGATGGGCGATCTGGGCGTGCCGGAAAGCAGCGGTTTGCAGCGCCAGATAAACTTGCTGTAGCCGCTAAACCTCGGCTTCTGGCACAGCCGCATACATAATAGTGGCGCTGGAGACAAACGTCGCCTGCGCCAGTTCGCGAACGGTGATATTGCCGACCAGCAGCGGAGAAGCGGTAAGATGCGAGAGCACCCGATATTCCGCGCGGGTTAAAGATTCCCGCTTTCCAGCAGCCCTGCCAGCCGGTTATTCGTTACTGCGCCGGTTCGATGGGTAAATCTGCACGCGCGCCCCATTCACTCCAGGAGCCGTCGTACAGTGAAACGCCATTTACTCCAAGCGTTGTCAGCGCGAGCACCACGACGGCGGCGGTAACGCCCGAGCCGCAGCTCGCAATCACCGGCTTGTCGAAGCGGACGCCCTGACGGGCGAAAATCTCGCTTAACTCGTCGGTGGTTTTCAACTGGCCGTTCTCCACCAGATCGCCCCATGGCACGTTTAACGCGCCGGGTATGTGCCCGCGTCTCAGGCCTGGACGCGGTTCATCCGCTTCGGCATGAAAACGTGCCACAGGACGGGCATCCACAATCTGCGCGGTGCCTTCATGGCTGACCAGCAAAACGTCCGTCAGACGCTTGATCGTTTCCGGATCGAAATTGACGTCAAATTCTCCCTCCGGCAGCTCGATTACGCCCTGTTGCAGCGGCAGCTCTTCTCGCTGCCAGTCCGCCAGCCCACCGGCGAGGATAGAGACATTTTCGACGCCAAAACTGCGCAGCATCCACCAGGCGCGTGGGGCGGAGAACAGGTTGCCTTCATCATAAACAATCAGATGCTTATCGCTGCTTATGCCCAATTCACGCATGGCAACGGCGAAGGCTTCAGCACGCGGCATCATATGGGGCAGGGGGCTGGTACGATCGGACAGGGCTTCAATATCGAAAAAGACGGCGCCGGGTAAATGCCCGGCGAGATATTCAGCTGACATATCGCGCAGATGCTCCTGGCCTGCAGGAGCCATACGAGCATCCAGAATCTGGATATCCTCGTCAAAAATATGCTCTGCGAGCCAGTCGCCCGCGACAAAGAAAGAGGTGGACATGGTTGCCTCCGAATCGTTATTCACTATCGGATTGTCGGCGTTTTTTACTAAACCGACAAGCGACCATCTCCCGGGGCGCGAGGTATCTCGAATTTATGACATAAAAGAACTATTTCACCGCCTCGCCACCTTTCCACGCCTGCTGTAACTGCGGCCGGTAATCACGGTTGGCTTCGGGCATCTCATCGAGAATCGCTTTTGCATGCTGCATGGTCGGCACGGTGCGTTTGAGCGTAAACGCCTGCAGGGCTTTTTCATAGCCGCCTTTCAATGGTGGCTCCGACGCAAGCTATTGCATCAGCAAAGTCTGGTGAAAAAGGAAAAGCTCGCCCATTCTCATATGCTGAACGGAAGAGTGGCTGGGTAAGGCAAGTCCTCCGCAAGGTTGCCGCTGCCCGGCACGTTACCAGGCGCAATAAACAAACCGAGGATGGGTAAAATCAGCGCCGGGCCATAGAGCGATTTTCCGAAGGTTTGTAGGGCATTTACGGCTCTTCTCATTCAGCCGTCTCTTATTATCACTTTGGCTAACCACCGCGTTACGGCCGCGGGATATGGGAAAAGATAACAGGGATGCCTGCTGCTCATCCATCTATCCTATTGTTTAAAAACAAATAACCCGGAAGGCTGCATGTAACCTTTCCGGCGGCGATCTCGCTTCCGGTTTGCAGAAAGCTGTTTGCTGAAATCTTTGCAGCCCTGGGGTTTCCCTTTGCGAGACATCCCGCAATGCCTCGCTTTCCTGCTTTCGCTTTTCTGGCTATAACGCATAATACTTCCACTACGTTTTCGGTTAGCGGGCTTTCTCGGCCAGGGATCAAAATATGAAATCGGTACGTTTAGTTGGCCTGACGGCGGCG